>NZ_JBEXWC010000022.1:0-124442 GCF_040629635.1 Streptomyces sp. NPDC005898 | reverse complement strand
AACGGCTCGATCACCGCCCACGACTCATCTGTCAGCTCATGACGACGCACCACGAACAGACCAACGAGCCAACCACTTTGCGGACACGCCCTAGGTCCGCGAGCCGGTCGCGGGCTTCTTCGGGGATGCGGACGTTGGCAGCGGCCGCCGTCGGCAACGCCGTGCATACCCTCCTCGCACACCCCGGGGCCCTGCACCAGATGAGGGACCGGGCACTGCTGGCCACGGGCGTGGACGAGTTGGTGCGCTTCGACGGGCCGGTGCAGGGCACCACGCGCACGGCGGTACGGGCGTGCCAAATCGGCTCGGTCGAGATCACCGCCGGGCAGAAGGTCGTCGTCTTGTTCGCGGCGGCCAACCGTGACCCGGCCGCCTTCGCGCGGGTGGACGAGCTGGTGCTGGACCGCACCCCGAACCCGCATCTCGGCTACGGGTGGGGTCCGCACTCCTGCATCGGTACGACCGTCGCCCAGGCGGGACTGCGCGCCCTGGTCACGGCCCTGGACGACTACCCCGCCCAACTGCCCGCTGCCGGCGACGGCGTACGGCGCCGCACGGCGACCATGCGCGCCTTCGACACGCTGCCCGCCGCCCTCCTTTCCTGATCCTCCTCCCCCCGCCCGGTGCCGCGAGGCGCCGCCTGCCCGGGTGTCCGCCCACGTCTTGAAGGAGTCCGCCGTGCGAGCCTTTAGTCGCTTGCCCTGTGGCGCCGGACAGGGATCCCAAAGTGTTGGGCGATCGCCTCGGCCCGACCCGATACCCCGATCTTCCGGTAGATGGAGTGCAGGTTGTTCTTCACTGTGCGTTCGGCTATGCCGAGTTTACGCCCTATCTGGCGATTCGAAAGACCGGTCACAAGTAGCTGGAAGACTGCCTTCTCGCGATCTGTGAGGCATTGCATTTTGCTGCTGGATATCCCCGTAAACCGGTCAGTGAATTCGAGATCCGACCGGCGTTCCTCAATCAGGCTCCTCAATATTCGGGTTATCTCATCGAGCTCCCGTAGCAGCACCCGAAGACTGCACATGAGCTCCAGATGACACGGTTCTTCTTCGTCGGGCATGGCATCGCCCCCCGGGATGAGTCTGTCGCTCACGGACGGGACAGCGGCTCTGGCGCCGGAAGCAGGCAGGGTCAGTGTTCCCTGGTTCGCGGGGCGGTGAACCAGGAATTCGTTCGACTTCCGATTCCGTGGCGCCCGGCCGATCCATGAGCTGTCTACCTGCGCCCCTACGCGTCAATCCACCCTCACTAATTATTTTCTACCCCTGCAGCACCTGAACTCACCGGACTGCGCTCCACCGCGTGCCGACCCTTACGGGCGTCAAGGCGGGACTAAAGGACCGGGTGCCGTATCGAAGGTACCGAATTTCTAGTGTTTTCGGACACGAAGCTCGGGCACTCGGACTGCACGGAACGAAGCCACTAAACAATACGGGTGAGGTGAATTCATGAATGCTGGTCCTGTGTCTGCTGCCGCCCAGTTACTCGTCGAGCAGGAGCGGCTCATCAAGCAGCGCGATAACGCACTGTTGCGAATAGCTCGCGATGGCCGGGTGAACCGAGAGAACCTCCGTCGCATGGTGCAGGCCGACCAGTTGTGCCTGGAGACCGAGACCGTGACCTACGCAGTACTTCTCACCCGTTTCCCGAGTGGACCGGCAGCCGACCTCTTCACCGGGCTGATTTCCGTTCTACGCTCCGTCAGGCCGAGCCTCGACCGGTGCGCGAAGGCGGTGGGTTCACCCTCCGTCTCCGCTCTCGACCCGGTAACAGCCGCCGACGCGTTCGCCTTCCCCATGGCGGTTTCATGGATGTGCCTGCACGCCGGGCCCGTTGCCGCGGCACTGGCGCTGCGGTCGGACTTCGCGGCCTATGCGCGGGAGTGCCGGGAACTCGTGCGGACGCTGGCCGACGCCGGCCCGAGGGTGCCCGAGGCGTTCCGTGACCACTACAGCGCGCCGGCACCCTCGGAGCTGCTCGACCTGGCCGCCACCGTCGTGGAGGACGGCGCCCGCGAAGGCGACACGTCCGACCACGCCGCGGCGGTCGCCAAAACCCTGCTGGCCGGTCTGGACGGCTTTTGGCGGTTCGCCGCCGGAGCGGAGCGAGCACCAGAAGCCGTCCAGGCCGGCCGGCGAAGCCGACAAGGGTTATGACCGTGCGCGTGGGAATAGCGGGCGGCGGGATCGCCGGTCTGACGCTGGCCTGGTTGCTCGACGAAAGCCATGAGGTGCTCCTGCTGGAGGAGCGGACGAGGCTCGGCGGGAACGCTGAGTCCGTACAGACTATGGCGGACGGCGGTACTCACGTCATCGACCTCGGTGTCAGGGAGACACCCGTCGAGGTGTCTCCGGTCTGGCGGCACATCGCGGCGTCGGCGGGTGTCCCGGCGGGGGATCTCGTGGCGACCACGGCTTCTCGCGTGGTGTTCCGCAAGCACGAGCATCCGGCCCTGTGGGTCTCGGCCGCGGAACCCGCCGACGTGGCACGACCGGTCACGACGGGGGGAGCGGCGTACCGGGCCATGGTCCGTTTCGCCGAGGAATCCGCGCGGTGGGAGACGGAGGGGATGTCCTGGGACGTCACGCTCGACGACCTCCTGCACGCGTGGTCGCTGCCCTCCCCCTCGGTGGAGCACCTGTTGTGCGCGCTGCCGGCTTCACTCCACGGCTGCACGCTGGACGAGGCGAGAACCCTGTCCGCCCGGGCGGTCGGCGCGACCTTCACACCGCCGGACACGGTCCCCCGGACCACGTACCTGCGATCGGGGTCCGCGTCCCTCGTCCATGCACTCGCCGCCGGCTCGCCTTCGGTCAAGCTGCGACTGGGGACCGGCTTGCGGGCGGTGCGCCAGGTCGCAGAGGGCTTCGAACTCGTGGACGGAGCGGGAGCTGTCCACCCGGTGGACGCGGTCGCCCTGGCTCTGCCGGCGGACCACGCCCTGGCAGCACTCTCTGGTCTGGCCGGCACGGGAGCCTGGCAAGCGGCACTGAACGCCGTCGCGTACCGGCAAGTGACCTACGTCCTGCACCGCGATCCGTACGGAATGCCCGAGGACCGGCGCGTGTGGTCCGCCGGCAACACGACGGTGGAGGCGGGCCGGAGCGAGACCACGACCTGGTACGGCCCCTCGCTGGGTGTCGATCTGTTCGTCAGCCAGGTCGACCACCGCGCCGGGTGGCCCCGTGCGGAACTCGCCCGCTCCTCGTTCCGGGCGACGCTCCCCACCCCGCGGGCATGCCGGGCAAGGCAACGGCTGGGCGCGATCGAAGAGGGACAGCGCCTCCTCTTCCTCGGACACTGCACGACCCCGGTGGAGACACAGGAAGCGGCCATGGCATCGGCTTTGGCAGTGGCACATCACCTCGCACCCCGCGGCCCGCGGCTGCGGCGACTGCGCAACTACCTGGAAGGCGGATGACCGATGGGACAAGGAATGCGACAAGGAAGCGGCACCATGGACTCATGGGCCCAGGTGGCCCGGCAGGTGATTCCCTGCATCGACGTGCGTGACGGCGTGGCGACCGACCCGTCCGGGATCCCGGGTCTCGCCGACCCCCTCGACGTCGTCGGCATCGCTGCCGGCTATGCGCACGACGGTGCCGGCGAGTTGTTCCTGGACGTCGTCGATCCCTGGACCGCCATCGGCTATCTGCCCGACCTGCTGCGCGAGTTGCACGGGACGGGCCTGGAACTGCTCGTCTCGGTGCAGCACGGAGTCCTGCCGACGCCCGAGGAGTGCGAGGAGTTGCTGTCCGCGGGCGCGGACGCGCTCTCGGTCAGCACCAGCATGGTCGATGAACCCGACCGCGTGGGGGGCACCGCCCGCCTGTTGGGGGGCCGACGGCTCATCGGCGTCGTCAACTGCTCGGGCGACCGGCAGCGTGGATGGCGGACCGTTATTCACGGCGGCGCCACCCGCACCTCGGTGGACGCCCTCACCGTAGCCCGGCGGTTCGGTGAACTGCGCGTGCGCTCGCTGCTCGCCAACAACGTCGACCGTGAGGGCACGGGCATCGGTTATGACCTGGAACTGACCCGCGCCGCGGCCCGGGTGTCCGGGCTTCCGGTCATCGCCTCCGGCGGTGCGGGCTCGGCGGGACAACTGGCGGACGCGCTGCACGGTGGCGACGCCACTCACGTACTCGTCAACAAGGTCGTCCACAGCGGCCGGGAGACGGTGGGTTCGCTGAGCGAGAGCCTGTACCGGCACCTGCGCGGGGAAGCGGGCTGATCATGCGGGCCGTGGCCTTCCAGGGGTACGGACATCCTGCCCGTGTGCTCCGCCTGACAGACCTTCCCCGTCCCGAACCGGGGCCGGGCCAGGTACGGGTACGGCTGACCGCCCGTCCGATCAACCCCTCGGACCTCCTGTTCGTCCAAGGCTCCTACGGTCGCGAGGCTCGTTTCACCCCGCGACCGGACGGGGGCACCCGGGAGAGCGGCTGGGCTGTCGCCGGGTTCGAGGGGGCGGGCACCGTGGACACCCTCGGCCCCGGCACCAGGGGGCCCGCACCAGGCACCCGGGTGGCGGTCTCCGCCACAGGAACGTGGCAGGAACACATCTGCGTCCCCGGCACTTCGGTGATCCCGGTCGAGCACGGCGTCTCCACCGAGGCCGTCTGCCAGCTCACCGTGAACCCGTTCACCGCCCACCTGCTCGTGCGTGACCTCGCCCTCGAACCGGGCGCCACGCTGCTCCTCACCGCGGGTGCCTCCGCCGTGAGCCGCATGGTGATCCACCTGGCGAGCGGGCGCGGTGTCCGGTGCCTGCCCGTGGTCAGACACCGCGAACAAGCACACGCGCTGACGCGCCTGGGCGCGCGGCCCCTGACGGCCGGCTCCGCGGGCGCCCTCACCGAGGCGGTACGCGACACCGTGGAGTGCGGCCAGGTGGACGCGGTGCTGGACGCGGTGGGCGGCGCTCTCGGCGACGCGGCTCTGCGCTCCCTCCGTCCCGCCGGACGGTTCGTCTCCTACGGCATGCTGTCCGGCCGCCCCCTCTCGGTGCGCCCCGACGACCTGGTCTTCCGGCAGGTGAGCGTGTGCGGCTTCTGGCTTCCCGCCCGTATGGAGCGCCTGGACGAGAAGGAGCTGGGCGTTCTCACCGGGGAGGTCCAGGAAGCCGTCGCACGAGGCCTGCCCGGCCTGGAGGTCGCGGAACGCTACGACCTCGCCGACTTCCGTACCGCGCTCGAACGCACGGGGCGACCCGGACGCGCCGGAAAGGTCCTGCTCACCGGCTGACCGCAACCGGCCCCGCACATCCCGGCCAGTCGACCCAGGAGAGGAGTCGATCATGCCGTCGACGGCGCCCACGCCGAACGGCCGCACCCGTCGGCACGTCCGCGCGTGCCAGGACACCCCTACCGGCGACCTCCGCGACGCCCTGCTCCCGGACCTGTTCGCCCGGCAGGCACGGCGGACCCCCGACAGCGAGGCGCTGGTGTGGAACGGCGGCCGCTGGACGTTCCGGAAGCTGCGCGACCGGGTGTACGGCGCCGCCGCGCACCTGCGGGCTCGCGGCGTGAGCGACGGCGACGTCGTCGCCGTACTCCTTGACCACTCCCCGCAGTCGGTGGTGACCACGCTCGCCGTCCTGGAGGCAGGCGCCGTCCACCTCCCCCTCGACCCCCACACTCCCGGCGAACGGCTGGCCATGATGATTCGGCACGCGGCCGCCAGGTATGTGGTGACCCTGCCGGACGCCACTGTCCCCCCGGCTCTCCCGCTCGTCCGGGTCACCACTCGCGAACTGGAACGGGAGAGGACGGCACGGCCCAAACCGCGCCGGACCGCAGGACGGGTGGCGACGGACGCCGCGTACCTCGTCTACACCTCCGGTTCGACCGGCGCGCCCAAGGGTGTGCTGTGCCACCACCGGGGCCTGGTCCGCTTCGTGACCGCCGACCACCCGGCGGTCCCCAGGCCCGGCGACCGCTTGCTCGCCACGACCAACCCGACGTTCGACGTCTCGTACTACGAGATCTTCTGCACCTTGCTCAACGGTGCCTGCCTGGTCCTCCCGGAACCCGAAGTCCTGCTCGACACCGAGACCTTGCAGCAGTGCCTGCGCCAGCACCGCATCACCACCCTGTGGCTGGCCGCCGGACTGTTCCACGTACACGCCCAGTCGGCACCCCGCATGTTCTCCGGACTGCGCTGTCTGATGGTGGGCGGTGACTCGGTCAACCCCGGCGCCGTCCGCGCCGTACTGGCCCACGGCGCGCCCACCACCTTGATCAACGGCTACGGGCCGACGGAGAACGGCGTCATCACCACGTCGTACACGGTCCGCGACCTATCCGACGACGCGGAACTCGTCCCCATCGGCACACCGGTGCCCGCCACCACCGTTCACGTGGTCCGGTGCGACGGCAGCCTGGCCCCGGCCGGGGAGGAGGGGGAACTGTGGACGGGCGGGGACGGTGTGGCGATCGGTTACCTCAACGACCCTGAACTGACTGCGGAGCGCTTCGTTCCCGACTGCTTCGGTGAAGATCCGCAGGGCCGCCTCTACCGGACGGGCGACATCGTGCGCCGCCGGGAGGACGGCGTGCTGGAGTTTCTGGGGCGCAGGGACAGGCAGGTGAAGCTGCGGGGCTTCCGGATCGAACTGGACGAGGTCGAGGCCGTGCTGTGCACCCATCCAGACGTCCGGGAGGCCGCCGTCGGCATACTGGGCGAAGGACTGGGGAAACACCTCGGTGCCGTCGTGGTCGCCATCCCGGGCGCTGATGCCACCGCGCTAACCACCCACCTGTACGACCACGCGCGGGACCGGTTGTCGGCGCATATGGTGCCCAGCAGGATCGTCTGCGCCCCCGACCTGCCCCTGACGGCGAGCGGCAAGGCGGATCACGCCCGCCTCCTGACCCTGCTCGCCCAGCCGGAGGCCGGTCGCCGCGAGGGCCCACCGCCATACGGCGCGGATGAGAGGGCACTCGAGCGAATCTGGTGCGAGGTCCTGGGCACGGACGCCGTGGGGCGGGGGGACGACTTCTTCGCCCTGGGCGGAACGTCGTTGACGGCTACACACGTCGCCGCGGCAACCCGCCGCCACTTCGGCATCGACCCGGGGATGGGCAGCGCCCTTGTCCGCGAGCTGCTGAGCAGTCCGACCTTCGGTGGTTTCGCAGAGCGGGCACGGCGACTCGCCGGGCAAGGGACGGCGCGGGCCGCACCCACGAAGCCGGACTTTCGCGCCGAGGCGCGACTGGACCGGATGCTGCCGTTCACCGGACCGCTGTCCGAATTAGGCCGCTTGGGAAGGGTATTCGTCACCGGCGGTACCGGGTTCGTCGGCGTCCACCTCATCGATCGGCTCTTGTCAGCCGGTGCGGAACATCTCTACTGCCTCGTCCGCGCACGGGACGACGCGCAGGGCTCCGCGCGCGTCGCCGCCCGGATGCGGCGTTACGGCCTGGATCCACGAGGCCTGGACGGCCGGGTCACGGTGGTCACGGGTGACCTGTCCGCCGAACGGTTGGGAGTGGACAGGGCAACCTGGAGGCGTTTGACACGGGAGAGCGACGTCATCGTGCACTGCGGCGCGCAGGTCAACTTCGCCTACCCCTACGAAACACTGGCTCCGACCAACGTCGGCGGTACCCGCACAGTCATCGAACTGGCGGGTATGCACCGGCTCAAGCCCGTGCATCACATCTCCACCGTCGGAGTCCTCACCGGCCTCGGCCTCGCCGGGGTCCGGCACGTGACGGAGTCCACCCCGCTCGGCCGTCCCGGCCGACTCCCGACCGGTTACACCCAGACGAAATGGGTCGCCGAGCAACTGCTGGCCCAGGCCGCGCGCCAAGGGCTTCCCACCTCGATCCACCGTCCCTCGGAGGTCACGGGTACCGGTGACCGGGGCATGTGGAACACCGACACCCTGATGTGCGCGCTGTTCCGTACGATCGCGCAGACCGGCACGGCCCCCGACGTGCCGCTGGCGCTCGACTTCGTCCCCGTCGACCACACGGCCGACGTGATCACCAGGGTGATCACCCACGAGAAGCCCGACGGCCGCGTCTACCACATCACCAACCCCGACGTGGCACAGCTGTCCCTCCTCGTGGACCGTCTGCGTGCCATGAACTACCGGGTGCGCACGGTCGGATACCGGCAATGGGTGGCCGGAGTCGTCCGGGCGGTCGACGCGGACCCCCGGCACCCGATGACGCCATACCTCCCGCTGATCGCCGCGCCCGCGACCGACACGGACCCCGCCGTCGAGTCGGCGTATCTGACGAGCACGCTTCCCCGTTTCGGCCGCGACAACACCGACCGTGTCTCGACGGACGCCGGCCTGAACTGCCCACCGGTCGACGCCCGGCTGATCGACCTCTACCTCGGCCGCCTCCGGGAGAGCGGATACCTCCCGCCACCGCGGGCCACCGATGGCCCCGCCGCCTGAACCGCTCACCACCCGCACCGGCGACGGCCATCCGTCGCCGACCACCGAAGGGAATCACATGACCACCCGAAGCCACATGGACGCCAAGGCCCTGGCCGACGACGTCCGACAGAGCCTCACGAGCGAGGCCCCCGGCAGTCCGCTCACCCTGGCGCCCGTCACCGAGCCCGGCGTCCTGGAACCGCTGCGTCGTCTGGTGGCGGTCGAGTACCGGGCACACGCGGTGGAACTCGTCGCGTACGGGACCCTGCTGACCCGGTATCCGCACCGGCCCGCCGCCGAACTCTGGGTGACCCTGGCACACATCGTCCACGAGGCCACTCCCAAGTTGCGGGAAGTGGCCAGGGCCCTGGAGATGACCGAGACCGACCTGGTGGGCCGGCCGACGAAGAGCGGCGCCTACTCCTTCCACGGCGCCATGTCCTGGATCGCCGCATGCGGGAGCCAGACCGCGGCAGCTCTGGCTGCCCACACCGACATGCACGTCTACTACTCCGGCGCCACCGCCGTCGCACGACGCCTGCGGGAGACGGGTGCACCGGTGCCGCGAGAGTTCCTCGACTACTACGACGACCCCGGCGACGCCGCCCTGGCAGAACTCGCCCTGACCGTCGCCCAGGACGGCCTCGACCGGGGCGACGATCCGCAGGAAGCGCTGTTCCACGCCCACCGCATCGCAGACGCACTGCTGGACGTCTGGAAGGCCGCGGCGGCCGACACGGTCTGAGCCCGTGACACCCCGGTGCCGGGGCCGCCGCCCCGGCACCGCGTCACCTGTCCAACACCGCCTGTCCGACAAGGAGGCAACCGATGAACGGCATCGACGAACCGGCGTATGAGGTACTGCCGAGCCACCGCAGCGACCCGTTCCGCGCTCACGTGGTCCGGGCCTATGAGGACTCCCCGGGCGACTGGCAGAAAGTCCTGGGCGAGCAACTGCACTTCCAGTGGGGCGTCTTCGGCCACCCGGACTCCCCTCGCCCCGTGTCCCTCGACGAGGCGGGACGCAGGCACCTGGAACGGCAACTCGCCCTCGCCACAGGTGACGGCTCCGGCCAGACCACCCCGCGACGCATCCTGGACATCGGGTGCGGATGGGGGGCGACGCTCAGGCACCTCGCGCAGGTCTATCCCGACTGCCCGCGCCTGGACGGCATGAACATCAGCGCCCAGCAGCTCGCCCACTGTGCCGGCTTCGTGCGCGACGTGCCCCGGCCGGACCGTGTCCACCTGTATCTGTGCGACGCCGCCGACATCGCCGAGCTGCCCGACCGGGAGCAGCCCTACGACCTCGTGATCGCCCGGGGAGTCATCACGCACCTCCCCCCACAGGTGTACGAAACCGCAGTCGAGGCGCTGGCCCGCCGCATGCGGCCAGGGTCCCTGTTCGTCGTCTCCGAGACGCTCTACACCGAGGAGTTCCTGGACCGTGAGCCGGATCTGCCCGCGAACGCGGACCATCTGGCGCTGCGGCACCGCAAGTCGCTGCGCTACGTCACCGAGGTCCTGCGGGACGGCGGATTCCGGATCCGGGACGACCGGGTGCTGCCCTGCCCGGAGGACGCCGCCCGGTGGGTGCTGGAGCTGAAGAGCAACATCGACGTCCACTTCCCCGAGAAGGCGAGCCCGCCTCTGGAGGCGATCCGGGGCATGGCCGCGGATCTGGCCGTCGCCCTGCTGCGCCAGGACGCCTCGGCCCACAGCATCGTCGCCGAGAGGAGCCCCGCGTAGGACAGCCGGTACCGGTGTCCCTTAGCACCGCGCCAGGGGCCCGCCCGGGCGGCGGAGTGGGACTCCCCTCGGCACGGCGACGCCGTGCGCGGTCCGGTGTTTCGCTCCTGACGCTTCCGCGCGGGCCCCCGGCGGGCCGGCACGCACACCATCCCCGTCACCACGCCGGCCCCCTGTCGGGGTGACGCCCCAGGACAACGACCTGACCACCCAAACGAACCAGAGGAGTCGGCGTGGCAATGCCGAACGACATCACCCCCACCCCCCTACCCCAGCATGCCCGTAGCTGGAACCAGGTATCCACCGGCCATCCCCGGACGGCCAGCATCCCGCTCCTCTTCACGGAACAGGTAGACGCCCGGCCCGAGGCAACGGCCGTGGAGTGGGCGGACGGTGCATGGACCTACCGCGAGCTGGCGGTACAGGTCCGGCGCGGCGCGACGGCACTGCGGGCATGCGGAGTGGGTGCCGGGGACGTGGTCGCGGTGGTCATGCGGCGGTCACCGGCGGCAGTGGCCACCATCCTCGCGATCCTGCACGCGGGCGGGGTCTACCTCCCGGTCGGTCCGGACCAGCCCGCCGACCGGTTGACCCTGATGCTGCGCGACGCCGGAGTCCGGGTGGCGGTACACGGCGCGGACGGGCCCGTAGAGGTACCGGACGCCACGACCGCCGTCCGCGCCGACGACCTGTTCACCGTTCCCGAGGAGGCTGATCCGCAGTGGTGGCGCGAACGCGCCGCCGGTGAGGCGGCGTACGTCATCTACACCTCCGGATCGACCGGCACCCCCAAGGGCGTGGTGTGTCCCCACCGCGGCCAGACCAGGCTGGCCCGCGGGGCGGGGGAGCTGCGCATCCGGCCCGACGACCGCGTTCTCGCCACCACCGACCTGACCTTCGACGTGTCCTGCTTCGAGATCTTCGCCACCCTGCTGAACGGCGCCTGCCTCCTCCTCACCCAGGACTCGGACCTGCTGGACTCCAAGGCACTGGAGAACGTGGTGCGCGGTCGGCACGTCAGCGTGATGTGGCTGAGCGCGGGCCTCTTCCACCAGCACGTCCACCTCGCACCGCACCTCTTCGCCGGGCTGCGTCTTCTCATCGCGGGTGGCGACGTGCTCAGCCCCCGCGCGGTACGCGCCGTACTAGCGGAGGGCCGGCCGGGTGCCTTCCTCAACGGCTACGGGCCCACCGAGAACTCCTCCCTGTCCACCGTGTGCCGGGTGGACCACCTGGCACCGCAGGCCGAGAACGTGCCCATCGGGGTGCCGGTCGCCGGCTCGACCGCCTACGTGGTGCGTGAGGACGGCACGGTCGCCGCCCCCGGCGAGACGGGCGAGCTGTGGGTCGGCGGCGACGGGGTGGCGCTGGGTTACCTGGGCGACCCGCGCAGGACGGCGGAACGCTTCCTCGAAGACCGGTGGAGTCCCGAGGGAATACGCGGACGGCTCTACCGCACCGGCGACATGGCACGGTGGCGCGAGGACGGGGCGCTCGAGTTCCTCGGGCGGCGCGACCGCCAGGTCAAGATCCGCGGTTACCGCGTCGAGCTGGACGAGGTCGAGTCGGTACTGTCGGCACATCCGCATGTGCGTCAGACGGCGGTCGACGTCGTCGGAGAGGGGGCGGGACAGCGGCTGGTGGCCGCTGTCGTGGCGCAGGGTGGACGTGAGCACAAGGCCCTCGTGGCTCGCCTGCATGAGCATGTACGCGACCGGCTGCCCAGCTACATGGTGCCGACGCGGATCGCCCTGGTGGACGCGCTCCCCCTCACCTCAAGCGGCAAGGTCGACCGCAGGTCGCTGTCCGCCCTTGCCACGCCCGCCATGTCGGCGGCCCGTGCCGAGGCGCCCCGGGGAGAGGTGGAGGAAATCCTCGCCCATGTGTGGCGCGATGTTCTCCACGAGGACACAGTCGCCCGCGACATGCGCTTCTTCGCTCTCGGCGGTACGTCGCTGCGGGCCACTCAGGTCACCGCCGCGGTACGCGAACGGCTGAAGGTACCGGCCGGGTTCGGGCGTGCGATGATCCGCAGCCTGGTCGCCGACCCGTCCCTGCGGGACTTCGCCGCGACGGTGCGGGACCTGCTCGACGGCCACGAGGAGTCCGCCGGCGCGGACATCGACTTCGCGGCCGAGAGCCGACTCGATGCGGACCTGCGGTACACCGCGCCCGCGACGGCCGCTCCGCGGGCGCCTCGGCAGGTTCTGCTGACCGGCTCGACCGGGTTCCTGGGGGGCTATCTCGTAGACCGGCTGTTGCGGGAAGGCGTGGAGCGCGTGCACTGTCTGATTCGCGCCGACGATCCACCGCAGGCCCTCGCGCGGCTGGCCGCCAGGATGCGGCGCTACGGGCTCGACCCCGAACCGCTGCTGGGGCGTGTCGTCCCCGTACCCGGAGAGCTGGCCGAGCCGCACCTCGGTCTGTCCGAAGGCGACTGGGACCGGCTGGCCCGTGAGACCGACCTGATCGTGCACTGCGGCGCCCGGGTCAACTTCGCCTACCCCTACGGCGCGCTCGCGCCGGTCAACGTGGGCGGCACCCGCACGGTGCTGGAGTTGGCGGGCGAGCACACCACCAAACCGCTCCACTACATCTCCACCATCGCGGTGATCGCCGGGTTCGGCACCGCAGGCGCCGGACACGTCGACGAGAACACCCCGCTCGACCACGCCGACCGCCTGTCCCTGGGCTATCCCGAGACCAAATGGGTCGCGGAAAACCTCGTTGCCGAGGCCGGCCGGCGCGGTCTGCCGGTGGCCGTCCACCGCCCCTACGAGGTGACCGGCACCGTGGGCCGGGGCGTGTGGAACACCGACACCATGATGTGCGCCCTGTTCCGCACCGTCGCCGAAACCGCCCTCGCCCCGGACATGGCCCTGCCGCTGGACTTCGTGCCGGTGGACTACACCGCCGACGCGATCACCCACATCATCACCCACCAGGACCCCGACGGACGCGTGTACCACCTCACCAACCCCCGCGCAGCCCGTCTGCCCCTGCTCGTTGAACGCCTGACCGCCATGGGCTACCCGGTGCGGACCGTGCCCTACGACACATGGACAGAGATGCTCACCGACCTGACGGCACGGATACCCGACCACCCCATGGCCCCATACGTCGCCATGTTCGTCGAACCGGCTCGTGACAGCGAGGTCTCGGTCAAGCAGATGTACACCGACGGGGTCTTCCCCACCTTCAGCCGCCGCAACACCGACGCCGCACTCGCGGACAGCGGACTCGTCTGCCCGCCCGTCGATGCCGAACTGCTCGACACCTACCTGCACGAGTTCAGGCGCACCGGGTTCCTCGCGCCCCCCTCGGGGTCCACCCGCGCCGCGTCCGCTCCCGAGGCCATCAAATGACCACAGGGGCGGCGGTCGCCCAATGAACCCAGTGATTTCGGGACCTGACAGCGGCTCCGATCCGATGGTGGCTGGCACCAGGGTTAGATGACACCCGAGGTCCGATGCGGCGGGGCAACAAGGGTGGTCACCGCCCCGCCGGGGCGGCCACGAAGACCGACGACGTACGCACCGCGTACCTGGAAGGCCGCTCCATCGCCGCCCTCGTCCGTGACCATGGTGTCAGCCGCGGTGCGATCCGTACCGCCGTCGCCGACCTCCTGCCCGACCACACCGCCATCGAGGAGGACGTGCCCGCCCCGGAGCTGCCAGCCATCGGATTTGGCCAGGTCCAGTGCCCCTCCCTCGCGGGCCTCTTCCGTGCCCAGGAAGGCCCCCGGGTTGTCGGCACAGACCTCGGCGAGCGAACCGAACTTGCTCACGCAGACCACGATCCGCGTTCCACAGGTCGTCGCATCCGCCGGCACGCGAACACGCCCGTACTCGCTGGCGTCCTGTGTGTCCTGCTCGAACTCGCACCGGGTCCCGAACTCCGTCTCGAGCCGGCGTACCAGCCTGCCGAACGCGAGGCTCGCTGCGGCGCGGTCATAGTTCAGCGGCCACTCCAGCCGCTCGGGGTCGTCGAGTTCACGCAGGAGAGCCAGCAGTTCCGTCTCACTCATCGACATCGGTGAATCCTGCCGTCCGGCGGGCGGAAACAGAAGCGGCCGAAAGGAGCGACAAGCCAAACAGACCGCCTCAAGGCGTTCACCGGCTGCTCAAAGACGTTCACCGATCCACGGCTCTGCACGGCCATCGTCGACCGACTCACTTTCAACGCCCCCTTCATCGAGACCGGCACCGAGGCCTACCGGCTGGCCCGCACCAAAGCGAACGCCAGGACCAGGTAGTCGACCGGCCTCACGAAGGCGGAGGAACCTCCCGGACGAGACCTAGGGCATCCCCCAGCCGCAGGGCCAGCGAGCGGTCACCATACGTATCCGCGAACACGGCAGATCGCCGGCTCGACCCCTGCGGGCGCCGAGCCCGGCAACGCGGGCAGATCGGTGTCCACCCCGTCCCCGCCCACCTCCACATCTACGACACGATGCGCGCCACTGAGGCCGTCCTTGTCGAGACCGCCGACCGCGCGCGCCGTCGTCGTCCCGCACTCCCGACGAGCTACGCGCGCGAGGCCGGCCGCCGACCGCGCGCCGCAACGTCCTCGCGTCCGGGGGCACGCTCGATCCGCGGCGGTGGCGGTACACCGGGCGCAGGACGGCGCCGTACGCCGCACTGTGGCTCCTCACCCGCACCACCCACGCCTCGGGGCCGTTCACGGCACTTCCCGAGCAAGAGGCACGACACATCGACCGCGTGACATCGGGTGCGACCGAGCGCGTCGAGCGGGCCTTCGGCATCGCCGCCCAGCACCGCACCATGGAGCAGCGGTGTGGCTGAACCTGGTTAGCGCGGCGCCGATCGAGCAGGTGCTGAACGGGCGCGGCCCGGCGCTGAGACAGGAGCTGCCGGCCAGCAAGGCGAGCGCGAGGACGACCTGGCGACTCATGATGACGCACACCGATGTGCCGGTCTATCCCCGAGCACGGGGGCGACCCTCTGCCCCACGTTGTGGTCTCGACTGCATCGGCCCATCCCCGCGAGCGCGGGGGCGACTCCTTGTCGTACTCGGCGGCCGTCTCACCGGCCGGTTCATCCCCGCGAGCGCGGGGGCGACACTTCCTGAGCTGGGGCTTTACCGGACGAGAGGCCTGTTTTCATTTAGGGCCTGTCTCTTCGATCTAGGGGGATCCCTCGCGATCGAGGGATGTGTAACCCCTACGCTGCGGGAATGCGGGAGTTGACGTTGCGTATCCGGGTTGCTGCCTACGTCCTGCGCCGACGCGCGGGACGTTCGGTGCAATTGCTCGTGTTCGACCACGACGCGGACCTGCCGCCCGGCACGCACATCCCGGCGGGGGGTGTGGCCCCGGAGGAGCCACTGGAAGAGGCAGTGTTGCGGGAAGTCGCGGAGGAGTGCGGGCTGACCTGCGTGCGGGTGCTACGCCCTCTCGCGGAGGAGCACACCCCGCACCCGATCCGCCGCTTCCCCCGCCACACCACCTTCTTCGAACTGGAGGTGGACGCCGACGCAGACGTCCCGGATGCGTGGGACCACCACGTGACGGGCGCGGGGGGCGACAACGGCATGACGTTCCACTGCCGTTTCGAGCCGCTGCCCCTGGCCTTCCCGTTGGCGGACGGCCAGGACGCCTGGCTGGATCGTCTGGAAGCATGAGCGCCGTCGCTTGGTCGCCCCCACAGCTGGCACGGCAGGCTGTGGATTCGAGCGGGCTGGTGCATACCGCCTCGGCGCGAAGGTGTCTCTATGGTCAGTGACTCGTTGATCTGGTCATGCTCAGCAGGGGGGACCTCACAGATGGCGAGTGGGCGGTGCTCGCGCCGCTGCTGCCCGGGAGCAACGGCCGGTGCGGCCGGTGGCGCGACCACCGCCAGGTGATTAACGGAATCATCCACCGGCTCAGCACCGGCTGCCAGTGGCGCAAGCTGCCCGAACGCTTCGGCCCGTGGCAGACCATCCGTAAACGCCATGCGCTGTGGTCGGCCGACGGCACCTGGGAGCGGCTGCTCCAGCACGTCCAGGCCATCGCCGACGCAGCGGGCGACATCGACTGGAACATCAACATCGACTCCACCTCGATCCGCGCTCACCCGCACGCAGCAGGGGCTCCGATAGGCCTGCCACCAGCACCGCCGAGTTCCTCAAAGGGGGCCGCGCAAAAATCAGTTCACGTGCGCGCGCACTTGCGCCTGCGCCCATTCCTGGCGGAGGCGGTGCGGCAGGCGAAGCACTCGGCCGCTCCCGCGGCGGACTGACCACAAAGGTCCACCTGAGCGTGGACGGCAGGTGCCGCCCTCTCTCGCTGATTGTCACGCCCGGTCAGCGGGCAGACTGCACCCAGTTCGAGCCGGTCATGGGCAAGATCCGGGGCCCCCGGCTCGGCGCGGGCCGGCCGAGGCAGATGCCAGACAGCGTCGGCGCCGATAAGGCGTACAGCAACGGACCGATTCGCCGTTATCTGCGACGACGCGGGATCCGGCACGTCATCCCGGAGAAGAGCGACACCAAGTCCGTCCGACGACGCATAGGTTCAGACGGAGGCCGACCGCCCAGTTTCGACAAGGCCCGGTACAAGGCGAGGAACACTGTCGAGCGGGCGATCAACAAGATCAAGCAGTTCCGAGGCGTCGCTACCCGCTACGACAAGCGTGGATACGTCTACCTGGGCACCGTCACCGCCGCTGCACTCCTCATCTGGCTCCGCTCGTGATCGAGGAGACAGGTCCTAGTGGTCGTCGGCGGCCGTGAACTGAGCCCACGGGTGCGGGGGGGGCAGCGAAGTAGCGGCGGGCGCTCCACTCTAGGTACCGCATCCGGCTCTCGGGCTGCGCGGCGGTCTTCCCCGTGAACACGAACGCCACCGGTACGTACCCCTCTCGCCGGTCGCCGGATAGGCCCGGGACCACAGTCAGCAGTCGTGCACCGCCGCATCCTGCCGCCCGCCCCGCCTTCTCCCTGGTCGGGTCGGCCTTCGGCGCCAGGAGCTCGAACCAGTCGGTGTAGCGGCGCAGCTTCGCCATCAGCTCGTTGACGCGGTCGACCTCCAAAAGCAGTTCCCCCCGCTTCCTTGTGTCCTCGCTCGGTGAGCACCCACAGCTGTTGGTTCGCCTCCAGCCGCATCTCCACTCAGACCTCCCCTCGCCCTTGAGGGCGTTAAGGGTGTCCCTCGTGCACCGGTCGTGCGAGTCGGTGAGGCGTAGCATCCGCAACAGGTCTTCCGCGAATGCCCCCTGGAAGATCCCCAGCGCCTTCGGTACTTCCTTCTCTCCAACCGGAACCAGAACGGGCAACGTCCACCCTTCCGGTTGGGGAGTTCTCATGGGCCAGGCGGCTGACTTCGCCCCGACGGCGCTAGCGTGGTGCGCGGCTCCGGTATCCGACGTTGAGAGGTGACACCGCTCGGCGGCCCGGGCTGCTCCTACGTACGTGTTCCGCACCCAGAACCGATGACGCAAGGGGAATCGATTCCATGACGGTCGCAGCAGCACGCCGCACCATGTCACCGCGTCGCTCCGTCGCTCGCACGGCGGCCGTGACGGCCCTGTCCGCCGCCGCGCTGCTCGGTGGCGGTCTCACGGCCCAGGCCGCCGCACCCGCCCGGACGACGGGCGCGGCCGTGGAGCTCGCGCCGGCCGGTCCGCTCGCCACCCGGTGCTACTACAGGGTCAACGCCAGCGGCGGTCTGCTGATCCGTAGCGGTCCCGGCACCAGCTACTCGGTCGTCGGGTCTTACGCCAACGGCTCCACGATCCTCGCGTCGGCGTCCACCACCAACGGATTCCGTCAGGTGAGCACCAACCGCTGGGTCTCCTCGGCGTACACCGTCCGCATCACCAGCTATCCCTGTGAGTGACAGGGACCCGCGCCGAGGACACCGTTCCCCCAACTTTCGACAGGCCGCCGGCCGGTCTCCGCATTTGTCGAGCGCCTGAGTTCGCATTTTCTGAGGTGCTGGCACGACGAAGGTTCGCGAGGGACGGGCCCGGCCCGGAGGCTGTTGCACGCGCCGGACTGCGATGAAGCGCCGCTGGGCGCACCGCTGCTCGGTGTGGAGCAGGCACTGGACGTCGCGGAGACCCCGGGGACGCGGCTGTGCGCGCTGTGCGGGTGCGCGCGGGAGCTGGCGCCGATGCTGAGCGGCTGCGACCACATCACCGACCCCCGACCCGCTGTGCCCTCGATGGTGACGGGGACTTCTAGCGGCACGATCCCCTCGCTGCTCTTGAACATAGCGGTGATGCTCAGGCGGACCGGCTCATCTGCGTAGTTGCGGCGCCAATCGTCCATGGCGGTCGTCGGCCACGGCGGCGGAGCCGTGGGGGTGCGGTCGTATCGCGTCCTCTTGCCGACTGACAGCTGCTGCGGGGCGACCGTCCGGCCGGTGTCGTCGCGGCCGTCCGCACCGTTGATTGGTCAGGGCGAGCTGATGTGGACTGCGTCATCCCGGTAGAGCCAGTACTGGAACCGATTCTCCTTCTCAAGATCCCGGCGCTGCCAGAGGCGTCGTAAGTAAGGAGGTCTTCTCGCCGACGATCCACGCGGCGCCGGCACGGCGGCGAAGTCCTGGTAGGTCTGCAGGGTCCAGGGGCAGGGCGAGAACACTCCACTCCGCCGCCGATGAAGTGCATCTTGCCGGGCCCGCCCCGGTCACCGGTGTCCGGGAGGGCGTGTCGCGGGTCCGCGCCTTGTCGTCCCACCGGTGGGTGCATCCGTCGGCGGCGTGCTCAAACCCGGCCGCCCAGGTCTCGTTCGAGCCGTGGGCGGCACGGGCAGGGCCGTCCATCCCGGCGCCACGGCCGTGGCCTCGGTCGGCTACAACAGCGTTCACGAGGTGTCCCGGACGCGAGGGGCGCTTGGCTCAGGTGTTCGCCGACGCGTGAGCAGACCTTGCACAGCCGCAGTTTGGACAGGTGAGCCGGGTGTTGTCAGGTCTTCTGGCGGGCAGTCTTGTAGAGCTTGGCGGTCAGGGCGGCGACCTCGTTCTGTGAGGCGGCCTTGCCGCCCGTCATCGACTGTGCCAGGGCGAAGACGTTGGCGCCGCCGAGGGTGGAGTAGTCGGACCAGGCGCAGACCGGGAACTGGTATTCCTTGGCCGCGTTCCCTGCGGGCGAGGCGCCCTTGTCGAAGGTGACTTTCACGTCCTGGCACTTCATCAGCGCGCCCTTGAAGCCGGTGGGACGCACGGTCTCGGGGTTTCCGACGGGGCGTAGTTGGATCCCTTTGACCTTGGCGCCGCCCTTGGGGCTCTGCTCGTCGAGGCGGGCGAAGTAGTTGTCCAGTGCCTCGGCGGGGTTGTCGATGTCACCGTAGAGGCCGTCGAAGGTCAGGCGTTTGCCGCCGGTCTTCGTCAGGTCGTCGGGGTCGGTGCTGGGCGCGTTGTAAATGCCGGACACGCCTTGGGGGTTGCTCACCCCGAGGTCCTCGGCCTTGCTCTTCTGTTCGGCGGTCAGCTCACCGGACGTGGTGCCGGGGCCCGTCTTCCGGTAGTCGTCGACCGACTCGGGGGCGACGAGCGTGTAGCCCTTGGTGCTTTCGGACACGGCGCTGTTGTTCGCGCTGTCTCCGTCGCCGTCATCGGCGAGCAGGAAGTAGGCGCCGCCGGCGATCACCGCGAGGGCGAGGACCGCGCCGGTGACGATCAGGCCCGTCTTCTTCTTGGGGGTCTGTGGCGGGGGTGGGAAGCCGCCTGGCGCGCCCCCGTAGGGGGGTTGTTGACCGGAGGAGGGCTGCTGTCCGTAGGGGCCGGGAGGCTGCGGCGGGCCCCACCCCTGCTGGCCTTGCGGCGGCTGCTGGCCGTACGGGCCGGGCTGGTTGTGGCTCATGTGTGCTGTCCCCCTCCAAAAGTTCCTGCGTGACGAACATCTTGGCCATGGCGTTCATGAGCAGCGGTCGGGCTCACTTTCGTACGTAGGCGTTGATCGGCGAGAGCCCGCTCAGGTCGACCCGCAGCCCGCGCAGCGCCGGCGAGTACAGATAGGTCCGCTTCGGTACGTAGACCGGGATGGTGGCGGCCTGCTCCATCACCAGGCGGCTCACCTCGGACCACCGCTCGCCCGCCTCTTTGAGATCGTTCGCGGCGTTCGCGGCGTCGATCGCCGCGTTCACCTTCTTGTCGTCGAGCCGACTGTAGTTGCTCGATTTCCCGGTGGTGTTGCGTCCGTCGAAATAGTCGGGCAGGTAGTTGGAGGCGGTGGGCATACCGCCGCCGACGGCCATGCGGAACATGTCGTACTTGCCGCTCGCCGCGCCGCTCCAGAAGGAGGCGGTCGGCACCTGTTTGACCGTCACCTCGAAGCCGGCCCTTTTCAGCCCCTGTTCGGCGGCCTCCGCGCGCTGCTTGTCGGTGGTGGTCTCCGGGTGGGCGAGGGTCAGGCGGTAGCCCAGCTCGTCCGCCTCCTGGAGCAGCAGCCGGGCCTTGGTCGGGTCGCCGTCCTTGCGCGGGTCGTCGCCGTCGAAGCCGGTCGAGCCGGGCACCCCCGGCGGAAGGAAGTGGGAGATCAGCTTCCCTTCCCCGCCGCTCGCCTTGAGGATCGGGTCCCTGGGCAGGGCGGCGGCGATGGCCTTGCGCACCTTGAGGTTCTTCACCCGCTCGGTGTTGATGACGTAGGACTGGGTGTGCCAAGTGGGTGCCTCGACGGACTCGGCGGTGCCCGCCGGGCCCTGGATGCCGACGGGTTGGTCGGTGCCGCTGAAGGTCATCAGCGCCTCGCCCTTGCGCGCCGCGCCGATGCGGTGCCGGATCTCCTCGACGCCCAGGCCGGTCTGGATGCGGTAGCCGTCGGGGTAGGCGCCGCGTACCGGATCGGTGTCCTTGCGCCACTCGGGGTTGCGGGTGAGGGTGAGGTTCTTGGGGTCTACGGGGTCACTGATTTGGTAGGGGCCGGTGGACGGCAGCGCCTTGAGGCCGCCGAGGCCGCCGGTGGTCCCCTCCGGCAGCGGTGTCCCCGAGGGACCCGCGAGGATGACGTCGAGGTCGCGGTGGGAGCCGGCGAGGTGGAAGACGATCGTGCGGTCGTCGGGTGTCTCGATCGCGCTCTTCCTCGCGGATTTGGCGTCCGCCCCCTTGGGTCCGTAGAGGAAGGTGCGCAGGGTCCGGTCGCCGCCGGCCAGGTCGGAGGCGAAGGTGCGCTCGATGGCGTACCGGAAGTCCTCGGCGCGCACGGGTCTGCCGTCGTTGTAGGTGAGCCCGCTCTTGAGCTTGAACGTCCAGTCGCGGCCGTTGGTCGTCCGCCCGGCGTCCTTGGCGAGGTCACCGACGACCTTGACGCGGCCCTCGGCATCGGTACGCAAGGCGGTGAGGCTGCGGTAGACGAGGTGTGCGAGCTGTTCGTCGGCGCCGCCGGGCCACATCAGGGCGGGATCGAGCGAGGCGAACTCCGCCGGTTCGAGCACGGTGACCCGGCCGCCTCTGCGGGCGCCGGCGACGGCTGGTGCGGGGCCCTTGGAGTCGGCGGCCGTGCCGACGCTCAGGGTTTGCGTCTTGGCCTCGGTCACCTTGTCGGCCCGGATCCCGCGGCCACCGGATCCGCCCTCGCCCTGGCTCTGGTTCTCCTTCCGGCCGCTCTTCTCGTCGTCCCCGAACGGATCGAGGAGCGTGAAAGTCGTCACCAGCGCGCCGGCGGCCAGCACCGCGACGGCGCTCATGCCCCACACCTTGGCCCGCGATCTGCCGGTGGCGGGGGCAGAGGGCGGTCCGAAGCCGGCAGGGGGTGGGACGCGGCCGTCCGCAGGCGAAGGCGGGGAGGGGTATGTGTGGGTGAACGGAGTCGGGCCGGTGGCGGGGGCCCAGGGCGCGGGGGACGGCTCTACGGCCGACGCGGGCGGCGGAGCCTGCGGCATCGGGGGCAGCGGCGGCGCGAGGGGGTAGGAGCCGGGGGCGGCCGGCCGGTGCTGGGCCGCGGCTCTCGGGTCCACTTCGCTCAGGGCTTGCAGGGCGTCCCTGGCCTCCCGCGCGTCCGGCCGGTCGCCGGGCTCCTTGGCCAGCATCCGGCCGAGCAGGTCGTCCCACTCGGGGGCGAGATCCGGGCGGCGCGCCGAGAGCCGGTCCGGGGTCTCGTACACGTGGCCGTGCATCAGCGCGGCGGCGGAGTCGGCGTCGAACGGCGGTGCGCCGGTGAGGAGTTCGTACACCATGCAGCCCAGCGAGTACACGTCGCAGGAGCCGTCGTCGGCACCGCGCGTGAAGCGCTCCGGGGCCATGTAGTGCAGGGTGCCGACGGGCGCGTCGGCGGTGCCCGTCAGATATCCGGCCGTGGTGGTGGCGTCGAGGAACTTGGCGATGCCGAAGTCGAGGACCTTGACCGTGTCCTCGTCCGTCACCATCACGTTCGCCGGTTTGATGTCGCGGTGGACGATGCCCGCCCGGTGCGCGGTGGCGAGGGCCCGGCAGACCTGCGCGGAGATGACGGCGACCCGCTGTGGCGTGAGGGGACCGGCGTCCAGGACCAGCTCCCGTACCGTACGGCCGGACAGCAGCGGCATCACCAGATAGGGGACGCCGCTCGCCGACCCGTGGTCGAAGACCGGCACGATGTACGAACTGTCCAGGGCCGCGGCGGCCCGCGCCTCGCGCACGAACATGGCGAGGAAGCGTTCCGCCTCGGCCTGCGTCGTGCCGCGCGGCGTGCTGAGGACCTTGACGGCGACGCGCCGCTGGAGCCGCGAGTCCTCTGCCCGCCACACCTCGCCCATACCGCCCGCGCCGATGCGCTCCACGAGCGTGTACCGGCCGTCCAGGACCGTCCCCTGCATCCTCGTGCCTCCCCCGGCGACAGGACTTCCCGCCTGTCGTTGATCCTCAATCTACCGTCGGCAGACCGGTGTTGGGCACGCGGTGGTCGTAGCGGGGGCGCGGGGCGGTCCGGTTGCGGGTGTCCGTACCCTCACGGGATGGCAAAACCGTAGAGAAGTGGTCCAGTTCACCGGCCGCGCATCTGCCTGCGGGCGACCGCCGGAGCGGGCGACCGGGCCGAGATTGGTCTAGTCCTGTATTGGTCCAGGCCATTGACCGGCCCCTGGCGGCGGGGCTATTCCCTAGTCACTGCCGCCGCACCGCAGAGAGGCCGGCACCCGTCCCCCACACCTTGGACCGCCATGAGAAGCAGACGCTCCGTCCGCGCCCTGTTCACCACCGCCGTCGTCACGCTGGCCGCGGCGGGCCTCACCGCCACCGGACTGAGCACGGCCCAGGCCGCCGACGCCGGCAAAGCCGACGGTACGGCGCAGGCCGCGTCCCCGCTCCCCGCCCGCGTCTTCGCCCCGTACTTCGAGTCCTGGACCGGCGAGAGCCCCGCCGCACTGGCCGCCCAGTCCGGGGCCAAGCACCTGACGATGGCGTTCATCCAGACCGCCAAGGCCGGGTCCTGCACCGCGCTCTGGAACGGAGACACCTCCACCCCCATCGCCGCCTCCTCCTTCGGCAACGACATCAAGGCCATCCAGGCGGCGGGCGGCGACGTCATCCCCTCCTTCGGCGGCTACACGGCCGACACCACCGGCACCGAGATCGCCGACAGCTGCACGGACGTCAACCAGATCGCGGCGGTCTACGAGAAGGTCATCACCACGTACGACGTCTCCCGCCTCGACATGGACATCGAGGTCGACTCGCTGGACAACGCGGCGGGCGTGGACCGCAGGAACAAGGCCATCAAGATCGTCCAGGACTGGGCGGCGGCGAACGGCCGTCAGGTCCAGTTCTCGTACACGCTCCCCACGACCACCAAGGGCCTGGCGGCGAGCGGTCTCGCCGTCCTGAAGAACGCCGTGGCCAACGGCGCGCGGGTCGACGTCGCGAACCTCATGACCTTCGACTACTACGACAACGCCACCCACAACATGGCCAACGACACCGAGACCGCGGCCCAGGGCCTGTACAACCAGCTCGCCAAGCTCTATCCCGCCAAGACGCCCGCCCAGCTGTGGGGCATGATCGGCGTCACCGAGATGCCTGGCGTCGACGACTTCGGCCCGGCCGAGACCTTCACCCTCGCCAACGCCACCCAGGTCTACGACTGGGCCGTCGCCAAAGGCATCAACACCCTCTCCTTCTGGGCCCTGCAACGGGACAACGGGCGTTGCCCAGGCGCCCCGGCCAACGACAGCTGCTCGTCGATCCCCCAGGACACCTGGGACTTCACCCACATCTTCGCGCCGTTCACCAGTGGTACGACCACGCCGGCCGACGACTTCTCGCTGACGGCGACCCCTGCCAACGGGTCGGTCACGGCGGGAAGTTCGACGACCTCCACCGTGAAGACCGCGGTGACGGCGGGGCAGGCCAAGAGCGTGAACCTGAGCGTCAGCGGCGCACCGGCCGGCGTCACCGCCACCCTCAGCCCCGCCTCCGTGACGACGGGCGGCTCCTCCACACTGACCGTCAAGACCACGGCGGCCACCGTCTCGGGCACGTACACCCTGAACATCACCGGGACCAGCTCATCGGCCCTGCACTCCACGCCGTACGTCCTGACCGTCACCGGCGGTGTCCCCGAGTGCACGGCCGCTCCGTGGGCGAAGTCGACGGTCTACACCGGCGGCCAGCAGGTCTCGCACCAGGGGCACACCTGGAAGGCCAAGTGGTGGACGACGGGCGAGGAGCCGGGGACGACCGGGGAGTGGGGGGTGTGGCAGGACCTCGGGGCCTGCTGACCTGTCCTTCGGGAGTCGGTTGCCCACCGTGACGGCACCCGCGGAGCCCCGGCGGTCTTCCACACCGCCGGGCGCCTCGGGGCCAGTAGGGAGCGCGGTTGAGCGGTGTCGGCACCGGGGCCGTGGGCCACGGGGCTCACGCGGGGTGCAGCTGCCACTGCCGGCCCCGGTGGTCGCCTTCGGCGCCGGCCTGCTTGATCACCGTGCGCGCGTTGGTGCCGACCCGCAGCAGCAGCCCGCTGTTCCCGTTGGCGATCTCGAACACCCGTGGTGTGTCGGTCGCCGGTCCCACGGGGATCAGGCGCCACTGCTGGTGACGCGCACCGCCGCCCTCGTAGGCGCGCTGTGCGACCACCGCCCCGGCCGACTCCTGCGCCTCGACGACTTCCAGGGCCTTGCCGCTTCGCACGTTCTCGATCCTGTACAGGATTTCGCCGTTGTCCTGGCCCGCCGCGACCAGGCGCCACCGCTGGTGGTCTCCGGGGGCGACCAGGGTCTGGTGGACCTCGGCCCCGTCCTTGATCGACTCGCGCAGGACCCCCATCCGCAGCCTGCTGCGGACATTGGCCCAGGCGACCACGGTGCCCGAATCGGGCAGCCCGGCCATCTTCGTCGACGCGATCTTGCGCAGTCGGTGGTTGATGTGGTCGGCGATGTAGAGGGCGTCGACGCAGTCCACCGCGAGCCCGAACGGCGCGTTCAACTGGGCTGCGGTGGCTGGACCGCCGTCACCGCCGAAGCCCGCGGTCCCCTTCCCGGCGACCGTGCTGATCGTTCCGTCCGCCGTGACCTTGCGGACGCGGTGGTTGGCGTACTCGGAGATGTAGAGGATGCCGGTGCTGTCGATCGCGATCCCGTACGGCTTGTTCAATTGTGGTTTCAACTGGGCCGTCAGGGCGGGCTCGTTCTCCCCCGCGAAGCCCGCGGCCCCGGTGCCCGCGATCGTGCTGATGGGCGGGTCGGACCGCTCGTCGTCGTTGGCTGCCTTCTGGGGGGTGCTCATCGTCGTCCCTTCACCGCTGGACGACCGCCTGGGGCAGGCGGTCCCGGCTGATCTCAAGAAGTCACGGAAGGTCTGGGTGTCGGCGGTCGCCGGACGGGCGTGCGTCGGTCGGGTGCGCGCCCGTCCGGCGTACGTCCGTCCGGCGTGCGTTGGACCGGCGCGCGTCGGGGCCCGGCTGCGCACCGGGGCTGACCGCCCCGGGGACTACCGGGTTCTGAAGTGGCGGAGGAGGTTGCGGGCCACGTAGACGCCCGGGCCGCCGAAGCCGACGATGTCGACCCGTACGCGCTGATACCGCGGCTAGGGTAAGCGCCGCTTGAGTGGCGCAAAGCGTGGGGGTAGGCGTGAACAGCTTGTACCCGTGTCAGCGAGGGGCCGTCGACGCCGTCCTGCGCGCCCGCCCTCGAAGTCTCCCCCGCAGCCATCGTTCCGGAGAGCGGGCTTCGAACGCAGGTGATCGCGGCGACCGGGCCCCGGAAAACCGGGGTGGCAGTACGCGGCGCGGAGGAGCTCCAGCTGGGGCGGAACACGCACCGGCACGCCCGCACTCGATTTATACCTGAATGTGTTTCACGCGGATCTTGTCAACCGGTTCCATGAGCAGTCCTCACCGGCCATGATGATCAGCCGAGCGGGAGCGTCTGCAATCCCCCGCTCGGTTGACGACACCGATGTTCTTTGGGGGACGAATGCCGCGTATTGGGGTCTACCTCGCGCACCCACGGCCTGGCAGTTTCAACCACGCCGTGTACAACACCGTTGTGCGACACCTGCGCGACCTCGGATGCGAGGTCCTCGCACATGACCTCTACGCCGAGAAATTCGCACCTGAGTTGACCGCCGACGAGACGGATACGGTCCGGTCCGCCACCCACACTCACGATGCGCAGGTGGCTCTTCATCGGGCGGAGGTGGCCACACTTGACGCCTTGGTGTTCGTGCACCCGAATTGGTGGGGCATGCCACCCGCTGTCCTCGCAGGATGGGTGCAGCGTGTCCTCGCGCCCGGTGTTGCCTACAAACTGGGAACCCCAGAGGGGGAGCCCGAAGGGCTGCTGAGAGCGGGCCGAGCCCTCGTCCTGAACACCTCGGATACCCCCGCCGACCGCGAAGAGGCCGAGTTCGGAGACCCGCTGCAAAGGATCTGGGCGTCATGCATCCTGCCTTACGCAGGAGTTGGCGACGTTCGCCGGTTCGTCTTCCGAACGCTCACCGACTCCTCCGATGAGACCCGCGCCTCCTGGTTGCACCAGGCACGCTGCCACGCCGCCGCACTGCTGGCCTGACACACGCGGCGTGCTGTGCACGTGCGCTTGTGCCGAGCCGGGTGCAGTGGGCAGCTACGTAGTCAACTCAACGTCTGCGGAGGGGATTTCGGGGCAGTCGGACGCTAGGAGGCCGATCAGCTTGGGGTCGGATCCAGGAGCGACCGATTCGAAGGAGCGAGAGATGACTACGCCGTACGGCAACCAGCCCGTCGGGCAGCACCACACCCCGGCCAAGAGCGGTGCCAGCGAGAACGTTCTCAGCATCATCGCGATCGTGCTGGGCGCGATCGGTTTTCTCTTCCTGCCGATCGTGTTCGGGCTGGGCGGGCTGATCCTGGCCGTCATCGCCAAATTCGCTCGACACGAACGGCTCTCCACCATCGCCCTGATAGTCGGTGCCGTCGGCCTGATCGGCGGAATGATCCTCGGTGCCATCGTCGCCAGTTAGACGGTTTCGTTTGGGTCGTCGTGGGGGGTGCGTGTCCGCGCAGCGAAGCTCCGTCGCGGAGGTGACCTCCACGGTCGATATCGGTGCCGATGTCGGGGTCGGTGATGACATCGGTTAGCGCTGTGGAGAACCGCAGCGCAGTCCCCTGCACACGATGGCTCCCCGGCCGCATGGAAACCGGCCGGCGGAGCACATCTCCTGCATGGGAACAGTGGTGCGGGTACCGCAGACGAGAGACATGATCGGTGACGAGTTGTCCGGCGACGAAGCCTGGAGCGCCCTGCGCCGCTACGGGGGACGCCGGCTGGTGACCGACGCGTTCCTGCGCTTCCGCTACGCCGACGGGTTCAGCTTCGCGCGGGCCCTCGCCTTCCAGCTGGTCATCGGAATGGTGCCGCTCGCCATCGCCCTGGTCGGCGTCTCTGCGGCCGTCCACACCCAAAGCGTCGGACGGCTGATCGAACTGACCTTGGGCGAGATCGTTCCGGCGGCCAGCCACGAGCTCGTGCGCGAGGGCTTGGTGGCCACCCGCTCGCATGCCGGTGCCGGCACGGCGGGCACCGTGGCCATGTGGCTGGGTCTCGCCTTCGCCCTCCTGAACCTCGCATCGGCCATGGGCCAGGTCGAGCGGGGTTGCAACCGCATCTACGGGATCGAACGCGACCGGCCCTTCCTGGAGAAGTACGGCCGCAGCCTACTGCTGACGGTCGGCGCGGGCGGGCCTCTGGTGCTCGGCTTTCTCGTGACGGTGGCCGGCGGGGCGGTGGGCAAGGCGCTGGCGGAGGTGTTCGACTGGCCCGGGGCGTGGCTGAGCTGGTGGGATTGGGGGAAGGTCCCGGTGGGCGTGGTGCTCGCCTGCATCGCGTCGACTGTCGTCCTGCGGTGGGCGCCCCGGCGCGACCAACCCGGTTACACCTGGCTGGCGTTCGGGTCCGCCGTACAGCTCGTCCTGTGGATCACCACCACCTGGCTGCTGGCCCTCTACGTGGGGCACAGCGGGTCCTTCGGTTCGTTGTACGGGCCGCTGACCGCCCTGATGGCCCTGTTCCTCTGGGCCAATCTGGCCGGCGTCGCGCTCTTCTTGGGTGTGGCCTTCGCGGCCCAACTGGAGGCGGTACGAGCCGGCATCACCAGGCCCGTGCATCCAGATCCCGGTTCCGGGCCCTGACCCACTGGCCGAACCGGCTCGATGGCCCTAGGGAACATCCTCGGCCCTCGCCTGAACGGACGTACTGGTCACGCCGAAACCCTTCAGTCCGAACCTGCCCGCCCTGCGGACTCCAGTACCGCAGTCAGAAAGCGACGTACCGTCTCCAACTCGTCCGCCTCGAAATCCTCCGCGACCGCCACCACCTCGTTGATCACCGGTCCGAAGAAGGCCCATCCGAGTTCCGTGGCCTTCTCCCGCACCTCCAGCAGCACGCGTCGCCGGTCCGCCGTGTCCCTGCTGCGCCGGACCAGTCCGAGCCGCTCCAGCCGGTCCACCAGGGCAGTGGTCCCGGCGGAGTTCAGTCGCAGTTGCTCGCCGAGCCACCCGGGCGTGGCCCGCGTACCGGTGCGTGCCGCGTCCAGCAGGTGGATCAGCGCGCGCACATCGGTGGGATGCAGCTGGTGCCGTGCGGCGAACTCGGCACCGAGCAGGTCGAACTCCACGGTGACCGCGCGCAGCAGATGAACCAATCCCATCGCCGGGCTCTGATCGCCCATGCGCCCTCCTCGAATCGAACTCGTAATATCTCGCTGAACGAGAATATCGCCTGGCGAGAGGAATGCCCGTGTCCCTGCCCGCCTTCGACCTTGCCTACGACGAACTTCGCGCCCGTTGGCCCGAGTCCACACAGGAGCGCGACGTCCCCACGCCGTGCGGGCGCACGCGGGTCCATGTGTACGGCCCGGTGGACGGCAGTCCATTGGTGCTGCTGCCGGGCGGCTCCGCCACCGGTCTCGCCTGGTTCGCCAACGCGCCGGCTCTGGGTGAGCGATGCCGGGTTCACGCGGTGGATCTGCTGGGCGACGCCGGTCGTACCGAACGCCGGGGCACACCGCTGAAGAGCGCCCACGATCTGACGGTCTGGTTGGACGCGCTGCTGGACGGCCTCGGGCTCGCCCGCACACACCTGTGTGGTCACTCGTACGGTGCCTGGCTGGCCGCCCGGTACGCACTGCACGCACCACGGCGGGTGGACCACCTCGTCCTGGTGGACCCCACCCAGGTCTTCGCCGGATTCCGCCTCGGCTACCTGCTGCGCGCACTGCCCACCCTGATCCGTCCGAGCGAGGCCCGCGCCCGCGCCTTCCTGGCCTGGGAGACGGCAGGCACACACCCGGACGAGGCTTGGCAGCGCCTCTACGCGCTGGCCACCACCGTGCCCGGCCGGAAGCTGGTCACCGGTGCCCGGCCTCGGACCACCGACCTCTCCATGCCGGTCCTGGTCCTGCTCGCGGAACACAGCCGGGCCCACCACGCTGCCAAGGTCGCCGACCGGGCCCGCCGGATGCTCTCCCAGGGAGAGGTGGCAGTACTCCCCCGGGCGACTCATCACTCCCTGCCGCTCACCGAGCCGAAGCAGCTGAACGAGCGGCTGCTCGCTTTTCTGTCCTGACGAAGGCCAAATGCCGGCACGTGCAGGCCGCCGGGCTCGAAGAACCGCCGCCCGGCGACCCGCCACGCCGCCACCCGACAGCCGGGCTCTGACCTGTGTCGTGACTACGGATCCTTCGCCGCTACGGCGTCACGGTGCGATCGTCCAGCGTTGACGCGCTTCGGGGCCGCATTCGTCGACCGTCACGTCCTCCGTCTCCCTCAGCGGCGCCACGAGGCACAGGTGGTTGGCCTCGTTGCGCAGGCGGACGGAGCCGTCGACGTAGGTCTCCACCAGCCAGCGGCGACCCGTACCGTCGTTCCTGCTGTTACCGGTACCGCAGTCACCCAGTACGGAAGTGGTGCCGATACCGGAATCGTCGCTGTCCAGGACGTCGACGCATTTGCCGCTGTCGATCCCCTTGATCCGCGCGATGTTGTCACCGGGACCGGCGTACTCGATGTCCCAGCGCGAGGTGTCCCCATGGCTGTAGGTGGTCAGCTCGGTCTCGTCGCTCTTGCCCCCGTCACGGGCGGAGAGGTAGAGGCCGCTCGACGCGCGCAACCGGGTTTTGCTCTCCCCGGGCTCCCAGGTCCTCTCCTCCACGGCTCGGGAGTTGTCCCACCACCGCTGGGCCTGGCTGCCGTCGCACGGGAGGGCCAGAACGCGTTCCAGCATCGGCGTACCGGTCAGACACAGTTCCGGGCGGGCGGAGTTGCGCCAGATCAGCGTGCCGTCCGGCTCCTCGGGGGACTCGGGCTGCCACTGGGCGTTCTTCGACTCGCACGGCAGAAGCAGGACCTGCAGCGGCAGCCACGGGTTGAGACCGGGGCATCCCCGGGGCCTCGCCGCCCGGTCTGCGAGGACGCCGCGGGCGGCGGAGGCGCCGGGCGGGCTGTCACCGTAGTTGAAGCGGTACCAGTGTCCCTCGACGGTTCCCATGCGGAACCGCTGCCGGTCGTCGAACCGGTCGCTGCCGCTGATCACACGGCCGTCGTTCGTCACGCTCATGACCCACCCGGTCCGGGCGTTCTCGAAGGCGGAGGAGAAGGTGTGGGTCGCGCGGGCGGGTGCGGGCGTCACGGGAGCGGGGTGCGGTGCGAACTGCACCGGGTAGTGGTCCGCGCCGCGCCCCGAAGGGAAGCCCGCGGTGTACCGGGGCATGCCGTAGGTGATCGCGTAGTCCAGCTCGCCGCCGTTCTGGTGCGTGGCCCTGTTCGGCCGTACCAGCTGTTCGCCGGCGCGCAGGTGGAGACTTTGGTTCCGGGCCTGCTCGTCACTGCGGTGGCGGATGTCAAGATTGAAGTCGCCGAGCATGACCCACCGCTCACCGGGCCGGGTCGCGTCGCGGATGCCCCGCAGCAGTCCGCCGACGTCCGCGCCGCGCGCGTGCACGTTGTAGTAGACGGTGTTGCCGATCCGCACGCCCAGGGCCCGGCGGAAGCGGTACGCGTTGTTGGTCTCGCTCGGGTTGTACATCGGGTTCTCGATGACGCGGATTTCGTCGGCCTGTTCGGCGGTGACGATCGCGAGGTTGACCCGGCCGCCTGTCCACGCGTCCCGCCCTGTCGTGCTGCTGTGCTGCGGGTCGGTCTGCAGGTAGTACACGTGGCGCGGTGGCCGGCCACCGTCACCGGTCGACCGACCGTACTGCCACCGCGAGTGGTTGACCGAGCGCGGCAGGCCGGCGGGCCGCGTCACGTCCATCGGGATGGGGATCGACTCGGGCTGGGTGCCGTGCGCGTCGGTGGGCGGGCCGCTGCCGACCTCCTGGAGGGCGAGGACTTCGTGCTGCTCCGTCAACGGGCCGGCTTCACCGGTCCAGCGCTGCCCGCGGTTGGATCCCTCCATGTTGTACGTGGCGAACGACGGGGCCCTGTCGGCGGCCTGCCGCGGCGTTCCCGCCGGCTTCCCGTTCGCCCGCGCCGCCTGACCGCCCGGCCCGGGTACGACGCCGACGAGCAGGCCGACGGTCAGCAGCGCGGTGAGGACCGCTGCCCACCGTGAGCTGCGCGGGCCGGATCGGGATGTGGTGCTCGTTCGTGGCACCGGTGATAACCGCATGATGCGTCTCTCCGTTCAGAGATCGGAAACGCCCAGAGTCTTGAGGGCGCTCCGTCCCGCCGGCCAGCGGAATCGGGCGATCGGGGACGCTCGAACGCCGGACCAGTTGCTGACCGGCGGTGTTGTGGCAGCCCTGGAACGGCGGAATGGGACGCCGGGGGCAAGGTCTTCAGGTGGACGGCCCCTCTGGAGCAGGGGCGGTACGGGTGGCGGGGCGGGGGCGGTGCCCCGGCATGGAAGCCGAGTCACACGACCTCGATGCCCAAGCGGCCACCGAACTGCCGGCCGAGACGGAAGCCGAAGGCAGAGTGGATGTGGGCGTACATCTCCATGCCGCGGGCGTAGCCCGCAAGGTTCCCGGCGAGTGGGACGGCAGCAGGGCGTTGGTCGACGTCCTGCCGCTGACCCGGCACCTCACCGCCGACGCGGTCGCTCTGGAGGCCCTCAAAGCCGCCCGTGCAGAGGACGAGCACCCGTCGGGACGGCCCTCCCGACGGTTTGCGGACAGCCGTCGGCAACCGACACATCCCTGTATGAGTGGCGGCTGGCCCACCTTCCGCCGGACACCAGACCTCTGCCGTCGGTGCCCCGATGACCAACTGCTCCGAAGCCGACTTACCAGCGGTAGCCACGGACGTGAGGGAGAAGCCCAGTGGCCCTGCCCCGCCAGCGAAGCCTGACTTGAGGCCGTCTTTGAACTCCCGCCGCTTCGCAGGGGGCGAAGACAGGCTTCTAGAGGGTGTCCGGAGTGTGATTCTCCGTTTCCACTTCCGCCTCCAGCTCGTCTCTGATCGCCTCATCGAGTTCACGCCGAAGCGGCGCCACCACCTCGGCCCAGTAGCGTGGAGCATCCGCCGCGCTGATCGAGGAGCGTGCGTGCCGGGGCCAGATGATGCCCAAGGCCACGTACGTAACGCTGCGAGCCAGGGTTGCGACCCTTTCGCTTACCGCATGAATGGCGAGGGCGTGCTCCGCACGATGCACATGGCTTCCGGCTGCTCTGACCTGCAACTGGTCGAACGGTTCAGCGAACACAGCCTCCCGCATCTCCGATAGCGCATTCTGCATGCCCATATACCTGGCGTGCCGTTCTTCACGTTTTCGGCGTTCCGTCTCCGCTCGGTTCTGGCGGCGCAGAACTTCTAAGGCGCTTTGGTGGGTCTTTTCCGCGACCTCCATCGCAGTTCGATGGGCGGCTTCTGCTTGCGCCATCGCCGTTCTGTGTGCAGCCTCGGCCTGTGCCAGCACAGCCCGCTTCTGCCAGTGGCCCACCAAAGCGGTAACGGGGATGCCGCCAAGGGCGATGATCGCCACGAGGTTGCCTAGGTCCATGCTCGATACCCTCCGCCATATGGTGGGATCATGCCCCAGCATGAGCTAATCCGGGGACCGGGAGGCGAGTTCCCATGGGCATCTGCGAGCGCACTGGTCGCCAACTGTTGTTGCAACTCATCAACGAACGCTGCCGCTGAACGTGAACGAAGCCCTGCGCACCATGGCGTGCGCCGTCCGGTTGGGTGTCTTCGCCCTCGAACACTGCGTCCGGTGCGACGGTGTCACATCGAGCCGACGACGTGGGCGCCGTCCGGGCCGCCGCCCTTCGGCGCCGGAGATGGCGCTTTGTAAGGTTCGTGCAGTACGCACGATCTTTCAGGAGTAGCGCGATGAACCGACGTACCCGTCTGGCCCTTCTGTTGGCGCTGAGCGGGTTGCTGTCCGGATGCGGCTCCGCCCCGGTGGGCGAGGGCGCCCCCTCGTCAGGGGACAAGCCGTTCTGGCGCGCCGAGTTCGATGGGGCCGCAGCCGTCCGACCCTCGGAGAAGTTCTGGAACACCGAGATCGGGAACCGGGACGCCGAGGGGTGGGGCAACAACGAGTTGCAGTACTACACCGACGACGCGGCCAACTCCGCACTCGACGGCTCGGGGCACCTCGTGATCTCTGCGCGGCCCTCCCCCGCCGGGGCGAAGCTCCCCTGCCACACGCGAAAGCACTGTCCATGGACCTCGGCCCGGCTGACGACGGAGGGAAAGGTGGCCCTCACCCGGGGACGCGTGGAGATCCGCGCCAAGATACCCACCGGCACGGGACTACTGCCGGCACTCTGGATGTTGGGTGACAACGGAGTCGAGTGGCCCGGACAGGGTGAGATCGACATCTGCGAGGTGGTCGGCGGTGAACCGCGGACGGTGTACGGCACCGCGCACGGGCCGACGTACTACAACGAGAAGGGCATCGGCGGCTCCACCACGCTCCCCGCCGACGCGTCACGGGCGTTCCACACCTACGCTGTCGAAAAGCGACCGCACCGCATCACCTGGTCCGTGGACGGCGAGCCGTACTTCACCTTGACCCCGTCGAAGCTGCCCGCGAAGCGCGACTGGGTCTTCGAGCAGGACATGCACCTGCTGCTCAACGTCGCCGTCGGAGGTGACTGGCCCGGCCCTCCCGATGCCTCCACGCCGTCGCCCGCGAGGATGACGGTCGACTACGTACGCTTCTACGGCGAGGGCAAGGTGTAACCCCCGGCCCAGTATCCGGCGCAGCCGGCACGCCGCTCCTGGTCGACGTACGTGCTCCTCTCAGCGCTGCTTCGGCGCCAACGCCGTGACCAGCTCGTCCAGTTCCTCGCCCTGCCAGTCGAAAACATCCGAACGCTCTGGTGGGTCTCCGCCCGGTCGCCCCACGTAAGCGGTGCGCAACCCCGCGGTCTGTGCTCCACGGAGATCCCAGGCGTGTGCCGCCACCATGAGGATCCTCTCCGGCGGGCATCCGGCCGTGTCCACCGCCAGTCGGTAGACCTCTGGGGCCGGCTTGTAGGCCTGGACGGCCTCGGCCGACAGGGCTTGGTGCCAGCGCAGGCCCGCATGGGCGCTGAGGCGGAGCAGTGCGGTGCGGTCGGCGTTGGAGAGGCCCAGGACGGGATACCACTGCGCCAGTCGCTCCAGGGCCGCGACGGAGTCTTCCCAGGGGGACAGCCGCTGCCCCGCCGTCGCCAGCCGGTCGACCGTCGCCGCATCGGTCACTCCGGCACGGTCCGCGACCCGCCGAGCCGCCTCACGATCGACGGTCCCGCTGCCGGCGTAGGCACGGTCTCCTTGCATGACGCGCTCCTGTTCCCGGGCGACATGCTCCTGCCACAGGGCAGTGAGTTCGTCGAGGGACGCCTCATCGCACCACCGAGCCGCTTCCCGTATCCCCGCCCGGAGTCCGGAGAGTTCGTCGACCAGCGTGCCGAGGACGTCGAAGACGACGACCTCTATGCCATCGGCCTCTATGTCCTGGATCCCGGTCATGTGTCCTCCTGTCGGCACTCGCGTCACCTGTTCAACTGGTGACGATGTTGCCGTCGCTACCGTCACCGGTCAAGATGGTGACGTGGATTTCGCGTTCGTGAGTGGCAACTCGGCCCTCGATCTGGCCGGTACTGTCGGCTTTCGCCGGGATGAGCCCGTCGACTCGCTGGTCGCACCGGCGGACCTCGAACGGTGGGTGGGGGCGTGCGAGGAGCTTCCCGACCGCGTTCGCGCGGACTTGTCGACCTTCCGGTCCGCTCTGGCACTGCGGGAAGCGATCTATCGGCTCGCGCTCGACCGCGTGCTCACTCGCCCCTTCGATCCAGACAGCCTGGAGGTCGTCAACTCCGCGGCTGCCGGCCCGACGATCACGGTCAGGCTGAGCAACGAAGGTCTCCATCTCTCCGGTGACCTTCGGGCAGCCCTCTCCCACGTGGCTCGAAGCGGTATGGCCGTACTCGCCGATCCCGCCGCACGCCTCAAGGAGTGCGGCCGCTCCCGCTGCACGCGCATCTACCTCGACCGTTCACGCGGTGCGCGTCGTACCTGGTGCGGAATGGAGGAATGCGGCAACCGCGTCAAGGCCGCGGCCTATCGGGCCCGGCGGCGGGCCTCATCGACGGGCGACGCGAGCGGGTCCGCGCACCCCTCGTGACGTAGGCCGCTGCCAACCGCCTTGTCACCTCGCACGAACGCGACCCTCGTACGTGGCGTCGTGGGCTGGTTCGGGCGGGAACCTGTTCCTGGACGGCCACGCCCAGAACGTTGAGGTTTTTCACGGAGTCCTGGGCTGCGATGGCCTCGATCGCGTCCTCGGCCGCGGCGGGTGCGTCGGCGCCGCCGCACTGGTTGAGGGCGAAGCCGACGGGGAGCCCGGCGACGTTGCCGTCGGCGCCGGTGCCGTGCATCGTGGCGCCCTCGGCCCCCGCGCCGGTGAGCAAGTTGGCGCAGGAGGTGCCGATAGCGGGAGAGCCGTCAGGGTCACGGTCGTGGTAGCGGTACGCCAAGAGATCATGCCGGGTGCAACGACCCGGCATCCGCTCCTGCTACGGCGCGGCCGGAGCCGCCGGGGCCCGTGACGGAGAGGGCCGTCTGGGCGGTCACCTTGCCCGGGCGTCCGGCCGGCCTCCCGGCCACTCGATCCGCTCGGGTCAAAACCCGCGATGCGGGGCCTGTTACTCCACCGGGTCCTCGTCGGCGTGCCGTGCGGCCTTCTTCGTCGCGATCTCGACTTCGTGGCGTGCCTGCCCCGTTGCCTCGGCGTGCGCCGTGACGGCCGTCTGGAAATTCTCCGCCGCTTCGCCCCAGCGGCGCCACTGCGCCGCGTACTCGTCGCCGTCGAGGCCGGCGAGTCGGGCGCGTTCTTCCTCTGCGGAGCGTTCCAGCTTGATCAGAGCATCGGTGATGTCAGCCACGATCCGATCTTAAGCAGACAGCGCAGGACACTGGCCGCGACATGTGCGAAAGGGGTCCAGATGCACGCGGTTCTTTGGTCGGCTACCTCCTCCGGGCCGGGCCGCCGACCGTGTGAGGCCTGGCGGACCTCGCGGTGGGGAGGCGTTGCCGAGGTTCGGTGAGCGCCGAGCGAATACGGGTGTGTTTCGAACAATGAGACGGGGTCAGACGGAGGGCATGAGTGAATCGGCGAAGAACGGAACCAGCCCTGTGAGTAACGCTTCGGCGGGCGGCAAGACCGACCGGTCCAAGGCGGAGGATGCCAAGGCCACGACGGCCAAGGCGGCTGGAGGCGCGGCCCGTTCCGCGTCCAAGGCCACCTCTGGAGCGGCCGCCAAGACCGGCTCCGCGGCCAGAGGCGTCAAGTCCTCGGTCGCCGAGGCGGGCGAGGGCGCGGCGTCGCTGGGCGCCACGCTCGGCGAGAAGGCGAAGGCCGGAGGCGAACTCCTGTCCAACGTGCCGGGAAAGACGCTGCAAGCGGCGACGACGACGTGGACGGTGCTCAAGAACCGCAAGGCGATCGCGGTGGGCGTCGGCAGTAGTGCCGTCGCCATGCTCGCCGGCGCGTACGCGCTGGGAGGCGCCAATGTGAGGCGCGCCCAGGGTCCCCTGACCCGCGCCACGCGCGGAGTTCTCTGAACGGTCACGACTGAGCCCCTGGCGCCGCCGAAAGGCGGCGCCAGGGGCTCATTGGCGTCTTGCTCACTCCGCACCTCCCCGGCGAACGCGGGGCGGACCGGCGAGGTCGATCCTCGGCCGGGCCCGGGTGCCTCAACCTGGCGGGCGGGTGACCGGTGGACGACGTTTCTTGACCCAGAGCAGCAAGAGCACCGAGCACACGGCGGCGAAGGCGCACCACGTGGAGATGTACTCCTGTCGCCACAGCACCACGCACACCCCGGCCCCGACGGCGACCAGCACGCCGAACAGCCCGAGGCCGCGGTCGCCCGACAGGAGCAGGGCGCCGATGGTGGCGAGCAGATAGCCGGCGACGACGAGCCCCGGTCGCGGCAGGCCGAGGGAGTAGCCGACCGTGTGGCCCCGGATCTCGGCCGTCACCGTACGCCTGGCCAGTGTGTACGCCAGTACGGTCGACGTCGCGGTGCCCGCGGCCAGGGGGATGAGCAGGCGGCGTCGGGCGTCCGGTGGCGCCGCGCACAGCACAGCCGCCGGAACCCATAGCGCGAGCAGCGGGAGCGCGATCACCGCCCAGGCGACGGTGGCGGGCCCCGTCCCGCCACCGTTGCGCCAGAGCGCGGCCTCGATGATCTGATGCGCGCCGAGAAGGAGCGGAAGCGCGGCCAGCGGCAGGTCACGGGGGTGCCGAGCCGCAAGGGTCACTCCGGCGATTCCCACGGCGGCGATACCCGTGCCCGCCACCAGATCCGCCGTCGCACTCCAGCACATGGCTGAAACGCTACGGCCGATTCCGTGCGAGGGCGCGTCGGGCGGGGTCCGCGCAGGTACACCGCGCCCGGCCCGAAAAAATTCGGGGAGAACCGCTCGACCTCCCCAGATGTCACGGTTCTCCCCGACTTCACTTCGGCCCTCTACCCCCCATTCACCGGACCATGTGCACTGATTCCCTGGTCGTTTCCGGTGGTCTCCCGGCTCGGCGTCGGCGCCTCGCCGCTGCCTTCCGGACCGGGGAGTCCCAGGGCCAGGTTGCCTACGTGGAGCAACTCCTCGTGCCGGCCCTTGAGGAATGCGATCTGACTGGTGGGGCGCATGGTGCCGGTGGGGCAGGCGCCCAGGCCGAGGTCGGTCGCCGTCAGGCACAGCGTCTGCAACAGGCATCCGGTGTCCCGGTAGATGAGGCTCAGCGCCAGACCCGCGTACTTCCAGCCGGTGCGGGCGGCGTGCGAGGCGAGCAGGAGGCTCGCGGGCGGCGGATGCTCCATGTAGGCCGGTGTGGTGACCGTGGTGTTCAGGACGGTCGCCAGTTCGTCGTCCCACGGGGCGAGCCGGTTCAGGGTGTGGTCGAACGGGTCGTAGTGGTAGGCGCCGGGTGCCAGTCCGGAGACGTCCCGGGCGATCACGTACGCCTCCAGGCTGTGCCGTCCGCCGCCGGACGGGGACGGGCGCTGTGTCTGCTGGAACCAGAGGGGGCCGAGCGGGGCCCGGACGCGGGCGGAGCGGGCGAGGAACACCCCGAGGTGGCCGAGAGGCAGCGGTGAGGGTGCGAAGGCGCGGATGCTGCGCCGCTCGGTCAGTACCTCGCGCAGCGGTCGGCTGGGCAGCTCGTCGTGGTCGGCGAGCCGAATGGTCTCCGCCGCCTCGGGGTGGCGCAGCCGCGCCGGGGGCGGCGAGCCTTGCTGCGTGTGCGCGGCGGGCCCCTGGCCGGCGCGGGCGTGGGCGGCGAGTTCGTAGGGCGTCAACCCCTGCGCCGTCGGGGTCGGGTGGGCCGAGGAGCGGATGATTCCGGCGGCGGCCAGTTGGTCCAGGGCCCGCTGGGTGGCCGCGAGGTCGGCCGCGCCGCTTCCGTCGGTGTTCGGGACGGGCCCGCGCCATCGCGCGTGGGCCTCCTCGGCCGTGAGCGGGCGGTCCAGCTCGTTGAGGAGGGCAAGGAGTCGGGGGCGCGCCGTGAACCTGCGCCACCGGCGGCAGTCGACGAGGACCGGCCCCGCCTCGTCCTGCCATTCGAGGAGCAGGTCGGGGTTGCGCCGGTAGCGCACGGGGTGGGGCGTGCCTCCGTCGTCGACGCCGCTCGCGCCTGTGCGGTGTGTCGGGGGTGTGGGGGCTTCTGCGGCACGGGGCTTCAACGTTCCTCGACGCCTCTCTGTGGGGCCTGTGTGTGGGGGGTGGTGGTGGGTGTGCGGTTTCGGTGCTCCGGAGACGGTGGCCGCGGCGCGGTTGTTGCGGGCGAGGGAGGGCCTGACGCCGTATCGGAGCCGCGGCTCACAGGAACGGCAGGGGCAGTGGGTTGAGCTGTACCTCCGTCAGCGGTGTCTCGCGTACGTCCATGGCGAGCGGCGCCTCGAACACCCGTGGTCCGCCTCGGCGGTGGAAGTCGCTGCGCAGAGTGATCGGGCAGAGTCCGGGCACCACCGTCCTGACAACCGTCACGCCGCACTCGGCCACGTCGATCGGGGTGATGTCCACGGCGACCGCCTCGTGCCCTCGCGCCGCGAGTCGCCGCACGGCCTCCGTGACGTCGGCGGGCAGTCCGGCGGAGGGGCGCGGGGCCGCGACGGGGCGCAGCGGTCCCTCGTCCCAGAAGGCGAGGTGGGCGAGCCGGTGGGGCGCCCAGTAGAAGAGGGAGAACTCCTTCAGTGTGGTCAGCACGGCGTCCGGTTCGGGGATCGACTCCCCCGCGTCGAGGTTCTCCTGCCAGAGCCGGGCGCCTGCCCAGCCCAGACAGCCCTCTTCCAGGGCGCCGAGCAGGGCCGCGTGCGGGTCCAGGTCGGCGCGCGCGGCGTGGGTGACCACGGGCCGGCGTTCGGTGTGCCGGAGGAAGCGCACGCCCACCGCCGGGATGCCCAGGTCGGTGGTCAGGTCCTTGGCGGTGACCGTGACGCCCTGGGCGCGCATGTGCTCGACGATGCGCCGGGCCGGGCCTCCCGGTAAGCCGTCCAGGTCGAGGGTGGGCAGGACGAGCCGGTTCTCCCAGAAGATCACGGAGGCGTCCCTCTCGACGGCCTCCATCAGACCGCCGTGCACGGCGTGGTGGTAACTGCCGCCCGCCGCGAGGCCGGTGGAGATCGGGTCGTACCAGGCCCGGTGGCCGGGCGGGAAGCGGTAGGGCAGATAGACCGCGCACGCGGGAACGTATCGGGTGCGGCCGGTGAGCAGCGAGCGGCCCGGCACCCAGTCGATCTCCGCGTCCGGGTCGTAGGGGGCCAGACGGGTGTGGCGGGCGTACTCCGCCGTCGACCCCAGGGGCAGGGTGCGAGGGTCGACCGCCTCCTCGCCGAGGGCGGCCGCGCTGGCGCGCACCAGGCTCCGCGGGTCGTAGACGCCCGCCGCGTACCGTTCCAGGGTCTCGCCGACGGCGCACACGCGGGCCGTCACCGGGTCGTTCTTGACCGCGCCGCCTCGTGCCTCGGCCGTGACCGGGGAGAACCAGTGCGTCTTCGTCATCCCTGCCGTGCGGGCGTAGGTCGCCTCTCCCAGGGCGCCGTCCCGTTCGTCCACGAGCAGGCGGAGCACCATGCCGGTGAGGGGGTCCACCGCACCGCGCATGCGCTCCCAACTGGCTGTGTTGTCGATCTTTGTCGGCTCGCCCTTGCGTGGGGGCGGCACGGCGTGTGCGGCGCAGGCGGGGCAGCCCGGCAGGTGGAACAGCTCGTGTTCGGTGCGCGTCAGGGAGCCGTGTTCGATCTCGGTCAGCTTGGCGCGCCTTTGCGTAGGCTCGTCCTCCGGCGCCTTTCCGTGGTCTGCTGCCTGGTCGTGCCGGGGTCCGGGGCACATCAGGGTGAGCACTTCGTGGGCGAGCAGGCCCGAGGAGACTGCCGTGCTCGGCCATGCACCGGCGTCCGGCCCGCCATCTCCGTCGAGTTCGCCGAGTTCGCCGAGTTCGCCGTAGAGGATGTCCAGGGGGAGGTCGGCGATGGGCTGCCAGATGTGGTTGGCGCGGAGTCGGCGTACCAGGCACACCGGGCAGGGTGTGTGGGGCGGGTTGAGGGTGGCGTAGAACAGCCGGGTGGGGGTGTCGAGGTAGGTGACCAGCGGCGTACCGGCTTCCAGGGCGGAGGTGACGCGCCGCACCAGCTGCTCCTCGGGGAGCGAGAGCGGCAGGAGCGCGACGGCCGCCCGCGGCGCCTGGTCGTCGGGCACCGTCGGCACGCCGGCGCGCTCCAGCAACGCTCCCACCTCGGCGCCCACCCCTCGCGGGGTGACGGCGACCGGACTGCCCGTGCGGAGTGCCGTCATCTCTCCGTACAGCGGATGCACGACCTGCCCGCGTTCGTGCGCGAGCCCGCGTGCGCGCAGACCGCCGACCACCTGCTCGGGAACGGCGTCCGCCCGCACGGCGTCGCTGCCGGTCCCGGGAGCGGGTACGCGGACGGGAACGCGCAGGGTTCCGGTGCTCGCGCAGACGTAGAGGTGGTCGCCGCGCGGTACCAGGCGCACGTCGGGCCGCAGCTCGGTGTGGGCATGGGCATCCATGGGGCCGCCTTCCGGGAGGGGTGAGAAGGACACGCTCGGCTCGGCGCCGGGTGGAGCACCCACGAGGTCAGGCGCCGCAGTGCGCGAAGCACCCTAGGCGGCGGGGGTGGGCGCGCGAAGCATCACTGGTCGCCGTGGCGGGCGCGAAGGGGCATGAGCCGGTGTCGCGGCCACGAAAGGCTGCTGACCGGCGTCGCGGGCTCGAAGCGTCGCGGTCGTCGTCGCGCGTGAAGTGCCCCTGGCCGCCGTCGCGCGCGGCCAGGGGCGCGGAGCCTCAGGAGCCCCCGGACGTGGTGGTCAGCACGTCCATGGAGTTCGGGGCCGCCCAGGACAGGCAGCTGTGGCCCGCGAACGCCTCCTCCGACTCCGAAATCGCCATTTCCTCGAACAGCGATTCGCCGTCGATCTCGATGGGCTGGTTCGTCGGCTGCATTGTTTCCGCCCTTTCGCTCGCGTGTCTCTTTTTCCTTTTCGTTGCGCACTGCACTGCGAAACCGCCACAAGGACGGTTCGGCTATTCCATTGCAGGATGCCGAGAACGGAAAAACAAGGGTATGCCGGAATAACCCACCTAGTAGGTGATATGGAAGCTTTCGCGGCGCACGAGGGGGGCGGGGGGCGCGACCACGTGGCCGTAAAAGCTCTCCTGAGCGGTCGTTACGCCTCTCATGGTCGGCGCCGTCATGGTTGCAGCCGGCGGCGAGAGGGGAAGCTGGTGGCCCCTCCGCGCCCCCACCGACGCCGTCCCGGAACTGATCAACGGCCGTGCATTCTCCGTATGCCCTCCGACAAGGGTGTAGGCACCACCGAGGGTATGGGCGCACCCTTTCGAGACAGTCCCGGGATCTCGGCACAGCAAGAGCCCGGGGGATTTACGGGAGAGGCGGAGCACCTACATCTTGGTCGCCCGGTCGTAGGCGGCCACCGCCCGTTCGAGGAACGTCGCCACTGTGGCCCGCTCCTCCGCCGTCATGGACCCGGTGATCTCGGCGATGCCCGTGACGAGGGGCTCGACGTGCTCGAAGGCGGCCTGCTCCCAGTGCTCCGCGGGCGTGACGAGCACCTTGCGCCGGTCGCTGGGGTGCGGTCGGCGGTTCACGTGCCCGCCCTCGACCAGGCGGTCGATCACCAGCGTCATCGCCGCCGTCGAGGTGCTGAGTTCGCGTGCCAGCTCGCTGGGTGTCGCCGGGCCGGTGCCGACGAGGTGGTCCATCACCGCGAGTCCGGCGGGATCGATGTGCATCCGCCGGCCCAGGTACCGCTCGAACCGCTGCTCGGCGGCTGGGGGGCCGGTCGCAGTGGGGTGCGTTCCAGTCGGTCCTCGGCTGCGGCTGTCCTGCCGGTGAGCAGGAGGAGCAGGGCGGAGATCGGTCCTCGAATCTCCTCCCCCTGGCCGCGGGTCCAGTCGATGTCGATGGCGATCAGGCGGGCCTTCGGCAGGGGCCACGGGCGGGGCGGGAAGCGCATGGTCCACACCCGGTCGGCGGCGTCACGGGCGGCCCGTGGGGGCATTTGGCGGTCGCGCCCGAGGGCGAGGGCGATGTCCTGGCCGTGGACGAGGATGTCCAGCAGCGGCTCGCGAGGTGTGGTGCCCGGCGCGAGTCGGCGGGAGCCGGTGATCGCGCGGAGGTTGGCCACGATGTCGGCGGTGGGCCGCTCGGCCTCGCGGATCGCGGAGTCGTGGATCATGCGGTCGAGGTCGCCGTGGGCGCGTACGAACTCGCGAAGCGCCCAGCGGTAGGTGGAGCGGGCCGTGATGGTCAGATGCGCGGCCACGTCCCGCACGCGCCAGTCCCCGCACTGGGTCGGCGTTTCCCACTCCTCGGGGCTCAGGCCTTCGAGCAGTTCCGTCAAACCCGTCCGCTCACGGTCGACGATGTGCCAGCGTTCGTCGGTCCCGAGGATCGCGGCCATGGGGATCACCCACTCAAGTGGTAAGCTTCACTGACCAAAGTAGTCAGAGAGGCTTACTTAAGTCAAGGGTATGGCCGATCTCAACCGGGGGTGAGTCGAGGATGGCGGAGGAGAGCGAGCTCAACACGGGCGTGCTCCTGTTCATCCCGTACCGGGCTCTGGAGGACCGTGTCTTCGCCGCGCTCGCGACAGCCGGGTTCGATGACCTCACGGCCGCCCAGGCGAGGGTCATGCAGCGGGTCAGTCCGCACGGCACCCGGCTGACGGAACTGGCCGCCCAAGCCCAGATCACCAAGCAGACGGCCGGTTTCCTGGTCGACCAGCTGGAGAAAGCCGGTTACGCGCGGCGGGTGCCGGACCCCACCGACAAGCGGGCCCGGCTGGTGTGCGGGGCGGACAGGGCGTGGGCGGCGAAGCGGGTCGCCGACGCGGTCGTCGCCGAGGTGGAGCAGGAGTGGGAGGCGCATCTCGGCAAGCGGCGCATGAAGCAGTTGCGGGAGTCGCTGGCGTCGCTGCGTGAGATCACCGACCCCTGGGCGTGACCGCCCGTCGAGTGGGTCGACCTCGGCCCGTCGGACGCCCCGGTTGTCGAAGAACGGGCCCGCGGCTGCTTTGCACCTCGCCTGCGCGGGTCAGCTCCGCGAGTGCGCCTGGTCTCTCTCCGCCACAGCGTAGCCGGGCACGGACGGCCACCGAACCGTCAGTACCACCGACTCCTCCTCGGCGAACCACGAGTGATCGACTCCGCTCCCCCACAGGACGTAGTCACCTTGCTCTTGGAGGAGGACGCTGCGGCCGGGCAGTTCGACGCGGAAGCGGCCGCTGATGAGAACCAGCAGAGCCGTGCGTTCCTCGCCCTTCACCCACTGCGCGCGTTCGTCGGCGCGGGGGTGGACACCCCATTTGATCTCCACGGCCTCGCTGTGGCGCGGGTCGTCGGCGTCCTTGAAGTGCCCGAGGAGCCATCCTTGGTCCAGTGCCGCGTCCTTGCCCGCGTTGCCCACGTACACGTTGTCCTTCATGTGGTCGGACGCTAATGGAGAGGCCGGGGTGGGGGCGGGGCCGGTGTCCGTGGGGGTGTGCCGGGCCCGCCCCGAGGCGTTACGTTGTCGGCCACCACGGCGCGCGGGCGTCACGCAGCGTGTTGGTGCCGCAGTGCACCTCCCCCATGCCGAGGTGGTAGGTGTACCAGTCGTCGATGTAGGTGGTGGTGAATCCCGCCTTGGCGTATACGGAGTTCACCGCCTGCGTGAAGATGTCCCGGCCGCCGATGACCGGCCCCCACTGGCGGGGTGCCAGATAGCGGGTGGGGCTCAGCAGGACGCCGTTGACCGCGCCCGGTATGTAGGCGCTGTTCGGCCGGACGGCGGTGGCGCCGGCTCCGGCACCGCCTGCGGCGTCCCGGGCGCGGGGGCTCTGGTCGGCGCCGCGCAGCTGGCTGAACTTCTCCAGGGACTCCGGGCCCATGCGGCGCAGTTTGCGGCTGCCGCTGAGGCCCGCGCCCTCGTCGGAGTCCCGCGTGTACAGGCCGGGCACCCGCACTATCTCGGCGTCGGTGACGCCGGTCTCGCGCCTGAGGATGTCCAGGTTGGCCTTGATGCGTGCCGCCGCCGTCTTGTTGTCGGCGTGGAACGAGGCCTTGGCGAGCACCTGGTCGATGGTCTCCTTGGGCGCGGGGATGTCGCTGCCGCGCGGGACGGAGAACATCCTCGAGCCGCCGTGCCCCTCCCGCTTCGCCTTGCGCAGCAGCTCCACCCCGGCGGCCGGGTCGGCGACACCGATGCGCCAGCCGCGCTCGGTGTCGGCGGGCAGGAACTGGATGAACTCGTCCACATGCCCGACCGCCAGCCACGACGTGTCGAGCAGCAGGGGCGCCTGCACGCCCTGCGAGGACAGGAACGTACGCATCGACTTGGCGGGCTTGGAGCCGGAGTCGGCGCGGTAACCCTGGATGATGCGGCCCGCCGGGTAGCTCTTGCCGTTGAGCGTGTACGGCGGAATGGTCTCCAGGTTGCCCATGGAGTTGAGCGTCCACTCCTCGCGCACCGTCGGCTTGCCGACCTGGACCACGCCCACGTCCGGGCCGCGCAGCTTCTCGAACAGCTCGCGGCCCGCGTCCCGGTCCGGCTGCGCCGACCGGATCATGACCCTCATGGTGTGCTGCCCGCCGTCCGGGCCCGGCATGCTCGCGTAAGCCGGCTCGACGAAGTCCTGCGCCCAGGGGTCGCCGTACTTGGTGAAGGTGGTCAGCGGCTTGGCGATGCCGGCGTCCTTGACCTGCTTGGCGAGTTCCGCGACGAACTTGCGCTGGTCACGGCCGTAGGCACCGGCGCCCTTCACCTTGGTGACCAGGACCTCCTCGGCGCGCTGCAGCTGATGGTGGGTCAGTACAGGGGCGGTGCGCAGGACGACGTCGTCGGAGCGGGACGTGCCGCCGCCGGTGAGCGTGAACCGGACCTTCACCTCTCCGTTCCACTTCTGCCGGTCGCGCACCACGTCCGTGGCCTCGACGCCCAACTCGACCCCGGTGCGCAGCTCTTCGGCGGAGAGCCGGTCGGCGGGGCGCAGCGGGGACCAGCGGCCGGCCCGCTTGATGAACAGGTGCGACTTCCCGGCGTGGGCGCCGACCGCCTTGACGATGCCGTGGCTGCCCGCCGGAGCCCCGGTCAGCGGCACGGTCTTCAGGCGGGCCAGATCGTCCGCGTCACGCGCGCCGTTGACCCGGGTGTCGGACCCGTCGTTGCACCGGGCCAGCTTCGCGTCCGGCAGGGGCCTGCCCTGGGCGTCCTTGACCGGACAGCGCTTCGCGTCGTCGTCGATGTTCGGCAGGACGATCGCTCCGCGCCGGGCCGTCCAGGTGTTCTCGCCCGCCGAGTCGCTCGTGCCCTCCACATCGACGCTGCCGTCCCGGTTCACATCGGCGCGCAGATCGGGCACGTTCAGCGGTGCCTCCGGGCCACCGGTCTCCGCCATGGCCGTGGCTCCCGTGGCCGCGAGCACTCCGGCCACGCCGGTCGCGACGGCCACACTCGTCCATCTGTGCGTACGCACAGTTCCCCTCCTTGTCCCCGGCCCTCTGGTCAGGTTTTCGGTCGGCGAGGGCCGTTGACGTTAAGGAGGTCCGTGGGGCCGGGGAGGTTGTCAGGGCATCGGGATTCGTCCGGGATCCGGGTGGTCGGCGTCCCGGCCGGGCGAGTCTCCCCTTCTGTTCCGGCCGAAGCGGCGGTGCGGTGGTCATGTGGCGGTCACCGCGGTGTCCGCCACTGTTCACGCGCCGCGGGGCAACGCCCCTCTTGCGCCTCTTGTCTCACCGGGTGACCAGGAGCACCACTGCTCACGCACACCCTGAAGGGGCACTTCCGTATGCGTATCCACCGGACCACCGCAGCCATCGCCACCCTTGCCCTGAGTCTCGGTGCGGCCGGCTTAATGGCGTCGGTCGCCGAGGCCGCCCCGGCCACGGCCTCCGTCGTCGTCGCGGACGGCGAGCTCTGGTACAAGGCTGCGCCCGGCCAGCAGAACAAGCTGACGGTGGACGAGGAGATCGACCACCGCGGCGAGCACGACTCCTACTACGTCCTCACCTTCCACGACCGGTACGACATCGCCATCTCCGCCGACGCGGCGGAGTGGGACGAATGCGCGGACCCCGAGCAGGGCGACCGGACCGCCGTGCGGTGCGCGGTCAAGATCCCGGAGAACTCGGACGACTCCGACAGCTACGACATCGACCTCGGCGACGGGAACGACACCGCCACCGTCGCGCCGGCCGGCCAGGCCTGGGCCGGGATCTACGGCGGCAAGGGCGACGACGTCATCAAGGCGTCGCCGTCCGCGCTCCCGCACGGCGGTGACGGCGACGACCGCCTCGACGGCGGCGGCGGTCCGTTCGGCTTCGGGCCGTGGGGGGACGCCGGGAACGACACCCTCACCCACTGCGGCCAGGACTGCTTCGGCGGCCCCGGCAACGACTCCCTGACCGGCACCGGCGAGGCGAACGCCCTGCACGGCGAGGACGGCGACGACGTCCTGCACGGCAAGGGCGGCCCCGACGTCCTCTACGGCGGCAAGGGCAACGACAAGCTGTACGGCGAGGCGGGCGACGACACCCTGTGGGGCAACAGCGGTGACGACGTCCTGTGGGGCGGCACAGGCACCGACAAGCTCTCCGGCGGCCCGGGCCGCAACGAACTCCACCAGGACTGAACACTCCCCCGGCCCGCATGGCCCACGGAGATTCCTCCTTCCGCCCGCGGGCAGGAGGAGGAATCTCCGTCCATCGCTCCACAGGCCGGTCCGGAGTTCGAGGGATCCGGCGTACGGCCCGTGTCCGCGTTTCGTGCTCAGTCCTTGTCGTCGTTCTGGTCGTCGGCGAAGGCGCGCCGCCCGCGGGTGACCGCGAGGACGCTGCCGACCACGGCGATCAGGGCGATGGCCAGGGCGATGCTGACTCCGCCCTCCGTGTCCCAGTACACGTCCTCCAGGCTGATCAGCAGTGCCGCCTCGTCGATGACGAGCGCCAGGCCGACGCCGTAGGCGAGCCCCATCCAGGCGCGTGCCCGTGCCGAGCGTTCGGCCAGGCCCGCCCCGCCCACCACCATGAGCAGCACGATGCCCCACACGTAGTGGTGCAGGTGCACCCCGCCCGCCTGCATGTCGCCGACCCCGGCCACGTCGATGTGGATGAGCCAGGTCAGCAGGCGCATCCCGCCGAAGGTGAGCGTGAACCCCCACCACGCCAGGATGAAACCCCGCCGCTTCGGGGAGATGCCCGGCAGCAGGCGCAGCCAGGGCGAGGGGCGTTCCGCGCGCCCGGACGACGCGTGGTCGGCCGTCTTCGCGGTCTCCGGCGTCGAGGGCTCCGGCTTCGAGGGCGTCGTCTTCGAGGGCTTCATCCGTGCTCTCCCTCCGTGAACTTCTCGATCAGTGCGGCCATGGCGTCCGGCGCGGCGTAGTGGGCCGCGTGGGCCGCGCCCGGGAGGTCCCGCGCGCGTCCGTCGGCGACCAGGCCCGCCACGCGCCGCGTCCAGGCGCCGGAGGCGATGGTGTCACCCGCTCCCCGGACGACGAGCGTGGGCGCGCGGACCTGGGCCAGGTTGCTCTCGAAGGACTCGGCCGCGTCCCGCAGCGCGTGGCGGAAGGAGGCGGCACAGCGCAGAGGGCCGGTCACGAGGTAGTCGAACGCGGCCAGGGCCAGCAGGCTCAGGGGTTCCCTGGGCGCGTCCGCGACGAGCCGGCCGAACTGGCGCGTGCCCGAGACGCCGGGTTCGAGCGCCGGGCCGATCAGCACCAGGTGGCTCACCAGGTGCGGGTGGCGGGCGGCCAGGGCGGCGACCACCTGGCAGCCGACCGAGTTGGCGACCAGCGTGCTCGGGCCCATGGACCGCTGCTGGAGCAGGCGGGCCAGGGCGTCGGCGAGCCGGCCGATCTCGGGGGCGCGGGGTGCGGCGGCCCGCGAGCGCGCGTTGCCCGGCAGGTCGGGCACCAGCACGGGCGTGCCGCTCGCGGCCAGCCGGCGCGCGAGCGGCACGAAGTAGCGCCCCGAGAGTCCGAGTCCGTGTACGAGCACCGCGGCGGGGCGGTCCGTGCGGGGTGGGGGCCCGTACCGGCGGGTGAAAAAGCCGACGTCAGTCATGTGATCCACCTGCCCACCATCGGCCCACGCACCACGTCGCGCCCCGTCCGACACACGGGGCAGGCAACAGGCCCCCACGGTGTCGCGGCTGGTTCAGCGGCGCTCGAAGACCGCCACGGTGCGGCCGGGGACCTCGAAGGTTCCCGTGTCGCGCTGGTACGAGGCCGCCTTGACCACGGCGTCGGCGCCCTTCGCCTGCACGGGGTGCAGGTGGTAGGGCGTGCCCTTGACGGCCGCCACTCGCTGCGTCCGCGCATCCGGCGTCGCGTTGAAGACGACGACGAGGTCGCCGAGGACCATGGTGACCACGCCGGGCGTCTCCGCGGCGGTGCCGGAGAGCGGGAAGGACAGGCGGGACTGGACCTGGCCCGCCGTCTTGAGGGAGAAGTCCGGTTCGCCGGCGCGCAGCCTCACCAGGTCCCGGTACGCGGCCGACGTGCCGGTGATCTGCCGGCAGCCCGGGGTCAGGGTGGTGGAGCCGAGGAGGGGGCGGGCGAAGGGCCACTTGTCCTTGTTGTCGGCGGCCGGCGGCAGCCCGCGGCCGAAGCCGTTGCCGTCCCGGCAGCTCCAGTGGATCGCGTTGAACCAGTCACCGCTGTCGAAGGAGTTCCTGTCGAGGGACTTGGAGCGCAGCAGGTCGCTGCCGGCCTGGGAGAGCGAGGGGCCCTGGGAGAGGGTGGCGGTCGCCATGGCGAGGACCTGCATGCGGGCCCGCTCGGCCGGTGTGGTGTCCCGGGGCAGTTTGAAGGCGAGGGCGTCGTACAGGGACTCGTTGTCGTGCGCGTCGGCGTAGGAGACCGCGTCGCCGGGGGCTGCCGCGTATCCGGCGGGGGCGCCGTTGTAGTCGACCTGTGCGCCCTTGACCTCACGGCCGGCGGAGTCCGTGAAGGTGTACGCGGCGAGGTTGCCGGTGAGGCCCACCTTGAGCAGGTCCTGGTAGTGCAGGAGCCGGGCCTTCTGCTCGGCGGGGGTGCCGTTCGCCTGGGAGCCGTTGGGGTCGGTGTAGAGGCCGCTCGCGAAACCCTGGATGCCGGGGTCCCCGTCGAAGGGCGAGCCGCCGCGCACGGCGTCGCGGGCGCGGTCGGAGAAGGTCGCGATGCCCGTGCCGGCCATGTTCTTCTGCGTGGCCTGGACGAAGCGGGCGTCATCGGCGACCTCGCCGAAGTTCCAGCCCTCCCCGTAGAGGATGATCTTCTTGCCGTCCACGCCGTCCTTGTCGGGCGTGAGCGCGTCCAGGGCTGCTCTGACGGCCAGGACGTTGGCCTTGGGCTGGTGCCCCATCAGGTCGAAGCGGAAGCCGTCGACCTTGTACTCCTTGGCCCAGGTGACCAGGGAGTCGACGACGAGCTTGCCCATCATGGCGTTCTCGGTCGCGGTGTTGGCGCAGCAGGTCGAGGAGGCCACGGTGCCGTCGGCGAGCAGCCGGTGGTAGTAGCCGGGCACGATCTTGTCGAGGACAGACCTGTCGTCCTGTCCGCTCGCCACCGTGTGGTTGTAGACGACGTCCATCACGGTCCGCAGTCCCGCGCCGTTCAGGCCCTGGACCATCCGCCGGAACTCGACCGTGCGCCGGGGTCCTTCCGGGTCGCTCGCGTAGCTGCCCTCGGGCACGGTGTAGTGCAGCGGGTCGTAGCCCCAGTTGTAGGCGTCCTTCGCGGCGCTCCGGGCCACGCACGCCTGCTGTTCCTCGGAGTCGGGAGCCGCCGCCCGCAGATCGCAGGCCGGCCGCTCCTGTTCGGCCGCGCGCTCCGGAACGCTGCTCATGTCGAAGGCGGGCAGGAGGTGGACGTACGAGGTGCCGGCCCGGGCCAGTTCCCGCAGGTGCTTCATGCCGTCGGACGCGGTGTCGGTGAAGGCGAGGTACTGGCCGGGGTGGCGCGCCGTGTGGTCCTCGACGGAGAAGTCGCGGATGTGCAGTTCCTGGATCTGCGCGGCGCGCAGAGGTGTCGCCCGGGGTTTCCTCAGGCGGTCCCAGCCCTTGGGGGCGAGTCTCGGGTCACTGAGGTCGACGGCGAGGCTGCGCCCGGAGTCGGCGGTCAGGGCGGTGGAGTAGGGGTCGGTGACCTTGTTGGTGACGACCTCGCGCACGCTGGGCGCCCACACCTTGACGACGTAGCGGTAGGGCTTGCCCGCCCAGTCGCCGGGGCCGGTCGCGGACCAGACGCCGCTCGCGTCGTCGCGCCGCATCGGCACGCGCCTGCCGTCCAGTTCGAGAGCGGCGGACTGGGCGGTGGGGGCCCAGACGGCCAGGGAGGTGCGGCCGTGGTGGAAGCGTGGGCCGAGCGTCGTCTTGGTGGCGGTGGCGCCGTAGAGGTCGTCGAGCACGCCGTGGGTCTGGACGCCGGTGGCGGTGAGCAGCTTGCCGTCGGCGTCCTGGCGGACCGCGACGAGCTGTCCGGTCAGGGCCCGGCGGATGCCCTCGCGGTCGCGCGGGTCGACGGTGAAGGCCTCGTACTCCTTCAGATGGGGGTACTTCTTCCGCTGGGCGTCGGTGAGACCGCCGGGGGCCGGGAGCAGGCGGATGCGGCGGCCTTCACCGGAGAGCCGGCCGTCCCGCACGGCGAGCCGCCCGTCGAGCGAGTAGACCAACTCGTGGGTCGCGGCGCCGCCCTGGAGGTCCCATGCGAGGGTGCTCCGGTCGATCCACTGGGCCCGGGACTTGGTCAGGTCCAGTTCGTCGGGCGCTTCGGCGGTGGTGGCGGGCGCTCTGGGTGACGCGGCGGCCGAGGGCGTCAGGGGTGCGAGCGCGGCGAGCAGGGCGAGGGCGGTGGTGGCGAGGGTGCGGCGGCGCGGGGAGCCGGTCAAGGGGCTTCTCCTCAGGAGTGGCGGCTGGCGGATCGCAGGTCCGGGGTACGGGCTCCGGGTGGGCGGTGCACCTTTGCGGTGTTCGCGGGGCGGTCCGGGGGTGGGGACCCGGAGCAGCGGACGGGCCGCCCGCCGGCCGGGGAGGCCGGGGCCGGGCGACCCGTGTCGCGGGGATCGGGGGATCGGGCGCGGATCAGCGGTGCCGATTGGCAGTCAGTGGCGGCGGTCAGCGGTGTCGGAGGGCGGCCGGCGGTGCCATACCGGGGGCAGTGGGGGTCAGCACTTCCTGGCCTCGGCGTGCAGGGCCAGCGCGGTGTCCGGCGCGACGGCGGCCCGGAACCGGCCCGAGCCGTCCACCACGACGTTCCTGCCGCTCTGGACGTCGCAGTAGTTGCCCGGGGCGAGGGAGGTCTGGAAGGTCCGGTCGACGGTGGCACCCTCGTGGTTGATGACCACGTACGCCTTGTTCCCGCGGCCGAACGCGATGGCGTCGTCGCCGTTGTCCCACCAGTTGGTGACGCCCGTGCCACGCGCGGTGTTGCGGAACTTGACCATGCTCCGGATCTCGGGCCAGGCGTGCTGGCACTTCCAGCCGTCGCTGTAGCAGGCCTTCACGTGGCCGCCGTCGGGCGAGCCCGCGTCCGGGTCGCTGAACTCGTACCCCGAGTGCACGTCCGGGGAGCCGTAGGGCCAGGCCAGCATGAAGACGTGGGCGAGGGTGTACTTGGCGCCGTCCTTGTAGCTGAGACTCCGGCCGTGGCGTTCGGTGTCGTGGTTGGTGACGAAGACGGACGCCTTGGAACCGGGCAGGTAGCCCCAGCCCTCGCCGTAGTTCTTCAGGTAGGCGAGCTTCTCGTCGTTGAAGACGCGCTTGAGGTCCCAGGCGTAGCGGAACTCCTGCGCGTCACCGGTCTCGGTGTACTCGCTCGGGGAGACCCCCTCGTTCGCGCCGTACAGCGTCTCCTGCTTCCAGTAGACGTCCGGCTTGGTCAGCCGCGACCTGATGTTCTTGAGGTCGCCCACGGGGATGTGCTTGGCCGCGTCGATCCGGAGGCCGTCGACGCCGAGGGAGAGCAGGTCGTTGAGGTAGGTCGCGATCCTGCCGCGGACGTACTCCTCGCCGGTGTCGAGGTCCGCCAGACCGCCCAGCTCGCAGCTCTGGATGTTCCAGCGGTCCTGGTAGTCGCTGATGGCCGCCTGGCAGTCGTTCATGTCGGCGGCCGAGTACGTGCCCGGGTAGTCGTACTTGGTGAAGCGGGAGCCCGCGGAGCCGGTGCCGGAGGCGTTCGTCATGTGGTTGATCACCGCGTCGGCGATGACCTTGACGCCCGCGGAGTGGCAGGTGCGGACCATGTCCCGGAACGCGGTGCGGTCGCCGAGCCGGGTGGCGATCCGGTAGCTGACGGGCTGGTACGCGGCCCACCAGGCCTCTCCCTGGAGGCGCTCCTGGGGCGGCGAGACCTGGACGGCGCCGTATCCGTCCGGGCCGAGCTGGTCCGTGCACGCCCTGGCCACCGACTCGAACTTCCACTCGAAGAGGACGGCGGTGACGTCCTTGCCGCCGGGCGGGGCGGCCTGCGCCCGCGGGGCTCCCGCGACGAGGCTGCCGGCGGCTGCGGCGGTGAGGGCGAGGGCGGCGACGAGCGCTCTGCGGGCTGGGGTCTTCCGGGCAGCCATGGGGGCCTCCTGCGTCGGTGAGGGATGGCCTTGTCCGGCAACGCGCCGTGCCCGTCAGGCCGTTGAAGGATGTTGCAGCAACATTTCAACGCCGATTTCGGTCAGGACCGTACGGTCCCGCGGAACCATGGTCAACCCTTCCGGCACAACTGGGTGTCACACTGCGGTTCCCGGGGCTTCAGCTGCGGCTCCCGGGACTTCATTCGCCGCAAGACCTTTCGCAAGACATTGCGACGGTGTTACGTTCAACCACGACTCCGGTCCGAGCGGCCGGGGGCCTTGAGCAACGGGCCCCACGCGCCCGGCCGTTCGGGCCGGGTCTCTGGAACGGGGAGGCCCCGGCGCCACATCGTTTCCCCGCTGCCCCGACCGGGCCGGCGCCGGGGCTCTCCCTCCCGAGCCTGTCTCAGCGCGGCGACTGCGCCGTGGAGCCCCGCACGACCAGCTCCGGCTGGAAGAGGAACTCCGTGTGCTGTACGGGGTTTCCCTGGATCTCCTCCAGGAGGGCGCCCACCGCGGCGGTCGCCATCGCCTGCACCGGCTGGCGCACCGTGGTCAGCGGCGGGTCGGTGAACGCGATCAGGGGCGAGTCGTCGAATCCGACGACGGAGACGTCCCCCGGCACCGTCAGCCCCCGGCGGCGCACCGCCCGGACCGCGCCGAGCGCCATCATGTCGCTGCCGCAGACCATCGCCGTGCACCCCTGGTCCAGGAGCGCGCCGGCGGCCGCGTAACCGCCCTCGACCGTGAACAGAGTGCGCTGCACGAGCTGCTCGGCCTCCCCCTGTGACAGACCGAGCAGGCTGTGCAGCGCCCCGATGAACCCCTCCGCCTTGCGGCGTGAGGGGACGTACCGGGTGGGGCCGATGGCCAGGCCGACGCGCTCGTGACCGAGGTCGACCAGGTGGCGCACCGCCATCCGGGCCGCCGCCCGGTCGTCGGGCGAGACGAACGACACCGGGATGTGCTCGTTGTAGCCGTTGATCAGTACGAACGGCACTCCGCGGCCCGCCAGTTCCAGGTAGCGGCCGGGGTCCGCGGTGGCGTCGGCGTGCAGCCCGGAGAGGAACACGATGCCGCTGACGCGGCGTTCCTCCAACTGCTCGACCAGCTCGTCCTCCGTCGCGCCGCCCGGCATCTGGGTGCAGAGCATCGGGGTGTAGCCGTGCCCGGCGAGCACCTGCTCGATGACCTGGGCGAACGCGGGGAAGATGGGGTTGCTCAGCTCGGGGACGATGAGCCCCACGAGGCCGGCGCTGTGCCGCTTCAGGCGCAGCGGGCGCTCGTAGCCCAGGATGTCCAGGGCCGCGAGCACCCGCTGCCGCGTGCCCGTCGCCACCCCCGGTCTGCCGTTGAGGACCCGGCTGGCGGTGGCCTCGCTCACCCCGGCCTGGACCGCGATGTCCGCGAGGCGCGGAGCACCGCGGGCCGCCCAGTCGGAGGCTTGCGACGGGGGGAGGGTCACACCGCCCACCAGACGGTGGTGTCGGCGGGCAGTTCGGCCTTGCCGTCCACGACCTGCACGGGGGTGTTGGCGAGCAGGACCCGGCCGGGGGCCGGTATCCGCACCGTCGCGCCGGTCGTGTTCGCGGTGCACACGAAGGACTCGCGGCGGAAGGCGACGACACCCTCGGGGGCGTCGAGCCACTCCAGCGAGTCGCCCGCGCCGAGGCCCGGCTGCGTGCGGCGGATGTCCAGCGCGCGCCGGTACAGCTCCAGGGTCGAGTCGGGGTCGCCGGTCTGCGCCTGCACGCTCAGCTCGCCCCAGCCGGCGGGCTGCGGCAGCCAGCTGCCGCCCGCGCCGAAGCCGTGGCTCGGCCCCTCGACGGTCCACGGGATGGGCACCCGGCAGCCGTCGCGGAACCCGTCCTGCCCGCTGGCGCGGTGGAACGAGGGGTCCTGGCGCACCTCGTCGGGCAGGTCGGTGACGTCGGGCAGACCGAGCTCCTCGCCCTGGTAGACGTAGGCCGAGCCGGGCAGCGCGAGCATCAGCAGCGTCGCGGCGCGGGCGCGCCGCAGGCCGAGTTCGCGGTCGCCGGCGGTGCGCAGCTGGGTGCCGAGTCCCGGCGGGTTGGCGAACCGCGTCGTGTGGCGGGTGACGTCGTGGTTGGACAGGACCCAGGTGGCGGGGGCGCCGACGGGGCGCATGGCGGCCAGGGAGGAGTCGATGACCTCGCGCAGCTCCGCGGCGTCCCAAGAGGTGCCGAGGTACTGGAAGTTGAAGGCCTGGTGCATCTCGTCGGGGCGCACGTAGGCGGCGGCGCGCTCGATGGTGGGCGTCCACGCCTCGGCGACGAGGATGCGTCCGCCCGTCTCCCGCGCGGCCGGGCCGGCGGGCCCGAGGGCGTTGCCCGCGTACTCCGCGAGGACCTCGCGCCAGCTCCGGTAGATCTCGTGCACGCCGTCCTGGTCGAAGAACGGCATGGTGTCGTTGCCGAGGAGCCTGAGCTGGTCGTGCCGGCCGATGTCGGGCAGGCCCGCGGCCTTGACCAGGCCGTGGGCGACGTCGACGCGGAAGCCGTCCACGCCCATGTCGAGCCAGAACCGCAGGATGGAGCGGAACTCGTCGCGTACGGCCGGGTGCTCCCAGTTGAAGTCGGGCTGCTCGGGGGCGAAGAGGTGCAGGTACCACTCGCCGTCCGGGGTGCGGGTCCAGGCGGGGCCGCCGAAGATGGACTCCCAGTCGTTGGGCGGGAGTTCGCCGTCGGTGCCCTTGCCGGGGCGGAAGTGGTAGCGCTCGCGCAGCGGTGACCCGGGGCCCTCGCGCAGGGCACGCTGGAACCACTCGTGCTGGTCGGAGGAGTGGTTGGGCACCAGGTCCACGATGACGCGCAGGCCCAGCTCGTGGGCGTCGCGCAGCAGGGCGTCGGCGTCGTGCAGGGTGCCGAACATCGGGTCGATCGCGCGGTAGTCGGCGACGTCGTACCCGGCGTCGGCCTGCGGGGACGAGTAGAACGGGCTGAGCCAGACGGCGTCGACGCCGAGGTCCCTGAGGTAGGGCAGCCGGGCACGGATGCCTGCCAGGTCGCCCATGCCGTCGCCGTTGCCGTCGGCGAAGCTGCGCGGGTAGACCTGGTAGATCACCGCGCCGCGCCACCAGTCCGTGTGGGTGCCGGCGGCGGGGGCGGCTGGGGCAGCGAGATGCTGGGTCATGTCTTCCCTGGGATCGAGAGATCGAGAGATCGATGGGCCGGGAGATTGCGTGGGGCGGGAGTGGGTGCGGGGCCGTGGGCCGGGAGCCGGGCGGTCAGGACTTCGTGGCGCCGGCCGTCAGTCCGGCGACGAGGTGACGCTGGACGAGGCCGAAGATCACCGCGGCGGGAGCCGCGACGATCACCGCGGCGGCCGTCAGCGAGCCCCAGTCGCTGGTGTACTGGTTGACGAAGGTCTGCAGGCCGCCGGCGAGGGTGAGGTTCTCCTCGCCGGTCATGAAGGCCGAGGCGTAGGCGACCTCGGCCCAGCCGGTGATGAAGGTGTAGAAGCCGGTGACGGCCAGCCCCGGCTTGGCCAGCGGCACGATGAGCCGCCAGAACGTGCCGAACGGATTGAGTCCGTCGACCCGGCCGGCCTCGTCGATCTCCACCGGGATGGTGTCGAAGTACCCCTTCATCATCCAGGCGCAGAAGGGCACCGCGATCGTCAGATAGGTGACGACGAGACCGATGGGCTGGTTGAGCAGGCCGAGGTTCGCGAGCAGGTTGTACAGCGGCACGATGAGCACCGCCACGGGGAACATCTGCGTGATCAGCAGGAGCCACATCAGCGGCCGCATGCCGGGGAAGCGGAAACGGCTGACCGCGTAGCCGGTGGTCGCCGAGATGAGGACGCCGATCACCGTGGTCACCCCGACGACGAGCAGGGAGTTGGCGACCCAGCTCGGGAACTCGGTGTCGTTGAGGACGTGGTCGTAGTTGCCGAACGTGAAGTCCTTCACCAGGGCGGTGGAGAACGCCTCGCTCTGCGGCTTGAACGAGGTGACCAGCAGCCACAGCGGCGGCAGGACCGCGATGGCCGAGGCGATGAGCAGGGTCGCGTGCAGCCCCACGGAGGCCAGTCGCCCGCGCTCGCCGCGCGGCCTGGCCTTCGCCTTCGGCGCCGTGCCCGGCGTGGTCGGGCGGTTCGTCACGGTCGTCACCAGACTTCTCCCTGCTTGCGGAGCGCGCGGCGGTAGACCACCGCGAAGAGCGAAAGGAGCAGCAGAATGATCACGCCCCAGGCCGCGGATCCCGCGAAGTCGCGGGGGCTCACGACGAACGAGAGCCGGTAGGCGTACGTCACCAGGATCTCGGTGGCGTCTCCCGGGCCGCCCCGGGTGAGCAGGAAGATCACCGGGAACATGTTGAACGTCCAGATGCTGCTGATCAGGATCACCGTGCTGCTGACGGACCGCAGGCCGGGCAGGGTGATGTGCCGGAAGCGCTGCCAGGGGCTCGCGCCGTCCATCTCGGCGGCCTCGTACAGCTCCCCCGGGATGGACTGGAGTCCGCCGAGCATGGCGACCAGCATGAACGGCACGCCGAGCCAGACGTTGACGGTGATCACCGAGAGCTTGGCCCAGGTGGGGTCGTTCAGCCACGGGACGGCGTCGATGCCGCCGCCGGCGAGGAGCTTGTTGAGGATGCCGTTCTTCTCGTTGAAGATCAGGCGCCAGGTGAACACGGAGACGAAGGCGGGCACCGCCCACGGCAGGATGAGCGCCATCCGGTAGAAGGAGCGTCCGGCCAGCTTGCGGTTGAGCATGTTGGCGAGGACCAGGCCGAGCCCGAAGGAGAGGGCGACGCAGGACACGGTCCAGATGACGGTCCAGGTGAGCCGGTCCCAGAAGACGCCGTCGGAGAGGATCGCGGTGTAGTTGTCGAGGCCCACGGACTCGTAGGTCGCGGGGATGTGGTTGACGCCGATGGTGCGCTCGACGTTCGCCTCGTTGGCGTCGGTCGTCGACAGGTAGAGGCCGCGCACCATCGGATAGCCGACGATCACGCCGATCACGACCACCACGGGAGCGACCATGCTCCAGGCGTACCAGTGGGTGGACAGTGCCCTGCGCAGGCGGCCCGGGGTCTTGCCGGTCCGGTGGTTCTTGCCGGTGCGGTGGCCGCGGCCGCGGATGCCCGTGGCACCCGCGGCCTTCACCACCGACTGGCCGCTCTCGACAGCCATGGGGCGCTCGGCCCTCCTCTTCTTCCCGTTCCCGCTGCTTACTTGTAGTCCTTGAGGAGCTTGCGGTAGGCGTCGCCGACACCGTCCGCCGCGTCCTGCGGCGATGCCTTGCCGCTGAGCACCTTGCCCATCTGCAGGCGGATCGGCTCGAAGAGGGAGTTGGCCTCGGGGATCCAGGGCCGCTCCACGGACTTGTCCACGGCCGGCTTGAAGAACTGCACCATCTGGTTGTCCTTGACGGACTTCACGTCGTAGACGGACTTGCGGGTGGGCAGCAGGCTCAGCTGCTCGGTGGTCTGCTGCTGCACCTTGGCCGAGCTCATGTACTTGATGAACTCGTAGCTCGCGTCGAGGTTCTTGGAACCGGCGTAGGCGGCGAGGTTCCAGCCGCCCTGCGGGGAGGCCTGCCGGTCGCTGCCGCCGGGGACCGGGGCGACGCCGAGGTTGTCCTTGTCCGCCTTGAACTGCTTGCCCTGCAGGGCGCCCTCGATGGACCACGGGCCGTCGATCGCCATGGCGACCTCGCCGTCCTTGAAGGCGTTCAGCTGGTTGTTGTAGCCGTCGCTCGCGTCGGTGGTGGCGGCCTTGGAGTCGACCAGGTCCTTCATCACCTTGAACGCGGCGGCGCCCTCGGGGTCGTCGGCGGTGATCTTCTTGTTCTTGGTGTCGAGCAGGTCGCCGCCCTCTCCGTACAGGTACGGGAGGTAGTAGTACGGGTCGTCGCCGCGCAGGTAGAATCCCGTCTTGCCGGACTTGTCCCTGATCTTCTTCGCCGCGGCCTCGACCTCGTCGAAGGTGGTGGGCACCTTGACGCCGGCGTCCTTGAGCATCTTCTTGTTGTAGAAGAGGGCGAGGCTGTCGATGGTCTGCGGGACGGCGTACGTCTTGCCCTTGAACTTGGTGCTCGCCGCGGCCTGCGGGAGGTAGTCGTCCGGCTTGTCGAGGGCGGCGGTGCCCTCCAGCGGGGCGAGGTAGCCGAGGTTCGCGAAGTCGGCGACCCAGGCGACCTCGGTGCGCATCACGTCGGGGGCACCGGAGTTGCCGCCCGCGGCGTTCTTGAACTTGGCGTTGGCCTCGCCGAACGCGACGCTCACGTAGTTCACCTTGACGTCGGGGTGGAGCCTCTCGAAGCCCTTGGCGAGCTTCTGGTAGGTCCCCTTCTCCGCGTCGTTCGAGGTGTCCCAGAAGGTGACGGTCCCGGAGAGCTTGCCGGACCCCTTGCCGCCGCTGTCACCGTCGTCTCCACCGCACGCCGCCGCCGTCATGGTCAGGGCCGCGACCAGCGCGGTGGCTGCTATGCCACGCCGCATGTGAACTCCTTCGACTGATCCCGGAAAAGGGGAGGCGGAGCCCCTCGCACGGGGTGCGCCTCCGGTGAGCCGCACTGGACGCGGCGCCGGGTTGCCAGGGAACGTAACAGGATTGAAAAGCGACCGAAAGAGCTTGCGGAAGATTTCTGCAAGGGTTGCTGATCGTTACTGCCGTGTGTCCTTACGGTTGCCGTCAGGATGCTTGACACCGCTGTGAGGAGGCCTCATCCCCTGGCGGCCTCTCCGTGAACTCTGCAAGTTCCTTGCAGGAACGGCTGCTTTCCGCAAGCTTGCACCGCTGGTGTGCAATCGCGCGGATGACAGGTACAGTCCCCCCATGACCGCACGGCTCGTCGACATCGCAGCGCAGGCAGGGGTCAGCGAAGCCACCGTGAGCCGGGTGTTGAACGGCAAGCCCGGTGTCGCAGCGGCCACCCGGGAATCCGTCCTCGCGGCGATCGACGTGCTCGGTTTCGAGCGTCCCTCGCGGCTGCGGCAGCGCAGCAGCGCCGGCCTGATCGGTCTGATCACCCCCGAGCTGGACAATCCGATCTTCCCGGCCCTGGCCCAGGTCATCGCGCAGAGCCTGACCCGCCAGGGATACACGCCCGTGCTCGCCACCCAGACGCCCGGCGGCTCCACCGAGGACGAGCTGACCGAGATGCTGGTGGACCGGGGTGTCTCCGGCATCATCTTCGTCTCCGGGCTGCACGCCGACACCACCGCCGACATGGAGCGCTACGAGGTGCTGCGCGGCAAGGGCGTGCCGTTCGTCCTGGTCAACGGCTTCTCCCCCAAGGTGCGGGCGCCCTTCGTCTCCACCGACGACCGGGCCGCGGCGCGGTTGGCCGTCACCCACCTCGCCTCGCTCGGCCATACCCGCATCGGCCTCGCGGTGGGCCCCCGGCGGTTCGTGCCGGTGCTGCGCAAGATCGAGGGGTTCCAGGTCGGCATGCGCGAGCGTCTCGGGATGCGGGTCGAGGACTCCGACGAGCTGGTCGAGCACTCCCTGTACTCCCTGGAGGGCGGTCAGGCCGCCGCGGGCACCCTGATCGGCAGGGGCTGCACCGCGATCGTGTGCGCCAGCGACATGATGGCGCTCGGTGCCGTGCGGGCCGCCCGCGAGCGCGGTCTCGAGGTGCCCCGGGACATCTCGGTGGTCGGCTTCGACGACTCCCCGCTCATCGCGTTCACCGACCCGCCGCTGACCACCGTCCGCCAGCCCGTCCAGGCGATGGGCCAGGCCGCGGTCCGTACGCTCCTGGAGGAGATCGGCGGCACGCCCGCCCCGCACAACGAGTTCGTGTTCCTGCCCGAGCTGGTCGTACGGGAGTCGACCGCCTCGGGGCGGCAGGAGGACCGCCGCTCCGCCTGACGGACACGCCGCTCAACGGGGGCGGGTCAGCAGCGGCTGCCACCAGGCGCGGTTCTCGCGGTACCAGCCGACGGTTCGGGCCAGGGCCTCGTCGAAGTCGACGCGGGGACGGTAGCCGAGTTCCGCGCTGATCTTGGTGTGGTCCACGGCGTAGCGGCGGTCGTGGCCCTTGCGGTCGGTGACGTGGGTGATGCGGTCGGCCCCGGCCCCGCACAGGGCGAGCAGCCGGTGGGTCAGCTCAAGGTTGGTCAGGGAGGTGCCGCCGCCGATGTTGTAGATCTCGCCGGGCCGGCCCGCGGCGCGCACCAGCTCCAGTCCGCGTACGTGGTCCGCGGTGTGCAGCCAGTCCCGTAGGTGGAGTCCGTCGCCGTAGAGCGGCACGTTCTCCCCCTCCAGCAGGGCGGCGAGGAAGCGGGGAATGAGCTTCTCGGGGTGCTGGTGGGGCCCGAAGTTGTTGGAGCAGCGGGTGACGCGGACGTCCAGGCCGTGGGTGCGGTGGTGGGCGAGGGCGACGAGATCGGCGGCCGCTTTCGACGCCGCGTAGGGCGAGTTGGGCGCGAGCGGGGAGTCCTCGGTGGCGGCGCCGTGCGGGAGGGAGCCGTAGACCTCGTCGGTGGAGACGTGGAGGAAGGGGCCCGCGCCGTGCCGGAGCGCGGCGTCGAGCAGGGTCTGGGTGCCGAGCACGTTGGTGCGGATGAAAGCGGTGCCGTCCGCGATGGAGCGGTCCACGTGGGACTCGGCGGCGAAGTGCACGATCTGCCCGTGGTCGGCGACGAGCGCGTCGACCAACTCCGCGTCGCAGACGCTGCCGCGCACGAAGGTCAGGCGGGGGTCGTCCCGCACCGCGTCGAGCCGGGCGAGGCTGCCGGCGTAGGTGAGAGCGTCCAGGACGGTCACGGCCGCGGCCGGGCTCTGCGGCCCGAGCAGCGCCCGGACGTAGGCGGAGCCGATGAAGCCGGCGCCACCGGTGACGAGAATGCGGGGGCCTCGGCGGGGGCCGGTGATGGGGGTCGGGGTCATGAGGTGAGCTGCACTCTGCTGTGGTCTCCGATGACGAGCCGGTGGGCGCCGGGCAGCCGGGGCGCCGGGGACACGGCGGCGCCGCGCCCGATCAGCGAGCACTCGATGCGGGAGGCGCCCTCGACGTGCGCTCCGCGCAGCAGCACGGAGTGCGCGATGGCGCTGTCCTGGATCCGGCAGTCCTCGGCGATGGACGTGTAGGGGCCGATGCTGGAGTCGCTGACGACGGTGCCCGCGCCGATCACCACCGGGCCGACCACGCGCGAGCCGCGCACGACGGCGCCCTCGGCCACCCGTACCCGTCCCACGAGGGTGCTGTCCGGGTCGACCTTGCCTTCGACGCGGCCCGTCATGCCGTCGAGGACCTGGCGGTTGACCTCCAGGAGGTCTTCGACGCTTCCCGTGTCGCGCCAGGGCCGCTCGGTGGTCTCGGCGGACACCCGCAGGCCCTGTTCGATCATCCACTGCACGGCGTCGGTGATCTCCAGCTCGCCGCGGCCGGAGGGGCTGATCGCCCGGACCGCCGCGTGGATCTGCGGTCCGAAGGCGTAGACCCCGATGAGGGCGAGGTCGCTGCGCGGCCGGTCCGGTTTCTCCTCCAGGCGCAGCACGTCGCCGCGCGCGTCGAGTTCCGCCACGCCGAACGCGGTCGGATCGGCGACCGGGGTGAGCAGCAGCCGGGCGGCGCTCGGGTCCGCCACAGCCCGCCGGACGAAGCCGGTCAGCCCCTCCTGGAGGTAGTTGTCGCCGAGGTAGAGCAGGAAGTCCTCGTCGCCGAGGAACTCCCGGGCGAGCAGCACGGCGTGGGCCAGCCCCAGGGGTTCGTCCTGGTGCAGATAGGTGATCCGCAGTCCGAACCGGGCGCCGTCGGCGACGGCTTCGCGGACTTCGGCGCCGTGGTGGCCGACGACGACGGCGATCTCCTCCACGCCGGCCGCGGCGATGGCCTCCAGGCCGTAGAAGAGGACGGGTTTGTTGGCGATGGGCAGCAGTTGTTTGGCGCTGGTGAAGGTGAACGGGCGCAGTCGGCTGCCCGTTCCGCCCGCCAGGACCAGAGCTTTCAAGAGAGCCGTCCGCTGGGCGGGGCGGCAAGGGGGTGCGTTTCCACGGTTCCCTCCTCGTACTCGAAGCGGCTCCATGCACTCGAAGCGGCTCCACGACTCAAGCAGAGTCGACCCGGGGCTCGCAAGCTCTGTCTGAAACTTTCTGAAAGCTCTTGCCAACGCGGCGGCGGCTTGTTTGACTCGGGGCCGTGCCGCCGGAATCCCCGCCCAACTTCGGTTCCGCGCCGCGCACTTGGCAGGCGATCCGGACAATGACTGGGGGCAGCAGTGACAGGTCATCGCCAGCGCGCACAGCTGGCCAGAGAGGCCTCCCACCTGGCGCCCGGCGCCTCGGAGGAGACCGCCCTCGGACAGCGCGTCTTCACCCACGGACGTGGTGCCGTCCTGACGGATCTGGACGGCAACGACTACCTCGACTTCGCTGCGGGCACCCTGACGCAGTCGCTCGGCCACTGCCACCCCGAGGTCGTCGACGCGCTCACCGCGCAGGCCGCCCGGCTGTGGAACGTGCACGACGCGGCGACCGAGGGCCGCGACGAACTCCTTGACCTGCTCGCGCGATTGCTGCCCGACCACCTCGACACGTACGCGTTCTTCTCCACCGGCGCCGAGGCCGTCGAGGCGGCCCTGCGCGTGGTGCAGGCGACCGCTCCCCCGGGCCGCAACCGCCTCGGCGCGCTCCGCCACGGCTTCCACGGCAAGACGATGGGCGCGCGGATGCTGGTGCACTGGGACATCGGCAACCAGGCGTTCGCCGGCAACAGCGTGCTCGGTTACGCGCCCTACTGCTACCGGTGCCCGCTCGAACTGGAGTACCCCTCATGTGGGGTGCGCTGCGCCTCGCTCGTGCGCAAGCACATCGCCGAGAAGCCGAACGTCTCCGCGCTCGTCTTCGAGCCGGTGCTCGGCGCGGCCGGCGTGATCACCCCACCCCCCGGCTACTGGGAGCAGATCGCGCAGGCCTGCCGGGCGAACGGGGTGCTGCTCGTCGCCGACGAGGTGCTGACCGGCGGTGGCCGCACCGGCTCCTTCCTGGCGAGCGAGGCCCTCGGCATCGAGCCGGACCTGGTGGTCCTGTCCAAGGGCATGGCCAACGGCTTTCCGTTCGCGGTGCTCGCCGGACGCGGCGAGCTGCTGCGCTCCCCCGCCGCCGCGGCGGCCGGGTCGTACGCCTCCACCTACGCGAGCAACCCCCTCGGCATCGCCGCCGCGCGCGCCACCCTCGGCGTCATCGAGCGCGACCGGCTCACCGCGCGGGTGCGGGAGCTGGGCGCGCTGCTCGGTGAGCGGCTCCATGCCTTACGGGCGGGGTGCGAGCAGCTCGGGGACGTGCGCGGGGCGGGGCTGCTGTTCGGGCTGGAATTCGTGACGGACCGCCAGAGCCGATGCCCGGCACCGGAGTTCGCCCGCGCCGTCCACACCACGGCCCTCGACCTCGGCCTGCGGACCGCGGTCGGCGGGCACATCATCCGGCTCGCGCCGCCGTTCACCCTGGACGACGAGCAGCTCGACCACGGTGTCGACATCCTCGCCGAGGCCATCGGACGGGTGTCCTCGTGAGCGGTCCGGATCCCGTGATCATCGCGGAGAGTCTCACCAAGGAGTTCCGCGTCGCCGAACGCCGGCCCGGGCTGCTCGGTTCGCTCGCCACCCTCTTCACCCGCGAGCACCGGCTGGTCCGCGCCGTGGACGGCGTCTCCTTCCAGATCCCCGCCGGCTCCAGGACCGCGTACATCGGGGCCAACGGAGCGGGCAAGTCCACGACGATCAAAATGCTGACCGGCATCATGACGCCCACCTCCGGGCGATGCCTGGTCGCCGGCGTGGAGCCCTACCGCGAACGGCAGCGCAACGCCCGTTCCATCGGCGTCGTCTTCGGACAGCGCAGCCAGCTGTGGTGGGACCTGTCGGTGCCCGACTCCTTCCGCATCCTGCGCAGGATCTACGACATCCCCGAACCGGTCTACCGCCGCAACCTGGCGCTCTACCGCGACCTGCTCGACATCGACGCCCTGGGCACCACCCCCGTACGGCAGTTGAGTCTCGGGCAGCGGATGCGAGCCGAGATCGCGGCGAGCCTGCTGCACGATCCCGCCGTCGTCTTCTGGGACGAGCCCACCATCGGGCTCGACATGGTCCTCAAGGAGGCGGTCCGGGTCCTGGTCAACCGCGCCAACCGGGAGCTGGGCACCACCGTGGTGCTCACCAGCCACGACATCGGTGACATCGCGGCGATCTGCGACACCGCCCTGGTCGTCGACCGCGGCCGGGTCGTCCACCAGGGCACCCTCCACGACCTGCTGCGCACCGCCGACCGGCGCAGTGTCACCTTCGACCACCGCGACCCGCTGCCGGTGTCCGCCGTGCTGGAACGGATCGAGCGGGGCCTGCCCGGTGCGCGCGCCGGCGAGGACGAGGGCGGCCGCGTCCGGGTGGAGTACCCGGTGGAGCTCTTCACCTCCCGGCAGGTGCTCGCCTTCCTCCTGGAGCACTTCGACCTGACGGACTGCTACGCCCCCGAGCCCGACCTGGAGGACGTGCTGCGGCGCGTCTACGAAGGGGCCGGTGACGCGGGCGGCTCGCCCCACGTCAGGCCGGCCGGCCGCGCCGAGAGCGGTGCCGCGTGAGCGCCGTGGCCGCGAGGCCCCGGGTGAGCCGGGCGGGACGGGCCCGCCGCTACCTGCCGTTCGCCACCGGCAGCCTGCAGTCGCTGCTCCAGTACCGCTCGATGTTCTTCGTCACGGGGGTCACCGCGGCGGCGGGCGCGGCCGTGACGGTCTTCCTGTGGCGGGCCGTGTACGCGGGCTCGCCCGGCGCGGGGCCCGGCGGCTTCACGTCGGCCGGGATCACCACGTATCTGCTGGTGGGCCAGGTGCTCCAGGTGCTGCACGCCAACCGCGTCGACGACGAGGTGGCCGCCGAGGTCTACCGCGGCGACGTGGCGGTGATGCTGGTGCGCCCCGTCAGCTATCCGCTCGTGCGGTTCGCGGCCTGTCTGCCGGTGGTGGCGGCGAACGCGCTGTTGGTCGGGGTGCCCGTGCTGCTGCTGTTCTCCCTGCTCGTGCCGGTGACGGCGCCCCGGCCCGCCGACGCCGCGCTGTTTGCCCTCTCCACGCTGCTGTCGGTGCTCATCGCCTTCTGCGTGAACCTGCTGACCGGCATGACCGGCTTCGTCACCACCAACACCTGGGGGGTGCGCATGCTCAAGCAGAGCGTGGTCGCCTTCTTCGCGGGCCAGCTCGTGCCGATCGCGCTGATGCCGGGCCCCCTGGCCGCCGTCGCCCGGGCGCTGCCCTTCCAGGGCATGGTCGACGGCCCGCTGACGCTGCTCCTCGGACGGTACGAGGGAGCAGCGGGCGCCCTGGACGTGCTGGGCCGGCAGGCGGTCTGGGTCATCGTCCTGTCCGGGCTCTCCGCGGCGCTGTGGCGGGCCGCGACCGGGCGGCTGGAGGTGCTCGGCGGATGACACGCACGGCTCTGCGGTATCTGCGTCTGTCCCTGTTCCTCGGCGGTGTCGGCCTGCACCGGCTCATCGCCTACCGGCTGGACTTCGCGCTCGGCGCGGGGGCGTTCCTGGTGCGGGTCGGCATCCAGACGGCCGTGGTGGGCCTGGTGTTCCGCCAGGTGCCCGCGGTGGGCGGCTGGTCGTACCACGAGGTGCTGTTCCTGCTCGGCTTCTCCCTGCTGCCGCGCGGTCTCGACCACCTCTTCACCGACCAGCTGTGGGAGCTGGGCCGCAAGCTGGTGCAGCGCGGCGAGTTCTACCGCTATCTGATCCGGCCGGTGAACCCGCTCTTCGCCCTGCTGTCCGAGCGCTTCTTCCACCCCGACGGCCTGGGCGAACTGGTCGTCGGCGCGGCACTCGTGACGTGGGCGGGCGGCGAACTCGGCCTCGACCCGAGCCCGGCGCAGTGGGCGCTCGCGCCGCTGCTCGTGCTGTGCGGGGCGCTGCTCCACACCGCGGTCAAGCTGTTCTTCGCCTCGCTGTCCTTCTGGACCGTGACCAGCCTGCCCGCGATGTACGCGGCCACGCAGGTCTCGGAGTTCGCCGCCTATCCCCTGGACATCTACCACTCCTCGCTGCGCGCCCTGCTGACCTGGGTGCTGCCGTTCGCCTTCACCTCGTACGTGCCGTGCGTCTACCTCCTGCGGGGTGGGACGGGCCTGCTGATGTGGCTGCCCGTGGTGACGGTCGGGGCGGTGCTCACGGCCCTCGCCCTGTGGCGGCGCGGCATCAACCGATTCGACATGACCGGGAGTTGAGACGCCGCATGATCCGCGACGAAGACCTGGAACCACTGCTGCGCACCGCGCCCTGGATGTCCGAGGACGGCCGCCGGGCCGACCGGTACGAACGCGTCGATCACGCCGTGCTCGGCTCCGCCGCCCTGCTCCTGGTGGTCGCCGCCGTCGGCGGCCCGGCGGCCGGGCAGCGGTTCTTCCTCCCCGTACGTCCGGGCAGCGCGCGGGGCATCGAGGAGGCGCACGGCAGTACGGAGTTCGACGCCGCCGCGGTGGCCCGCGCCTGCTCTGGCGGTGAGCTGGCCACCGCGCGCGGCGGCACCGTGCGGTTCCGCGGCGCCGGCGGGCCCGTGCCCCAGGTGCGCCGGCTCCCCTTCGAGCAGGGCTGGTCCTCCAACGCCCTGTCCCTGGTGGACATCGCGGGCGTCCCGCACATCCACAAGACCTACCGCCGACTGGACGAGGCCGTCCGCGAACCGGAACTGCTGCGGCGCATGAGCGGCACCGGGCACACCCCCACCTGGGTCGGCGACTACACGTACACGGATCCCGGCACGGGCGCCCGGCACCCGCTGGGTGTGATCTACCGCTACGCCCCCGGCGACGGCATCGACCTGCCGCTGCGGGAGAACCTGCGGTCGCTGTGGCCGCGCCTCACCGACACCCGGCAGTCGCCCGACGCCGTGGTGGGACCGCATCTGCTGCCGCTGGAGGACCGGCTCCGCGCGGCCGGTGACTTCCTGCGCGCCTTCCACCGCGACCTGGCCACCCGGCTCGGCGGCCCCGCCCCCGCGGAGTATCCCGCGCGGGAGGTGCTGGCGCGGGCCGCCGAGCGGCGCACGGCGCTGGCCGGTGCCGAGGTGTCGCTGCCCGCGGCCTCCTGGCGCGCCGCCTTCGCCGCGCTGGAGTCCGAAGTGGCCGCGCTTTCCAGCGAGTTCGACGGCCGGGAGGGGGTGCCGGGGGCCGGGCCGTGCCACGGCGACCTGCATCTGTCGCACCTGTTGTGCGGTCCCGGCGTCGGCGACGGGTGGCGGATGAGCGTGATCGACCTGTCCACGCCCGCGCTGGGCCCGGACGAGCCCGGATGGGCCGCTCAGTCACCGCTCCAGGACCTGGTCGCCGTACAGCGCGCCCTCGAGTACTTCGCGGCCGACGAGGCGGCGTTCGAGAGCGCCCAACGCCTCGGCGTGGACTCGCTGGAGACGATGCGCGGGGCCCTCGACGGCGCCCCCGGCTGGGCGGCCGGGGACCGGGCCGTGCTGCGCCAGGTGTTCCGTACGGCCGACCTGTGGCGCGGGCGCGTGCTGCGGCTGCTGCTCGGCCCGGTCGCCGACAGCCCGCTGCGACGCCTGCTGTATCTGCGGCGGCTGCTCCACGAGCTGGCCTACAACTGCGCCCACGCCCGCCCCTACCACGCGGCGATCGACCTGCGCCATGCCCTGGCGCTCGACGCCGCGCACGCCCCGGCGCTCTCCCCCGCTCTCGCGCCCCCTTCCCCGCCCGCCTCCGCTTCCGCCCCGATCTCCGCGAGGACGTGACCGTGACCGAGCCGACCGACCCGCGCCTGCACATCATCGAGACGTACTTCGAGTGCTGCGGCTTCGACCACACCTTCCTGCAGGGCGGCACCTCGGTGTACCTGTGGAACCTCTCCCGGGCGTTCGCCGCGCGCGGCCACCGGGTCTCCATCGTCACGCCGGCGCACGGCAGGCTGGCCGACCTCCGCGAGCGGTACGAGGTCGAGGACCTGCCCTACGAGGACGTCCACACGGTGCCGATCGTCCTCGACCCCGACGTGTGGCGGGGCTTCCCCGCCGAGGTCGGCCTGGAGCTGCGCACCACCGCGCACCGCATCCGGCTCGACGGGGTCGACCTGTACTTCCTGGCCGACGACTACCTGGACCGGCTCCCGGACACGTTCTATCCGCCGTACTCCGCCAAGGGCCACGACCTGGTGTTCTTCAAGCCGCTCGTCTTCCAGGTGGACAGCGTGCGGTTCCTGCGCACCTGGTTCGGCGACGAGAAGGCCCTCGTCCACGCCCACGAGCCGTACTACCACTACCTGCTGCCCGCCGCGCTGCGCGACGACCCGTCCAAGCTGGTCGTCAGCAATGTGCAGAGCAACATGCCGATCACCAAGAAGGTCTACGGTCCCAAGGTGCGGCGGCTGTTCGACGAGCTGGGCGTGGCGGTGGCGCTGCCCGGCCCGGACACCGCCGACGCGCTTCCCCTGGCGCCGCGTCAGTACCAGCAGCTGACCCATCTGCACTACGACTACCCGCCCGACCACGTGGCGGTCTACGAACTGACCGCCGAGCACGCCGACCTGATCGACTTCCTCTCCGAGGGGCAGCTCGACTTCTACGCGTCCTTCCGGGACACGCCCTTCGAGCAGCTCTTCGCCCGGCTGCCGATCGCCGACGTGGTGCGGCGCAACGCGCACAAGATGTTCGTGGGCGGGTGCGCGATCTCCGACGAGTGGCTCGGCTGGGACCCGGCCGCCGTCGAGAGGGACAAGGTGCTCGGCGGTCTCGGCCTCGATCCGGCGCTGCCCACGTTCTTCCACAACGCGCGCTACGCCGTCCACCACAAGGGACAGGTGGAGCTGGTGCGCGCGGTGGACCGCGTCCTGTCCGAGGGGCTCGCCGCCAACTTCGTGGTGCGCTGCATCTCCGGCGCCGGCATCGACGACCCCCTCTTCCACGAGGTCGCACGGCGGCACGCGGGGCGGCTGCACCTGGAGTGGGAGCGGGTGCCCGAGCGGCGCGTCTTCGAGTACGCCGCGGCCGCCGACTTCTGCCTCTTCCCCTCCAAGTTCGAGATGGACACCTTCCTCATCGCGCAGGGCGAGGCGATGGCGGCCGGCGCGGTCCCCATCGCCACCGACCAGCGGGGCATGGCCCACTTCCGGCACGCGGAGGGGCCGCGGACCACGACGGGCTTCGCGGTGAACCGGTCGTTCGCCGAGGACGACGAGCTGCTCACCGCCGCGCTGAGCACCCGGATCAGACAGGCGGTGACCCTGTGGCGCGAGGACCCCGGCCGCTACCGGGAGCTGGCCCGCCGCTCGGCCGCCGTGGCACACGCCTTCACCTGGGAGCACTGCGCCGACCTGCACCTGGCCGCCTTCACCCGGCTCTGGCGCGGCGAGCCCGCGCGGCTTCCTGCCGAACGGGCCCTGCGGCACGGCTGGTCGGACCTGCTCCCCGACGAACTGCTCACCGCGCGGGCGGCGGTCGAACACGGTGACCTCGCCGCGTACGAGCGCCGGGCCCCGCTGGACGACGACGCCGCGCGGCTCTTCTTCGACGCCGCGTGGCGGCGCGCCGACTTCGCCACCTGCGAGAAGGTGGTGGAGCGCCGGCCGGGTGCGGTGCCGGACGAGGACGTGGCCCGGCTGCGCGCCCGCCTCGCGCCGCTGCCGGACGGGCGGCTCGGCTACCGGTTCGCGCACGCGGACCGCGTGGAACTGGTCCTGCCCGCGCCGTCCGACGCGGCGGGCCGCGCACGGCCGCGGGTGCGGCCGTTGACCCGCACCGCCCCCGGTGAGTTCGCGGGCCCCGCGCCGGACCGCCCCGGCGCGTGGCTGCTGCTGACCCTGTCGTCCGGGCGCGTGACGTGGGACGAGGTGCGGCATGGCTGAGGCGGGCGCGGTCCGGGCCGTGCTGCTCGCGGGCGGCGAGGGCCGACGCATGGGCCCCCTGGGCGCCGGGCGCCTCAAGCCGCTGATGCCGTATGGCGGGGCCTGCCGGCTCATCGACTTCAGCCTGGCCAACGCGCGGGCCTCGGGACTCGGCGAAGTGCTGCTGCTCTCCCAGTACGAGGAGCGGCGGCTGATGGACGACCTGCACCGGGTGTGGAACACGGCGGCGGATTTCCGGGTGCACTTCGGCCCGTACGACCACGTCTACCGCTCGGCCGGGGGCGGCCTGCCCCGCGAGCTGCCCGAGCGGACCTGGCCGCGCGAGCGCGGGACGGCCGACGCGCTGATCCGCAAGAGCGCGTACGTCTTCGGGGGCGGCGCCGAGCAGGTGCTCGTGCTCCACGCCGATCACGTCTACCGCTTCGACTACGGGCCGCTGATCGAGGAGCACCGGGCGTCGGGGGCCGCGCTGACCCTCGCGTACCAGCGCATCGAGCCGCGCTGGGTCCCTCTGTTCGGGATGGTCGAGTTCGACGCGACCGGGCATCTGACGGCGTTCGTGGAGAAGCCGGAGAACCCCACCGGCGACCTGGTCTTCGCCGCGTTCTGCGTCTTCGACGCGCGGGTGCTGCGGCGCACCCTGGAGCGGCTCGACGGCACGCGGTGGCAGCACGACATCAGCCGGGACGTGATCCCGGCGATGCTCGCGGCCGGGGAGCACATCCGCGGCCACGAGGTCACCGGCCACTGGCAGGACATCGGCACCGTCGAGCGCTACCACCGGGCGCACCTCGCACTGGCCTCCCCGGAGCCGGGCCCGCCGGATTCACCCGGTCCATCCGGTCCGCCCGGTCTGCCCGTCGAGCGGATGCCGTGGACCATCGCGCCGGAGGTGGCGCGCCGCCGGGTCGCCCGCGCGCCGGGCGTACGGGACTCGGTGGTGCCCGCCGACCTGGTCAACCACGGGCTGGTGGAGCACAGCGTGCTCTTCCCCGGCGCCCGGATCGGCGCGGGCGCCCGCGTGCGCCGCAGCGTGCTCCTGCCCGGCGCCGCCGTGCCGCCGGGCGCCGACATCGACTCGGCGGTGGTCCTGGAGGACGGCACGGTGCAGCGGGTGCCGGAAGGAGTACGGGCGTGAGCGCGCCGCGTCCGCGCGGACGCCGCCCGGGCCGCCGCATCGCACACATCGACCGGTCGGGACCGCGCGCCGCCTCGGCGCGCGCCGTGCCCGCACAGTGAGGGAGCGCTTCCACCGTGCACATCATCCATGTCTCCTTCGAGTGCGGCGGTTTCGACCACCGCCTGATGCGCGGCGGCCTGTCGCCGCTCGTGTGGAACCTGTCGCGTGCCTACGCGGCGCGCGGCCACCGCGTCTCGGTGATCACCCCGGCGCACGGTCTGCTGGACGCCCTGCGGGAGGACTTCGCCATCGAGGAGACGCCCTACCGCCGCACGCACACCGTGCCGCTGGTCCTGGACCCGAAGGCGTGGCCGGACCATCCGGGCGAACTCTCCCTCGACCTGACCACGCGTGCCCACCGGCTGCGGCTGCACGGCGTCGACGTGTACTTTCTGTCCAACGCCCACCTGGATCTGCTCCCGGACCGCCTCTACCCGCCGCCGAGCACGGTCGGGCGCGACCTGGCGCACTTCAAGCCGCTGGTGTTCCAGGTGGACGCGTTGCGCTTCCTCGGTGAGCTGGTCGGCGAGGAGAGAGCCGTCGTGCACGGCTTCGAGCCGTACTACGCCTGGCTGCTGCCGCCGGTGCTCGGCGCCGAGGCACAGCTGCGCACCGCCGTCACGGTCGCGGCCAACGGCCCCGTCACGCAGAAGCTCTACCGGCCGCAGGTGGAGCGGCTGCTCGCCCTGTTCGGGGTCCGCGACCGCGTCGACCTGGACGCGCTCGACGCGCCGCCGCCCGCCGAGGGCAGCGCCACGGCGGTCATGGCGCGGGCCCTTGCCGGGACCCGTATGCACGACGAGTACGGCCCCGACCACGTCGGGCTCTTCCCGTTGATCGCCGCCGAGGCCGACCTCGTCGACTTCGTGTCGGCCGGGCAGCGCGCGTACTACAGCACCTTCCGCGACACCCCCATGGAAGCGCTCTTCCAGCGGCTGCCGGTCTCCCGGCAGCTGCGCGAGCAGGCCCACAAGCTGCTGCTCGGCGGGTGCGGCATCGCCGGGAGCTGGCTGGCCCGCGACCCGGCCGCCGTCGACCGCGACGCGGTGCTGCGCGCGCTCGGGCTCGATCCCGCGCGCCCCGTCTTCTACCACGCGGCGCGCTACGCGGTGCACCACAAGGGCCAGTTGGAGCTGATGCGGGCGGTCGAGGAGGTCCTCGGCACCGACCCCGGGATCAGCTTCGTCATCCGCTGCTCGCTCAGCCGGGGCGGTCAGGAGCCGGCGGGCGCCGCCAACGCGTACTTCCAGCGCGTCGCCGACCGCCATCCCGGCCAGGTCCACCTCGACTGGCGCCTCGCCGACGAGGAGACACTCTTCACGCAGGCCGCCTGCGCGGACTTCTGCGTCTACCCCTCCAAGTTCGAGCTGGACGGCTTCCTCATCGCCCAGGCGGAGGCCATGGCGTGCGGGGCGGTGCCGATCGGCACGGCGCAGCAGGTGACCGCGCACTTCCTGCACACGCTGCCGCTCACGGACCCGGCGGCGACGGGGTTCGCCGTGCGCGGCTCGTTCCGCGACGACGATCCGGCGCTGGCCCGGGAGCTGGCCGAGCGCATCAGGGAAGCGGCCGCCCTGTTCCGTCGGGAGCCGCGCGTCCACGCCCGTCTCTCGGAGAACGCCCGCCGCGTGGCGAGGTCGTTCACCTGGGAGCGGGCCGCCGGGCACCGGCTCGCGGCCTTCGAGACCCTGCTGCGGGGCGAGTCGGTGCACTTCCCCGACGAGGAGGCGATCCGGTGCGGCTGGTTCGACCGGCTGCCCGACGACGCCTGGGCCGAGCACCGTGACCTCATCGCGCGGAGCGCCGCCGAACGGGGGGACGTCGCGGCCTACGAGCGGGTCGCCCCGCTGGACGCGGCCGCCTACCAGCGTCTCTTCGAGGCCGCGCACGCCCGCGCCGACTTCGCCCGCTGCGCCCAGGTGGCCCGTGCCGCCGGGCGCCCGGACCTGCTGGACCTGCTCCGCGACCGCTCCTGGATCGCGCGCGCCCTGGACGGCACGCTGACGGTGACCTACCGCCACCCGGGGCTGGAACGGGTGGAGGTGGTCGCCGCGCGGAGCGTGGACACCACGCACACGACCTCCCGTGCCGCCCTCGCGGAGCCCACCCGCGCGGGTGAGTCCGTCGGTGAGGCCCTGGCCTCCGACGAACCCGTGCCCGCCGGCGGGGCCGCGCTCGTGGGTCTCGAACCGGTCGGCGACGGAGTCTTCCGGGGGCGCGTGGGCGGGCCGCCGCCCGGCCAGGACCTGGTGCTGATGCTGACGTCGCGGTCGGGCCGCGTCACCTGGGACACCGTGCCGGTGCTCGAGCCGCCGTTCCGTGTCGTCGCCACGGACCTGGACGGGACCTTGCTCCGCAGCGACCTGACCGTCTCCGCGCGCACGCGCCGGGCCCTCGACCTGGTCGCGCGGGCGGGCGCGCACCACCTGGTCGTCACCGGGCGGCCCGCGACGGCCTGCAAGGAGTTCCTGGCCGCGCTCGGCTACCGGGGCCTCGCCGTCTGCGGACAGGGCGCCCAGCTCTACGACGCCGCCGCCGACCGGCTGCTCGACTCCGCCCCGCTCGACCGGGAGCTGGCCCGCGACGTGGTGGAGCGCGTCGAGGCGGTGCTCGGCACCCTGGAACTCGGCGTGGTCACGGCGGCGCCCGAGAGCCGCTTCAAGGTCACTCCCCGGTTCGGGGAGCGCGTCCGTCACGGCTGGGACGTCACCGCCGACCGCGCGCTGCTGTGGGACTCCCCCATCGACAAGCTGGTGCTGCATCACCCGCGGGTCCCCGAGGACGATGTGGCGGCCACCGTACGGGAGTTGTGCGGTGACGCGGTGTCCGTGGTGCATTCGGTCCAGGGCATGGTGGAGGTGCTGCCGCCCGGCGTCACCAAGGGCGCGGGCGTGGCCCGGGCGGCGCGGCTCCTCGGCTTCACGGGGGCCGACACCATCGCCTTCGGCGACATGCCCAACGACATTCCGCTGCTCGCCTGGGCGGGGCACGGCGTGGCGGTCGCCAACGGGCACCCGCAGCTGCGGGCCATGGCCGACGAGACGGCGCCGGGCAACGACGAGGACGGCGTCGCGGCGGTCCTCGAACGCGTCTTCGCCCCTACGGTCTCCCCGCTGCCGGCGCTCGGTGAGGCCACCCATGGCTGAGGCGCTCCGCGAACTCGCGCGTGCCCATGGCGTCGCGACCGAGTACGCCACCGACCGGGGACGGCGGGTCGCGGTCCCGGCCGACACCCTCGTCGCCGTCCTCGGCGCCTGCGGGGTGGACGCCACCACCCCGCAGGCGGCGCGTGCGGCCCTGGACCTCCACCGGCGGGTGCGGGCGGAACGGCTGCTGCCGCCCTGTGTCGTGGCGGAGGCGGGCAAGGGCCTGATACCGCCCGCCCAGGGCGTCGCCGAGGTGGAGCTGGAGGGCGGCGGGACCGCCTCCCCGGCCGACGCGCTGCCGCCGGGCCACCACATCCTGCGGGTACGCGTGGGTGAGCGGGAGGCCCAGGCCCCGCTGCTCGCCGTGCCCGACCGTGTGGCCGTGCCCGAGCGCCGCTCGTGGGGTTTCCTCGTGCAGCTGTACTCCGTGCTCTCCCGCCGCTCCTGGGGCATGGGCGACCTGGCGGACCTCGCGGAACTGGCCGCCTGGTCGGGGCGGGAGCTCGGCGCCGGCTTCGTCCAGCTCGGTCCGCTGCACGCCGCTGTGCCGGGGCCGCTGCCCGATCCGTCGCCGTACCGCCCCAGTTCGCGCCGCTTCCCCGATCCGATGCACGTGCGGGTGGAGGCCGTGCCGGAGTACGCGTACCTGGACCCGGCGGGACGTGACCTCGTGCACGCCCTGGCCGTCCGGGCCCGCGCGCTCAACGACGCGGTGCTCGACGGCGGTTCGCTCATCGACCGGGAGGCGGTCCGCGACCTCAAGCACCGGGCGCTGCGCGCCGTGCACGCGGTGCCGCTCTCCCCCGGCCGCGCGGCCGCCTTCGCCGCCTTCACCGCGCGTGAGGGGCACGGTCTCACCGACTTCGCCACCTGGTGCGCGCTGGCCGAGGCGCACGGCGCCGACTGGCGGTCCTGGCCGGTGGAGTTGCGTGACGTGCGCTCGCCCGCTGTGGCGCGGGCCCGCCGGGAGCACGCTCAGAGCGTGGCGTTCCACCGCTGGCTGGCCTGGATCACCGACGAGCAGCTCGCCGGCGCACAGCGGGCGGCGACGGACGCGGGGATGGAGATCGGCCTGGTCCATGACCTGGCCGTCGGGGTCGCTCCGGGCGGCGCCGACGCCTGGGCCCTGCGGCACTGTCTGGCCCCGGGGATGAGCGTCGGCGCGCCGCCGGACGACTTCAACCCGCTCGGCCAGGACTGGGGCCAGCCGCCCTGGCGTCCCGACGCGCTCGCCGCCGAGGGCTACCGGCCCTTCGCGGAGCTGCTGCGCGCGGGACTGCGGCACGCGGGAGCCCTGCGCGTGGACCATGTGATGGGCCTGTTCCGGCTCTGGTGGGTGCCCGAGGGCCGCCCGCCGGCCGAGGGCACGTACGTACGGTATGACGCGCGGGCCATGCTGGGTGTGCTCACCCTGGAGGCGTACCGGGCGGGTGCGAGCGTCATCGGCGAGGACCTCGGCACGGTCGAGCGGGGCGTGCGCGAGGAGCTGGCCGGACACGGGATCCTCGGCACCTCGGTGCAGCGGTTCGAGTATCTCGGCGGCAGCGAGGGCCGGCACGGTCCGCTGCCGCCCGACCGGTGGCGGGCGGACTGCCTCGCCACGCTCACCACCCACGACCTGCCGACGACCGCGGCCTGGCTCTCCGGGGAACACGTCGAACTGCGAAAGCGGCTCGGCCTGTTGACCCGCCCCGTCCACGACGAGAAAGCGGCGGCCGCCGCGGAGCGCGACGGCTGGCTCGCGGAGCTGACGCGGCTCGGCCTGCTGCCCTCGCCGGACGGTGAGGTGGCCGCCCTGCACCGGTTCCTGCCGCTCACCCCGGCCCTGCTGCTCGGGGTGTGGCTGCCGGACGCGACGGGCGACCGCCGCCCGCAGAACCTGCCCGGCACCTCCGTGGTGCACCCCAACTGGCGGCTGCCGGTGGCCGACGCGGACGGACGGCCCGTCCCGCTGGAGGAGCTGCCCGCCTCACCTGTGCTGCGCACGGTCACCGGCGTGTTCGCCGGCCTGGCCGCTCCTCCGCGCACCGCCACCGCGCCACCCGGGACCCGGTCGACGACGCCGTCGACGCTCCGGGGCAGCGGCCCGAACGACGATCCGAACAGCTGAACCGAACGAAGACCGAGGAGAGAGATGGCAGGCCAGGTTCTTGCCGAGGCCGCGGGTGTCCGTGAGGACGCCGGGGGCTTCGACCTGCACGCACCGGACGGCACCGGCTACCGGGTCGACGTCACCGAGGGGGTCTTCCACCCGGACAACCCGCTGCTCGCCCACTACTTGGAGGGGCGGCGCGTGGTGGCCTTCGTCGGGCCGACGGTCGACCGCCTCTACGGACAGCAGGTGCGCGCCTATCTGGGCGCGCACCTGGAGCCCGGCAGCTGGAGCGTCCACCCGATCCCCTCGGGGGAGCACAACAAGTCGCTCACCTCGGCCGAGAGGGTGTGCGCGACCGCCAAGGCCGCCGGGCTCGACCGGCACGGCGTGATGCTGGCGGTGGGCGGCGGCATCGTCGCGGACATCGTCGGGTTCGCCGCGTCCATGTACTCCCGGGGCATCCGGTACATCAAGGTCAACACCACCCTGGTGGGCCAGGTGGACGTCGGTGTCGGCGTGAAGACGGGGGTCAACGGCCTGCACACGAAGAACATGTTCGGCGCCTACCACCCGGCCCACGCCTCGCTCAACGACCCCGCGCTCCTGGCCACCCTGCCGGCCCGCGAGATCCGCTGCGGGCTCGCCGAGATCGTGAAGATGGCGGTGATCCTCGACGGCGACCTGTTCCGCACCTTGGAGCGGCACCCGGACGTCTTCCGGCGCCCCGGGCACTCGGCCGGCGCGGAGCTGGAGACGTACGTCATCCGCACGTCGATGCGGCTGATGATGGAGGAGCTCTGCCCCAACCTGCGCGAGAAGGACCTCGCGCGGCTGGTCGACTTCGGCCACACCTTCAGCCCCGTCATCGAGACGGCGGGCGGCCATCGCCTCGAACACGGGGAGGCGGTCGCCGTCGACATGGCGCTCTCCGCCCACCTCGCCCGGCTCCTCGGTCTCGTGGACGCGGAGACCTGCGAGCGGATCGTCGCGCTCCTGGAGCGGATCGGCCTGCCCGTCCACGACGCCGCGACCTGCACGCCCGACCGGATGACGCAGGCGCTGTGGGCGTCCTGGCAGCGCCGGGGCCGCAAGCTCCACCTGGTCGTGCCCACCGGGGTGGGCAAGGCGGGCTTCGTCGACGAGCTGGAGGACGTCCCGCAGGAGACCCTGCGCGCGGCCCTCGACGCGCTCGCCACCCGAGCCGCCCGCGCCCCGCGCACCTCCCCGGACGAGGGGGCCGCCGCTCCCCTCACCGGCCGGGAGGGCGATGCGCGATGACGGAAAGACACGTACCGAACCTGCGCGACCTGCTCGTCGGCAAGGAACACGACCACGGTGGGATCGGCACCATCCTGGCGCACCGCGTCTTCGCCCGCGCACCCGGCGGCCCCGGCGCGGACTTCATCGACCTCGCCGTGCTGCCGCCCGGCACCTCCATCGGCCGCCACCGGCACGGCGCCGACCACGAGACCTATGTGGTGCTCGCCGGGCACGGCCTGATGTACCGGGACGGCGAGGAGTTCCGGGTGGGTCCCGGGGACGTCGTCGTCAACCGGCCCCACGGCGAGCACGGGCTGCGCAACGACCGCGACACCGACCTGCGCCTGCTGGTCTTCGAGGAGGAGCTCCGTGCCCACGGCCATGACCACGGCTGACCCCGCCCACACCGTCGTCGACGTCGGCGGCACCACACTGCGGGTGGGTACGTACACGCCCGCCACCGGCGAGCTGTCGCGCGTGCGCCGGATGCCCGTCGACGGCATGGCCCGTGACCCCGAGGCCCCCGTGCCCGTGCTCCAGGAGCGGGTGGTGGAGCAGATCGTGCGCGAGGTGACCCGGCACACGGCCGGCCCGCCCCCGGGGCCGGTCGGGGTCGCGTTCGCCGGCCCGATCTCCGCCGACGGTCTGGTCCTCGCGGCGCCGACCGTGTGGGGGCGGCGCGGGGACCCGCTGCCGCTCGCCCGGCTGCTCACCGAGCGGCTCGGCACCCCGGTCGCGGTCGTCAACGATCTGACGGCGGCCGCCTGGCGCTACGCGGCCTCGGAACCGGAGCCGTTCTGCCTGCTGACCGTCAGTTCCGGCATCGGCAACAAGGTCTTCCGGGACGGCGACGTGCTGCTCGACCCCGCCGGCCACGGCGGTGAGCTGGGCCACTGGGTGTGCGACCTCTCCCCCGACGCGCCGCTGTGCGACTGCGGTGGCCGCGGCCATCTCGGTGCCGTCGCCTCGGGCCGGGGCGTCCTCGCCGCTGCGCGCCGCGCGGCGGCCGCCGACCCGGACGGGTTCGCCCGCTCCCGCCTCGCGGAGCTGAGCGGGGGCCCCGTCGAGAATCCGGCCCTCGCCAAGGCGCTGGCCGAGGGCGACGCCTTCGCCACCCGTGTGCTGCGCGGCGCCCTCGCCCCTCTCGCCCAGGCGATCGGTGCCGTCTTCGCCTCGGTGGGTGTGTGCCGCTACATCGTCGTGGGCGGCTTCGCGCTGGCCGTCGGGGAGCGCTATCGGCGGCTCCTGGTCGCGGAGTTGGTGCGGCAGGGCTGCTTCGGGCTGACCCCGGAGCGGATCGACGCCATGGTCACGCTCGGCGCGTCCGACGACGACCACGGCCTGATCGGCGCGGGCCGCCTGCTGACCGCCCGCCATCCGGCCCGGACCGAAGGGGGCGCGCGGTGAGGGGCGTGTCCACGCTCGTCGTCGGCAGCGGCTTCGTGGGTACGGGCATCGCCCGCCGCCTGGTGGCCGCCGGCGACGCGGTCACCCTCGTCTCGCGCGGCCGCCCCGCCGATCCGCCGGAGGAGTACGGGGCGCGCTGGGCCGCCCTGGACGCCACCGACGCGCGAGCCTGCGGGCGTCTGGTGGCCCGGCTGCGGCCGCGCCGGATCGTCCTCGTGCACGGCCCTTCGGACGTCACCTGGTGCGAGGCACACCCCGCGGAGGCGGAGCTCGCGCACTCCTCGGTCGCGGCCGCCTTCGCCGGCCTCGGTGGGCGCGCCCGCGTCGTCATGATCTCTACGGACAACGTCTTCGACGGTACGTCGCCCCGCAACACCGAGGCCACGTCCGTCTCCCCGGCGAACGCCTACGGGCGTGCCAAGCACCGCGCCGAGCAAGTGCTGCTGGCCCGCGCCGCCGACGCGCTCGCCCTGCGCGTGAGCCTCGTCTACGGCCACGAACCCGCCGACGCCGGCAAGTGGCTCAACTACTTCGCCGCCTGCGCCCATCGGCTGCGTGCCGGGGAGCGCGTCGAGGCCCCCGACGACCAGTGGACGACCCCGGTGCACGTCGAGGACGTGGCGGAGGTGGTGGCCGCGCTGCTGTCCTGCCCGACCCCGCTGCCGCCGGTGCTGCACCTGGGCGGTCCGGACCGGGTGAGCCGCGCCGAGTGGGCCACCGTGATCGCCCGGAGCCTTGGCCTGCCGGCCGCTCTGGTGGTGCCCGTACCGAAGGCCGGGAGCCGTTACGCGTCCCGGCCGCGCAACGCCTGTCTGGCCGGCGACCTGCTGGGGACGCTGCCCGCCACCCGGGACATCCCGATCCGCGGGGTGGTGGAAGGCGCCCACGACCTGACGGCCGTGTTCGCCTCGTCGTAGGAAGCCCTCCCCCACCCCGCTTCAGGGGTCAGCGCACGCTCGTGGCGCCGATGAGCGCTCCGTCGGCGGCGCGCTCGGTGGCCAGGAGCTGCCGGGCGCGGCGGGCGTCGGGGATCCGGTCCCGGTCGCGCGGGTCGACGGTGAGGGCCGTCTCCCCCGCCGCGAGCCGGTGCCGCCATGCCGCCTGGGGTGCGGCGGGGCGCAGGCGCAGCCAGTGCCCTTCGTCGGAGAGGACGCCGTCCCGCAGGGTGATGCCGCCCCCGGGCGCGTAGAGGAGCTGGCGCGAGGCGACTCCCGCGCCGCCGGAGGGCCATACGACGGTGTCCTCGTCGAGCCATCGGACCCGGGAGGCCGACAGGTCGAGGCCGAGCGCGCCGCCGAGTGCCGGTGTCAGGTACGCCGGCTCGCCGGCGACCCGCCACACCTCGTTGCCGTAGAGGGCGATGTCGAGGGCCTCGTCATCGGGTACGTCCTTCTCGTCGTCCTTGTGGAAGGTGTGGCTGAGGCTGCGCGCGCCGGGCCGCAGCTTCACCTCGAAGACGAGTCCGAAGGCGTCGGTGCGCGTCGGCCGTACGGGGACGTCCCAGTCGGACGGCTTGGCGGCGCCGTCCCACACGTGCAGGCCCCAGCCTTCGTAGTCGCCGTCGGGCCGGTGGTAGTGCAGGACCGCCGTGGAGCCGTCCGTCGGCGGGTAGGCGCCGTCCGGCCGCTGTTCGCGCTGGCCGTCGGCCCCCGCGGCGATCCACACCTCGCCGGTGCGGCTCAGGTCGACGGACCGCGCGGGGCCGTCGGTGGTGCCGTCCTTCTCGACGGTGTACGTGAACGTCGTGGCACCCTCGGCGAGTTCGACCCAGGCGAAGGCCCCGTAGGCGTCCCGGCCGGTGAAGGCGGCACCCGCGCCGTCGGCGCCGGTCCGCAGCCGCCAGCCGTCGTAGTCGCCGTCGGGCCGTTGGTAGTGCACGACGGCGTAGGCGCGTTCGAGGACGGGCGGGGCGGGTGGCGGTGTGCGGCCCGCGGTGCTGGTGGCGAGGGAGTGCGCGGTGCGGCCCCGGCTGTCCACGACCACCGCCTTGTAGCGCAGTTCGGTGCCCTCGGGCAGTGTGGCGTCGAGCTGTTGGGTGACCTTGTGGGGGGCGTGGTCGGCGGTGCCGAGCACCTGCCAGGGGCCCGTGCCCTGCTGGGCGGCGAAGACGACCCGGTTCAGCTCGCCGCCGTCGACGTCCGCGGTCAGCTCGACGGTGCCGGTGGCGCCCTTCTCCGGTGCGCGCAGCGTGACGTGGGGCCGTGCGTGCGGCCCGGGCAGCGGCCTGTCGGCCTTCAGCACCAGGGAGGAGAGCGCGGGGACGGTGACGGTGAGGTGCCGGTCGGCGCCGCTCTTCGGCCGGGCGCCGATGGCGCCGTACAGCGGGGTGTAGCGCCGGTGCGCGGCTCCGGTGGGGATGCGCACGGTCCTCGCCTCGGCGGCGTTGTTGTGCGCCACGACGTACTCGACGCGCTTTGCGGGGTCCGTACGGGAGTACGCGTACACGCCGGGTCGGTCGGCGGGGCCCGCGTACCGCTCGGTGAAGACGCCGTCGCGCAGGGCCGGATGGCGCCGGGTGAGCTCGGAGAGGCGGGCGATGGCCCGGTACAGGGGGTGCCCGGGGTCGTAGGCGTCCTGGGCGTGGGTGCGGCGGGTGCCGATCTGGTCGTCGTCGCGGTAGGCGGGGGCGTCGGTGGCGAACAGCGGCTGGCGGGCGGCGTTGTCCCCGCCGGCGCCGGTGAAGCCCTGCTCGTCGCCCGCGTAGACGACGCGGTTGCCCCGGCCGAGGAACATCAGCTCGTGGGCGAGGCGGTCCCGGCGTAGCAGTTCCGCGTCGCCGGCGCCGGGGTTGTCCTGGGCGATCATGCCGCCGATGCGGCCCATGTCGTGGCTGCCGAGGAAGGTGACCTGCTCGTAGGCGTTGGCCTTGCCGGTGGTGTAGCGGTAGTCCTGGGCGTAGAGGCGGGACAGGTCGCCGGGCGGGCCCGCGCGCGAGGCGGAGTTGCGCGCGATGGCCTGGAAGGGGAAGTCGAGGGTGGCGTCGAGGCCGCCGCGCGTCACGTAGGGGGCGGTGATGGCGGGGTCCGCGGAGAAGGCCTCGGCGAAGATGAGGAAGTCACGGTTCCCCTTGGTGGCCGCGTAGGCGTCGAGTGCGCGGGCCCATTCGGTCCAGAACTCCATGTTGACGTTCTTCGCGGTGTCCACGCGGAAGCCGTCGATGCCGAAGTCCCCGACCCAGCGCTCGTAGATGCGCTTCATGCCCGCGACGACCTCGGGGCGCTCGGTCCACAGGTCGTCGTTGCCCATGAAGTCGCCGTTGAGGCCGCTCTCCCCGGCGAAGGCGGATTCGCCGCGGTTGTGGTACATGGTGGGGTCGTTGAGCCAGGCGGGCGTCCGGGCGTGCCGGTCGGCGTCCTCGATCCGGGGGGTGTAGGGGAAGCTGTCCCGGTCCACGGGGCGCATGCCCGCGCTGTCGTCGAAGGGGCGGCCCTCGGGGTCCAGGTAGGGGTGGGCGCCCTTGGACCGGTAGTCGTAGGTGTTCTCGGCGAAGTGGACGATGTCCGCCGTGTGGTTGGTGACGACGTCGAAGAAGACCTTCATGCCTTTGGCGTGGGCCTTGTCGATGAGGTCGCCCAGATCCTCGTCGGTGCCGAAGTGCGGGTCGACGCGGGTGAAGTCGGTGATGGCGTACCCGTGGTAGTTGGCGGTCAGGTGCCCGCCCCGGTCCTGCACGGGCAGGTTCTCGAAGACCGGGGTCAGCCAGATCGCCGTGGTGCCGAGCCCTTTGATGTAGTCGAGTTTCCCGGTGATGCCCTTCAGGTCGCCGCCGTTGAAGAAGGCGGGGTCCTTGGGGTCGAAGCCGGTGCGTTCCCGTCCCCCGGTGAGCCCTCCTCGGTCGTTGCCGCGGTCACCGTTGGCGAAGCGGTCGGGCATCACCAGGTAGAACTGCTCGCGGGTGAGGTCGTGCCGGGTGGGCCGCGCGGCGAGCACGGCGTCGGAGGGCGGCGGCGGGGCGGGCGCGGCGTCGGCTGTGGGGTGGGTCGCGGGCAGGAGGGCGGCCAGTGGCGCGAGGGCGAGTACGGCTGCGGATCTTAAGCGGGCCGGGTTCACGGGTGCGCTCCTTCGGGGTCGTCGGAGCAACCGGGGCAGGCGCTCCTGCTGGCTTGCGGAAAGTATTTGCAGGGAACCCTAGGGCCGGCCTCCGAGCGGGTCAACCGCACAATTATGAGCGAACTGCCCCAAAAAGCAGGCGAGTTGCGACCCACGCACCGCCAACTCACGACAGGCATGCCCACCTTGTGGCGCCACCTGGGCACCCCGCTTGCAATCTATGCCAGCAAATTGCACAACCTCTTCCATCGGGATCGGCCGTCGTGCTTGACTGCACTCCGGTCGGGGCGGACCAGCCCGGCCGAGCCCCGCCGGCCCCCCGCCCAGGAGGATCTGTGCCCACTGACATCGACGTGCTCGTCCTGGGGGGTGCCGGGGTGGACACGATCGTGTACGTCCCCGAACTGCCGCTGCCCTTCGCCGACAGCCACATGGTCCCCTCCATCGACATGCGGGCCGGGCAGACCGGCGACTTCGTGGCGATGGGCGTCCACGCGCTGGGACTGCGGACGCACCACATCGACGTCATCGGCGACGACCACCCGGGCGAGCTGGTGCGCGCGCTGCACCGCGACCGGGGCATCCCGCTCACCGAGGTGCCGCTGGCCGCGGGGACCAAGCGCGCGGTGAACCTCGTGGCCCCCGACGGCCGGCGCCTCTCGCTGTACGACAACACCCGCTCGCACGAGACCGACCGGCTGCCGCCCGCCACGGTGGCGGCCCTCGCCGGGTCGAGCCGGCACGCACACGTCTCCCTCACCCAGCCCTGCGCCCACGCCCTGCCCGCCCTGCGGGCGGCGGGCGTGTCCATCTCGACCGATCTGCACGACTGGGACGGTGCCGAGCCCTACCACGAGGCCTTCGCCCACCAGGCCGACGTGGTGTTCCTGTCGACGGCCAAGCTGTCCGACCCGGAGCGGACCATGCGGCGGATCGCCGCGCGGGGCCGTGCCGAGGTGGTGGTCGCCACGGCCGGGTCGGCGGGCGCGTACCTCCTGGCCGATGGCCACCTGACCCACGTCCCGGCCGTGGCGCCCCCGGCGCCGGTGGTGGACTCCAACGGAGCGGGCGACGCCTTCGCCTCCGGCTACCTCTTCGGTCTGCTGGCCGGTGAGCCGCCCCGGCGCTGCGCCCTGTACGGCTCCGTCGCCGGCGCCCACGCCTGCACCGTGCCCGCCACCCGCACCGACGTCATCCGCCGGGACCAACTCCTCGCCAGGGCGGCCGCGGTGGCGGGCCGCCCGGCGCCCGGCCCGCTCGACGCGCCCGCCGCGGGCGAGGGCCGGGCATGACGGGCGCGGCTCCCGCGAAGGGGTACGACGTCGTCGTGCTCGGCGGAGGAGTCGCGGGCTGCGTCCTCGCGGCCCGCCTGAGCGAGGACCCCGACCGCTCGGTCTGCCTGGTGGAGGCCGGCCGCGACTACGGCCCGCGACAGCGCGACTGGCCCTCGAAGGTGCTCGACGCGCGCGCCCTGCCCCGCGACGACGTGTGGGAGCGCCGCACCGCCGTCCACCGCGTTCGCGCCCGCGTCCTCGGCGGCTCGTCCTGCGTCAACGGCTGCTGGAACACCTGGGGCTCCCAGGCGGACCACGCCGAGTGGGCGCGGGCGGGCGGCCCCCGGTGGACGGCCGCCGCGATGGAGCCCTTCCGCCGTAGGGCGGAGCGGCAGATGGGGATGCGGCGGGTACCGGAGCGTGAGTTCTCCGCGTGGAGCCGCGCGGCGCTGTCGGCCGCCCGCGAACTCGGGCACGGTGAGGTGGACATGGCCGCCCCGGGCGGCCCCGGCTACGGGACTCCGCTGCTCAACGCCGTCGACGGCGTCCGGTACAACGCCGCCTTCGCCTATCTGGGCGAGGCGCGCGCACGGCCCAACCTGACGATCCTCGCCGAGGCCACCGTGGACCGGCTGGCCGTCCGCGCGGGACGGGTGCACGGCGCCGACGTCGGCACCCGGCACGGGCGCGTGACGCTGAGCGCCGACACCTACCTGCTGGCCTGCGGCACGTTCGGGTCGCCGGCCGTGCTGCTCCGCAGCGGGATCGGGCCCGCCGCCGAGCTGGCGCGCAGCGGTGTGCGGCCGGTCCTGGACCTGCCGGGCGTCGGCGCGAACCTCATCGACCAGCCCGGCGTCTTCCTGCCGCTGCGCCCGACGGCCGAGCTGAACGAGCAGCTGGCCGCGCAGCAGGGCCGCGGTGAGCTGTACGTGAGCCGGATGCTGATCCGGGCGGCGAGCCCGTACTGCCCGCCGGGCTCCTGGGACCTGCACGTCAACCCCACCGCGGGGCCGCCCCTGTTCGGCTCGCTGCCGTCCGGCCAGTACGAGGCGGGCGTCTCCGCCTTCCTCATGAAGCCCAGGTCGCGCGGCCGGGTCCGGCTGCGTTCGGCCGAGCCCGCCGCCCCTTTGGACATCGAGCCCGCCTTCCTCACGGACCCCGAGGGGCACGACGTCGCCGTGCTCCGGTCGGGCCTGCGGGCGGCCGAGGAGCTGGCCGCCACCGCCCCGCTGAAGTCCCTGGCGGAACCGGCCCCCGGCCCCTCGCTTCAGGACCTCCCGGATCACGGACTGCGAAGCCGGGTAGGGACGTACTGGCATCCCGTCGGCACCTGCGCCATGGGCGGGCCGGACGACCCGGACGCGGTGGTCGACGGGGAAGGAAGGGTGCGCGGCGTGCGCGGTCTGCGGGTGGTGGACGCCTCGATCCTGCGGACGGTGCCGGCGGCCAACACCCAGCTGCCGGTGCTCGCCGCAGCCGAGATGCTGGCAGCCGTACTACAGGCGTGACAGCCGCACCACAGGCGTGAAGCGAGGGAGAGACATGACTGCGCAGACCGACGTGCCCGCCCCCGGGCGGCCGCTGTACGGGTGCATGGGGCTCGGCGGCACCTGGGACACCGCTCCTTGCACGGCCGCGGACATCGCCCACGCCGAGGCCGCCGTGCAGGCCGCGCTGGACATCGGCATCACCACCTTCGACCACGCCGACATGTACCGGCACGGCAAGTCCGAGGCGGTCTTCGGCGAACTGCTCGCCCGCGCCCCCGATCTGCGCCGGCGTGTCGTCGTGCAGACCAAGTGCGGCATCCGCCCGGCCGACGGCGACCTGCCCGGCATGTACGACCTGCGCGGGCCCGGCATCGTCCGGCGCGTGGAGGAGAGCCTCACCCGGCTGCGCACCGACGTGATCGACGTCCTGCTGCTGCACCGGCCCGACCCGCTGGCCGACCCCGAGGACATCGCCAAGGCGTTCGCGTCCCTGCACGGGCAGGGGCTGGTGCGCCGCTTCGGCGTGTCGAACATGAGCGCGCCGCAGATCGCCCACCTCCAGGCGTACGTCGATGTCCCCCTGATCGCCAACCAGCTGGAGATGAGCCTGCGCAGCCGAGACTGGGTCGAGGCGGGCGTCCTGGTGAACACCCCGGCCGCGGCGGCGAACGGCTTCCCGCACGGCACCGTCGAGTACTGCCAGGCCCACAAGATCCAGCTCCAGGCCTGGGGAGCCCTCGCCAAGGGCCACTACAGCGGCGCCACCGACTCACCGACCGCCCGTCTCCTCGCCGACCTCGCCGAGCGCAAGCAGACCACCCCGGAGACGGTCCTGCTGTGGTGGCTCCAACGCCACCCCGCCCGGATCGCCCCCGTCATCGGCACCAGTCGCCCCGAACGACTGCGCGCCTGCCGGGACGCGGTCATCCGCGAACCCGACCTCACCCACGAGGAGTGGTACACGTTGTGGGTCACGGCCCGCGGCGGGCCCCTGCCCTAGGGTCTCTCTTCCGGACCTTGCCGGGCTCGCGGCGTCTGGCAGACGGGACTTTCCCCGCACGCCCTGGTACTGCCGCCCGCCCGGTCGTACCCGGGGTCGGGGAGGCGTGGGGTGTCAGCAGGCGCCGAGGTCCTGCCAAGCGCCCCACCCGTAGGTGCTTAGGCCGTGTTGGTGGCCGCCGGGACGATTCCGGAGAGCCGCGGCGGGACCCAGCCGGTAGCCGTCTGGCGGCTCGACGACCGGGCCGTGCCACCCGGGCTTCCAGTGGGCGGGGGCCTAGCGTGGACTGTCCGGCCCGGGCGTCCGCCTCGGGGAGCAGGGCCCCGACGGGACAGCGCCGGGCGCTGCGTACGTCGACGGCGGCGGCCAGAGCTGCCTGGGCAGGGCCCCTCTCCGAGGAGGTGAGCAGGACGGTGGCGCGGGGAGGGGGGCCCTCCGGGCCGTGGCCGAGGGCGGGCCGAGCCGGGTGCTCCTCGCGCCTGAGGCTCTCCCGGGGTCGCTGTGTCGCCCCGCGCGGTGGTTCCCCCGCGCTCAGTCGCCCTTCGTGTCGACCGCCGCGTCGAGGAGGGGGCCCAGTTCGCGGACCACGGTGGTCAACGCGCGGACGTCCCGTTCGGCCCGGGCGAGGAGCACGGCCCCCTCCAGGCTGCTGATCATGAGGGTGGCCAGCCCGCCGGCCCGCTCCTGCGGCACGCCCATCCCGGTCAGGGCCTCGGCCACCGCTCCGGTCCATGTGCGGAACGCGGCGGCCGCGGCCTGCCGGGCGGCGGGGACCGATTCCGCCCAGTCCACCGTGGCGGCCGCCACCGGACAGCCCCCGGCGAAGCCCGCCGTCTCGTACTCGTCGGTCCACTGGCGGACCATCGCGGCGAACAGAGCGCTCGGCGTCGGCTCGGGCAGGGCCGCCAGGAAGCGGGCGACCCGCTTCGCCGCGTAACCACCCGCCCAGCCCACCGCCTCGGTGACCAACTGCGCTTTCCCGCCGGGGAAGTAGTGCTGGAGCGAACCACGAGGCGCCCGGGCGTCGGCGGCGACCTCGCGCATACCGGTGGAGAGGACTCCCTCGCGCCGGATGAGCTGGGCGGCGCTGAAGACCATCCGTTCGCGCGGCCCCCGTTCCTCCTCGGTCATCGCCGGCCTCCGTCATCCCAGTCGTAGGTGTTGTGTCGCCGGCTCACCCTACGACCGCCCTCGCACCACGACCGCCCGCACACTATGACCGCCGTCATAATCGCCGCTACCATGACCGCTGTCACAGTCGGAGGTCTCGGCGGCCGCCCGGCTCTCGGGCGGGCGGAAAGGGCGGTACGTCATGGACGTCGGCAGCGTCGGCTTCATCGGCCTGGGAGTCATGGGGCAGCCCATGGCGCTGAACCTGGCCCGTGCCCCCGGGACGCGGCTCCTGGTGTGGAACCGCACGGCCGAGCGGTGCGAACCGCTGCGCGCCGCGGGCGCCGAGGTCGCGGTGAGCGCCGAGGAGGTGTTCCGCCGAACGGACACCGTGTTCCTCATGCTCGCCGACGAGGCCGCCGTCGACACGGTCCTCGCACGCGGCACCCCGTCCTTCGCCGCGCACGTCGCCGGCCGCACCGTCGTCCACATGGGCACCACCTCGGCCGAGTACTCCCGCGCCCTGCAGGACGACATCCGGGCCGCGGGCGGACGGTACGTCGAGGCTCCCGTCTCCGGGAGCCGGGTCCCCGCCGAACGGGGCGAGCTGGTGGGGATGCTCGCGGGGGACGAGGACGCCGTGGCGGACGTACGGGCGCTGCTCGCCCCGATGTGCCGCGAGACCTTCGCCTGCGGGGCCGTGCCGGGGGCGCTGCTCATGAAGTACTCCGTGAACCTGTTCCTGATCACCGTGGTCACGGGACTCGCCGAGTCCTTCCACTTCGCCGACCGGCACGGCCTCGACCAGGGCCTGCTGCGCGCTGTGCTGGACGCGGGCCCCCTGGCCAGCGCCGTCTCACGCGTCAAGGCGCCGAAGCTCCTCGACCGGGACTTCTCGGTCCAGGCGGCCGCCGCGGACGTCCTGAAGAACAACCGGCTGATCGCCGAAGCCGCCCGCAAGGCTGCTCTGGCGTCCCCCCTCCTCGACGTCTGCCACGCCCTCTACGACGAGACGGTACGGCGGGGGCACGGCGGCGAGGACATGGTCGCGGTGCTCCACGCGATCGAGGCCCGGACCGCCGAGATGACGACACGGACGACACCGGCGGCGACCGCGGAGCGGACCCTGTAGCCCGCGAGCGGCCCGCGGCGGGCATCCCCGCTGCGCCACCCGCCGAGGGCCGCCCACGCTCAGATGAGGCTGTAGTGGACCGCGCAGGCCACCGCGTGCGAGCGGTTGCGGGCGTGCAGGCGGGACATCAGCTCGTAGATGACGTTCTTGACGGTGTGCTCCGAGCAGGACAGGGTCCGCGCGATCACCGCGTTGCCATGGCCCTCAGCCATCAGGGCCAGCACCGACGTCTGGCGGGCGGTCAGTCGGGGCGCGACCGCGGCCGGTTCGGGGCGCGGGGCGGGCAGCGCGGTGTGACCGCCGAGCAGTCGGACCAGGTCCGGGTAGGGCATCTCGACGGTGTCCGGGGCCGGTTCGGGGGCGGGCGCGAGACCGGTGGCGACCTGGGCCAGCATCCGGTTCAGCCGGCCCGCTTCAAGGGCCGCTTCGAGGGCGGGTTCTCTGGTGGCCGGGCGGGTGGCCGGGCGGCCGACTCCGCGGGCGGACGAGCGCGGCGGTGCGGCGAGGGCGCTCACAGGATGCCTGCCCGGAGGGCGTAGGCGACCGCGTGGGCGCGGTTGCGCAACCGGAAGCGCCGGGTGATGTTCTGGACCACGGTGGTCACCGTCCGCGGTGAGTAGCAGAGCCGTTCGGCTATCTCGCTGGTCTCGTGTCCGTCCGCGACCATCCGCAGGACCGACCGCTCCCGGTCGTCGAGCCCGGCCGCGTCCCAGGGACCGGCCACCGCGTCGGCGGCCGTGCCCCGGCCGCCGGCGTGTTCCAGCAGCAGGTCCAGCAGGTCCGGCGGCAGCGTGCAGTCACCGCGGGAGGCGGCCCGTACGGCCCGGGCGAGACGGACGGGATCCGCCTCGCGGCGGCGCAGCAGCCCCCGGGCCCCCGCCGCGATGGCGTGCAGGGCGTCGGTGGGCTCCAACTCCCCCGCCACCAGCACCACGTCGGGCCGGGACGGGGTGTCCCGGATCGAGCGCAGTACGTCGAGTTCCGTGGGGCCCACGCGGTCCACGGTCATGACCACGACACGGGGTCCGCCACCCGGGGCGGCCAGGGTTACCTCGGGGCAGGTGAGCAGGGCGCTCTTGGTGCCGGCTTCCAGCACCGGATCGAGTGCGACGACGTGGACAGGGACGGGTTCTCCCACCGGATCCTCCGAAAGTCATCCGCCTACCGGGTGTCGGGCCGGCGGAGGGGGCGCTGGTTCCAGAGTGGGGGCGGCCGTGCGGCGGGGCATCGGGCCCCCGCCCCCACATTTGTGCGGGCCCGGCGTGACGAGCGTCGGATCCGGCGTCACGGGCGTCGGAGCCGGTGAAGGGCGCCGCCCTGATCGCCCCCGGCGGGCGTCGTGGCGGGTGGGAGGGGGTGCGCCGGGCCGGGGCCGGGCACCGCGGCGGCGGGTGCCGGGCGGTGCGGACGGCGGGTGGTGGGGGCCGCCGCGCGGAATATGGGGGACGTGCCCCCATGTGCGGGGCGGGCGCCTCTGCGAGTCTCCTTCTCGTGACTGAAACCGCCGCCGCAGAAACCGAGGTCGGCGGCCTGACCCACTCCTGGTGGGCGCAGGCCCTGAACCTACGGGAGCGGCTCGACGCCCCGGGTGCCCCCGCACCCGCACGGCCCGCCGCTCCCCACTCCCGGCCCGCCTCCTGGGCCCAGGGGGACCCCGAGGGCTTCGCGGCCCGGATGGCGAGCCTGGGGGCCACCGAGGACACCGGCTACGCCCTCGCGGCGGAGCGCTCCTGGCAGCTGGCCGCCCGCGCCGAGAAGCCGGAGTGGGCCGGTTACATCGAACGGATCGTGGCCTCGGCCCCGGCCGGGCCCGAGGCAGGCACTGCCGCGTCGGCGGCCGGCTCCCAAGAGGCGGGCGGCGCCGCGGTGTTCCTGCCCGCGCTGCGCCCCCTGACCGAGGCGGCCTGGACGCAGGCGGCCGCGCGGATCGAGCTGTCGGAGTCGGAACTGGCACCGGTCCGCACCGCGTTCGAGGGCTGGCTCGGCGACCGGCTGATCCGCCAGAGCGCACGGACCCTGGTCAGGGAACTGCACACGGCGCGCGCCGCCGGGCAGTTGGCGGGCAGGACCTCGCGGGAGCGGTTCGCCGACTTCCTCGGCCGGCTCGGCACCCGGGACGGCCTGGCCGCGCTCTTCGCCGCCTACCCGGTACTGGCCCGGATGCTGGCCCAGTCCTGCCTCCACGCCACGGACGCGACGGTGGAACTGGTCCGGCGCTACACCGCCGACCGCGCCGCGCTCGTCCGCGGCCTGCTCGGCGGCACCGAACCCGGAGCGCTGGTACGGATCGACCTCGGCCGCGGCGACGTCCACCAGGGCAACCGCGCGGTGGCCCTGCTGCGCTTCGCCGACGGCGCCACCGTCGTGTACAAGCCCCGCCCGCTCGACCAGCACGTCCTCCTCGGCCAGGCGATCGCCTGGACGAACGGCAAGGTCGCCGGCCTCGGCCTGCGGACCCCGCGCTCGGTGCGCCGGCCGGGATACGGCTGGCTGGAGTTCATCGAGCACGCCTGGTGCACCTCGCCCACGGAGCTGGACCGGTTCTACCGCCGCCAGGGCGCGCTGCTCGCCCTGCTGTACGCGGTGGACGGCGTGGACATGCACTACGAGAACGTCATCGCCTGCCGGGACCAGCCGGTCCTGGTGGACGCCGAGACCCTCCTCCACGCCGGTCTGCCCGCCGCCGTGACCTGCGGATCCGACCCGGCCGCGGCCGCCCTGTCCGCCTCCGTCCACCGCACCTGCCTGCTGCCGAGCCTGCTGATCGGCGAGCACGGCGCCATGGACATCTCCGCCTTCGGCGGCGGCGAGGGCGGTTCCTACCCGAGCGAGGGGATGAGCTGGGAAGGCGCCGGAACGGACGAGATGCGGGTGCGGCGCGGTCGCGTCGAGACCCCGGCCGGGCAAAACCGGCCGGCCCCTCGGGGCCCGGCCGCCGATCACGGCGACCACCGGGCCGCGCTGCTCGAAGGCTTCCGGGCGGGCTACGACGCGATCGTCGCGCACCGGTCCGAACTCCTCGGCGAAGACGGGCTGCTGGTCCGCTGGGCCACCAGCCCGGGCCGGCTGATCGCCCGTGCCACCCGGCTCTACACGACCCTTCTGGAGGAGTCGACGCACCCCGACGTGCTGGGCGACGCGCTGACCCGCGACGCGCTCTTCGCCGTCCTGTGGGCGGAGTCCGAGAACGACCCGGCCCGCCGGCGCCTGATCGAGGACGAGACCGCCGATCTGTGGGCCGGTGACGTGCCGCTCTTCTTCCACCACCCGGCCGACACCGTGGTGCGGACCTCGCGGGGCACGTGCGTCGAGGGGGTGCTGCCCGCGCCGAGCCTGCGGACGGCGCTCGACAAGATCGCCGCCATGGGCGAGGTGGACCGGCACGACCAGGAGTGGATCATCTCGGCCACCCTCGCGGTGACCGGTGCCAACCTCACCGGGGGCCGCCCCCGTTCTGCGCTGGCCGGGCACCCGGCCCCCGCCGTCGTGCCCGAGCCCTCCCGGCTGCTGACCGCGGCCTGCGGGATCGCCGACGAGATCGCGGCCCGCGCCGTGCACGGGGACGGCCGCGTCAACTGGCTCGGCCTGGAGCAGGTCGCCGGGGAGCACTGGGCCGTCCTGCCGATGGGTGGCGGACTCGCCCAGGGCTACTGCGGAGTGGCCCTCTTCCTGGCCCAGCTCGGCGCGCTGACCGGCGCCGGACGCTATACCGCGCTGGCCCGGCAGGCCGCCGCCCCGCTGCCGGAGCTGCTGGCCGCGCTGGCCGCCGGCCCGGCGCTGAGCGCCGCCGTGGGGCCGGGCGCCCTGCACGGACTGGGCGGCATCGTCTACACCGTGGCCCGACTCGCCGTCCTGCCGGGCGACGGGGACGGGGCCGCGAGCGGTGGCCTTACCGGGGCCGGTCCGCTCCGGGCCGCCCTGCCCGACGCGCTCACCGCCCTCGCCCTGGCCGTCGAAGCCGACCCCGACGGCCCGGCCGACCTGGCCGACGGCCTCGCCGGAGCGCTGGCCGCCACCGTCGCCGTGCACCGCCTCACCGGGATGCCGGGCGCCGCCGCCCTCGCGGACGCCTTCGCCGACCGGCTGCTCGACCGAGCCGCACGGCGCCCGGCCGCCGGAGCCGGCCTCGCGGATCCCGGCTTCGCCCACGGCGACGCGGGCATCGGCTGGGCCCTGCTGCGCCACGCCGCCGCCGAGCGGGGCCCCACGGCCACCACCGCGCGGGCCGAGGAGTGCGCCCGTACCGGCGCCGCGCTGCTGCGGCCCGCACTGGACGCGGCGCTGCGCCACCCGGCCGACCTCGGCTGGTACTCCGGTCTTGCGGGCACCGCGCTCGCCGCGGCCGACGCGCTGGCCCGGGCGGGCCGGCCGGTGCCCGAGGCCGAACTGACCCGGTGCGCGGCGCTGCTGGGCGATCCCGCCGCGGCCGGCCGGTCCACACAGGCCGCCGAGTTCGACGACCTCAGTCTGGGCCACGGCACGCTCGGCTCCCTGGAACTGCTCAGCGTCCTCGCCGACCAGGGCCACGCCGGCGCCGCCACCGCCCTCACCCACCGGGCCGGTCAGGTCCTCGGCCGCCTCGAAGACCAGGGCCACCGCTGCGGCACCCCCGACCACGTCCCCTCACCCGGACTCCTCACGGGTCTGTCCGGCATCGGCTACGCCCTGCTCAGGCTGGGCTTCCCGGGGACGGTCCCGTCCGTCCTCCTGCTCCACTGATCCACCCCGTCCCCACCGCCGTTCCGAGCACCACACTCCACTTCAGGTTCCGAGAAAGGGACTCACCACCATGCGCGAGCTCCAGGTCAACGCCACCGCGGACATCACCACCGACGCCGTCGACGCCACCACCGCGTCTCCCGCCGAGGACCCCGCGGGCGGCATCACCCTGTCGGGCCGCAACAGAGCGTGCGCGCGGGCCCGCGCCCTGGCCGGTCTCGTGCTCACCAGCGGACTCGTGGTCACGCTGAGCCAGATGGACACCAGCGTCTCGGCCCCGAACGTCACCTGGTAGGAGACCTGTTCGCGCCGCGATCGCGCGGGAGGGCACGAGGGAGAGGCCGACTTTGGGTGCACGGCCGACCTGCGCATGAACTAGATTTGCGCACATGCCCCGTACGCGGTACATCATCGGTCGTGACGCACACCTCTTGGAGATCAAGCAGGCGTTGACCGAGGCGAGGGACGGACGGGGCGGGGTCGTCTTCCTGGTCGGCGAAGCGGGCATCGGAAAGTCCCGGCTCGCCGCCGAGGCCGTCGGAATGGCCTTCACCGCCGGAATGCGGGCACTGCGGGGCCGGAGCAGCACCACCGGCCCCACCGTGCCTTTCCGGCCCTTGACCGAAGCGCTCATGGCGCTGTTCCGCGGCGGGCCGAGCGGCGGCCCGTCCCTGGACGACCTGCCGCTCGGGCCCTACCGGCCCGCGCTGGGCCGGATCATCCCGGACTGGAGCAGCGACGCCCAGGACAACAGCTCGATGGTCATCCTCGGCGAGGCCGTGCTGCGGCTGCTCATCGCCACCGGCCGGGAGGACGGCCAGCTCCTCCTGCTGGAGGACCTGCACGACGCCGACCCCGAGACCCTCGCGGTCGTCGAGTACCTCGTGGACAACCTCGAATACACCAACGTCGTCCTCCTGGTCACGATCCGCACCGAATCCTGCGACGCCCTCGACATGGCCGAATCGGCGCGCCGCCGCGGGGTGGGAACCGTCCTCCAGTTGGCCCCGCTGACCCGCCCCGAGGTCCGCGCCGTGATCGCCGCGCAGCTCGACACCGAACCGGACGGCGTGCCGGAGGCGGCCCTCGACCGGCTCTGGGACGACAGCGCGGGCAGTCCCTTCCTCGTCGAGGAACTCCTCCAGGGCATGATCGGCAGCGGCGCCCTGGTCCGCGCCGAGGACGGCTGGCGGGTCGTCGGCGACCTGCGCAGCGACGTCTCCACGGCCCTCGCCCGCGGCATCCTGCGACGCGTCGACCGCCTCGCTCCCCAAGGCCTGACCCTGCTGTCGGCCGCCGCCGTCATCGGCCGCCGGTTCCCGCTGACCGTGCTGCAGCGGATGACCGGGATCGACGACCGCAGCCTGCTCAGCCACCTGCACGCGGGCGTCGCGGCGCAGCTCGTCGTGCACGACGAACCGGCCCCCGACTGGTACGCGTTCCGCCACTCGCTCACCGCCGAGGCGCTGCTGACCCAGCTCACGCCCACCAACCGGGCGGAGATGTCCGGGCGCGCCGCCGACGCGGTCCAGGCGCTCTATCCCGACCTGGAGGGCGCATGGTGCCCGCTGGTCGCGGAGTTGCGTGCGCAGGCCGGGGACGACGGGGAAGCGGGGCGGCTGTTCACCGTCGCGGGAATGCGGGCCCTGGGAGCCGGCGCCATCGGCTCGGCGGTCACCCTGCTGGGCCGGGCCGAGCGGCTGCTCGCGGCCAGCGGGGACGCGGCGGGCCGTACCACCGCCATGGAGGCCCTGCTGCCCGCCCTCGCCGAAGCCGGCGACTTCGCCCAGGCCTTCGGTTTCGCCGAGAACCTGCACACCCTCGGCGGCAGCGGCCTGAGCGCCGCGCGCCTCGCCGCCCTGCACACCCGGCTGGCGAAGGTCGCCCACACCGCCGGGCGCTGGGAGGACGGGAACCGGCAGATAGCCCAGGCCAGAGCCCTGCTCGCCGAACACCCCGACGAGTGCGGCACGGCCTCCATCGACGTCACGGCCGCCTATCTCGCCCTCGACACCCCGGGCCCCGACCGCACCCAACTCGCCGAGAAGCTCGCCTACTCGGCGCTCCAGGCCGCCGAACGGCACGGTCTGCCCACGGTGGTCTGCCAGGCCTGGGAACTGCTCGCCACCCTCGCCCGCGAGCGTGACTTCGACGAGGCCACGGCCCTGCTGGAATCGGCCCTGCACACCGCCGAGCAGCACCAGCTGCCGCTCCAGCGGATGTACGCCCTCACCCGCATCGGCGGGAACAACTGGCTGACCGAGGGCAACACGGTCCCGCTCCTCGCGGCCCGCAGCGAGGCCCAGCGGCTCGGCTCCGCCACCATCGTGTACACCATCGACAGCATCATGATCCTGGACGCGGCGCTGCGGGCCGATTTCGCCGCCGCCGCGCAGGGCGCCGAGGAGTGCCTGGCCGTCGTACAGCGGCTGCGCCTGGCCCCCGTCACCCGCTACGTCCTGATGGCCAAGGCGACCCTCGCGGCGCACCAGGGCGACCGGGCGGCCATGGAAGGGGCGCTCGCCGCCTTCGCCGAGTGGGACGGCAGAGGTTCCCAGGAGGAGCCGCTGACCCGGGGCCTGGCGCGCGCGTTCTGCGCGCTGCTGGAGGAGGACCGGCCCGCCGCCGTCGACGAACTGCACGCCGTGGCCGAGCTGGAGAACACCAACCCCAGCACCTACTACCTCAGCGGCCGGTACGGCGTCGGGCTGCTCCTGGACGTGCTCTCCGGCGAGGCAGGCCGCGGCCCCTACGAGAACATCGCCGCCACCGCCCCCGGCCGGATGCGCTGGAACCGGCAGTTCGTGCACTTCGCGGGCGCCGTGCTGCTCGGCCGGGAGGGCAGACCCGACCTGGCGGCCGCGGCCGTCAACGAGGCCCTGCGCACCGCCGAGCCGTACGCCACCGCCCTGCACCTGGGCCTGCGGCTGATCGCCGAGTCGGCCCACGAGGACGGCTGGGGCGAGCCGGTGGCCTGGCTGCGCCGCGCCGAACTCCACTTCCACCAGCAGCAGGTGGCCCCGGTCGCCAACGCCTGCCGGGCCGCCCTGCGCCGGATGGGCGCTCCCGTCGCCCAGCGGCGCAGCGGCTCGGGCGACATCCCGGACGTCCTGCGCACCCAGGGGGTCACGGTCCGCGAGTACGAGGTCTTCCGGCTGCTCGCGGAGCGGCTGGGGAACAAGGACATCGCCGACCGCCTCTACATCTCGCCCCGCACGGTGGAGAAGCACATCGCCAGCCTCGGGGCCAAGACGGGCCGCGGCAACCGGGCCGCCCTGTGCGAACTCTCGGCCTCCCTGCGGGCGTAGGGCCCGACGAGCCGCGGCGGGGTCCGCCCCGCCCTGTCCACCGCACCCGGTACCGCCCGCTCAGCGCATCCCCCGCACCGCCCGGGAGCTGAGCAGACCCACCGCCGTCAGCGCGAGGAGGGCGCCCGACACCGCGAACATCGGGCCGCTGCCGCTCTGGGCCAGGCCCCCGCACAGGATCAGGGAGACGGGCGCGATGGCGTAGCCGAGGACCATGTCGATGGAGATCACCCGGCTGAGCACCGAGGGATCGATGGTGCGCTGGATCCAGCTGAGGCCGAAGACGCCCTGGAAGCCGATGCCGAAGCCCATCACCAGTACGGTCACGAACGCGGTCACCGTACTGTCCGTCAGCCCCAGCACCGCCATGCCCGCCGCGAGCCATCCGGCGAGCCCGGCGATCAAAAGACCCACCCGGGGCAGGCCGCTGAGCGATCCGCCGACCAGTGTGCCCAGCAGCGCGCCGCCCGCCAGGGCGCCGTTGAGCAGGCCCAGGGCCGCGGACCCGCCGTGCAGGTCCACCTTGGCGAGGGTCGCGAAGCCGACTGTGAAGGTACCGGCGTAACAGAAGGTCATCACCGTGTCGATGACGAGGATCGAGCGGATCCGCGGGTCCTCCAGGGCGTAGCGCAACCCGGCCCGCATCCGGGTGAACAGGGAGTCCCCGGCCTCCGGCGCGGCCGGAGCCGGCGCCGCCTCCCCCGGCTCGTCCCGCGCCGCGGCCGTCCGTATCCGCGAGACGCACAGCCCGCAGAGCGCGAAGCACACTCCGTCGACGAGGAAGGCGACGGGCGCGTCCGAGAGGGCGACCACCATGCCGCCGACGGCGGGGCCAAGGACGGACGACACCTTGGTGCCGACCGCCAGGAGCGCGTTGGCCGGGGCCAGTTGCTCCTTGGCCACCACCGAGGGCAGGATCGAGGCCCGGGCCGGCTGGAAGAACGCGTCGACGGCGCCGAACGCGGCGGCGGCGCAGCACAGCATCGCCACCGTCAGCGACCCCGTCATCCCGATCAGCCCGACGCCCCCCATCAGCACGGCCCGGGCCCAGCTGGAGAGCGTCATCAGGGTCCGCGGGGACCACTTGTCGCTGAGTGAGCCGCCGACCAGGGTCAGCAGTGCCCGCGGCACCGCCTGGAAGGCGAGGACGTAGCCGAGGGTGAGGGTGGACTGCGTCAGGCTCAGGGTGATCCAGGAGAAGGCGATGTAGCTGAAGCCGTCCCCCAGCAGGGACAGTGACTGTCCCAGCCACAGCATCCGGAAGGCGGGCAGCTTGGCGGGTGCGCGCAGCCGCGTTCCCGCGCTGGTCAGCGTGGTGGCCATGATCGGACCCTTCGTCGGGCCGCCGGGGCGGCCGCGGTGCGGTGGCGGACGGCCACGCGTCAGTAGTGGACGGGCAGCGCCGTCAGGGCGCGGTTGAGCAGGGACGGTTGCCAGGTGTGCCGGTCCGTGGCCAGGGCCAGGTCCGGGTACTCGCTGACGAGGACGCCGACCACCGCGCAGGCCACCAGCCGGGCCAGCGCGGCCCCGATGCAGAAGTGCGCGCCGAAGCCGAACCCGAGGTGCGAGGCGCTGCCCCGCGCGACGTCGAAGGCGTCCGGGTCGGCGAACCGCTCCGGGTCCCGGTTGGCGGCGGCCGTGACCAGGAACAGCCGGTCACCGCCGCGCACCGGGCGTCCGTCGAGGTCGAAGTCCCGCGCCGCGCTGCGGATGGACATCTTCGAGGGGCCGTCGTAGCGCATCGCCTCCTCGACGGCGAGCGGCACCAGGTCCGGATCGGCGCGCAGCGCCGCCAGCTGCGCGGGGTGCCGCAGCAGGGCGAGCACGGTGTTGACGATCAGGTTGCTGGTGGTCTCGCCGCCGGCGAAGGCCATCTGGGTCAGCATCCCGACGAACTCCTCCTCGCTGACCGACTTCCCGATCTGGCCGCCCGCCAGCACGCAGCTGATCAGGTCGTCCTTGGGGTCGGCGCGGCGCTCGCGGACCAGACCGGCGAGGTAGTCGTCCAGTTTCACCAGGGACTGGAGGGACGTGCGGTACTCGCGTTCCTCCTGGGCGGCCCCGAGGACCAGGTCGCCCACCCGGGCGTTCCAGTACCAGAAGGAGGGGCCGTGCGCCTGGGGGACGCCCAGCCAGCGGGCGAAGACCAGCGCGGGCAGCGGCCGGGCGATGTCGGCGAGCAGGTCCCCGCGGCTGCCGGGGACGCTGCGCCGGGCCAGCATGGCCCGGGTGGCCCGCTCGACGAACGTCCGGTAGCGGCCGATGGAGCGCGCCGAGAACTGCTCCTGGAAGACCTGGCGCAGCCGCCGGTGCTGCGGAGCGTCGTTGAAGACCATCCAGCGGGAGAGGACGGAGTACGCCCGCTCGGTGTCCTCCCGGGCGCCCTCGGGGACGGCGTCCATCAGCGGGCCCACCCGCTCGGCGGAGACCGCCGGGTCGCGCAGGCAGTGCATCAGGTGGCCGTGGCCGGTGACGAGCCACGCGCGGTGCATGGCGGACCAGTGGACGGGGTCGTGCTCGCGCAGGGAGTTGAGGTACGGGTACGGGTCCGCGTTGACGGCGGGGTCGAGCAGGTACCGCTCGGTGAAGGGGGCCCGCGGAGGCCGCGGTGCGGGCGGAGCCGTGCGGGGCGCCGTGGCCGGCGGGGCGGTCCGCCCGGACATGGGGCACACCGGGGCGGAGAGGTCCGCGGGAGCGCTCGGGTCGGTGGGCGTGTGCGTGGTCAGGACGGTCATCGGCGTGCCTCCGACTGGATCCGGCCGAGCACAGCAGCGGTCTTGTGCATCAGCCGTTCGGACATCATGGACATGTGGTCGCCTTCGGTGACGTGGACGGTCAGCCCGCCGAGCGCGATCTCGCGCCAGCGTGCGACGTAGGTGCGGAAGTCCACGTCCAGCCCGGGCATCGGTTCCCCGTCGGGAAGTTCCGCGGCCGCGCTGCCCACCAGGAGGTGGACGTGGCCGGGGTAGGGGCGCAGTACGTAGTCGGACAGGGCGGTCAGCAGCGAGTGCCAGACCTCGATGGGGGCCTGCTCCACCAGGGCCGCCTCGCCCGGGCTCATCCCGGCGCCCAGCAGCAGGGTGGTGAGCTCGGCCGCGGCCGCGTCCCGCTCCGGGGACGGCGGCAGTTCACGGAGGCGGTCGCGCATCCGCAGCCCGCGCTCCATGTCGCGGCCCACCGCCGCGAGGCGTTCGCAGGCCGCCGGGTGGGGCAGGTGCGGCTCGATCAGTGTCAGGGGTGCGACGGTGTGACCGGCCTCGTGCATCTGGGTGGCCATCTCCAGGGCGATGTTGGCGCCCATGGACCAGCCCAGCAGGTCGTGCGGGCCGTCCCCGCCGTGGGCCGTGATCTCGGCCGCGTAGTTGGCCGCGATCCCGGAGATCGTGGTCGGGTCCACCCCGCCGAGCAGGCCGCGGGCCTGGAAGGCCCGTACCGGCTGACCGGGCGGCAGGGCCCGGGCGAGCGGCACGTACCAGGCGCCACTGCCGCCGCTGGGGTGCACGCACCACAGCGGGGTGCCGTCGCCCTCGCGCAGGCGGACCTCGGAGGTGACGGCCTTCGGGCCGGGGGCTGCCCGCGAGGCGTCGGCGCCGGCCGCACGCTCCGCCGCCTCGGTGGCGCGGGCGGCGAGCCGGGCGATCGTGGGCAGTTCCAGCAGGTCCCGTACGGAGACGCTCAGCCCGCGTGCGGCCGCCTGCGCGGCGACCCGGACGGTGGACAGGGAGCTCCCCCCGAGGGCGAAGAAGTCGTCGTGGACGCCGACCCGCGCGATGCCGAGGACCGTGCGCCAGACCTCGGCGAGTGCCACCTCGGCCGGGGTGCCCGGCGCGACGTACTCGGTGGCGCTGCCCAGCCGGTCGGCCGCGGGCAGGGGCAAAGCCTTCTTGTCGACCTTGCCGCTGCTGTTGACGGGCATCGCGTCGAGGAAGACGAACCGCGCGGGGACCATGTACGCGGGCACTTTGGCCCGCAGCGCCAGGCGGAAGGGCTCGACGACGGGCCGCACGCCCTCCTCGGGCACCACGTACGCGACCAGCGCCGGTTCCGGCAGGTCCCGCCGCAGCAGGACCACCGCCTGCTGCACCTCGGGCAGTTCCCGCAGCCCGTGCTCGATCTCGCCGAGCTCGATGCGGAACCCGCGCAGCTTCACCTGGCTGTCGCGGCGGCCGAGGACCTCCACGGCGCCGTCGGGCAGCTGGACGCCGATGTCTCCGGTACGGCACAGCCGGTCGCCGGGGGCGCCGTACGGGTCGGGGACGAACGTGGCGGCGGTCAGGCCGGGGCGGTTCACATAGCCGCGGCCGATGGCCCGCCCGCCGAGGTAGACCTCGCCCTGCACCCCGACGGGAACGGGCTGGAGGTCCTCGTCGAGCACGTAGACCTGGGTGTTGCGGATCGGCCGGCCGATCGGCGGGCGCCCGCAGTCGGGCCCGAGCGGGGCGGAGACGGACCACACGGTCGTCTCGGTGAGCCCGTAGACGTTGTGGAAGAGCCGTCCGCGCGCCCACTTCTGGGGCAGTTCCGCCGGGCAGGCCTCGCCGCACACCTGGAGGGTCCGCAGCGCGGGGAAGCGGTCCTCGCCGAGGGCCGCCAGGGCGCTCGGGGCCAGCATCGCGACGGTGATCCCGTACTCCAGCAGGGTGTTCGCGAGGTCGGCGCCGGGGCGCAGTCCCTCCCTCGTCGGGGTGCACAGCTGGGCGCCGTTCGCCAGGGCCCAGGTCAGGTCCATGATGGAGACGTCGAAGCTGAGCGAGGCGAACTGGAGCACCCGGTCCTCGGGCGTCACGGGGAACAGGTCGCGCTGTCCCTCCAGCATGTTGGTCAGGCTGCGGTGCTGGATGGTGACGCCCTTGGGCGTGCCCGTGGAGCCCGAGGTGTAGAGGACGTAGGCCGCGTTGTCCGCGGTGACGGCGAGCCTCGGCGCCGGGACCTCGACGGGCTCCGCCCAGGTCGCCGGATCGTCCACGACCAGGGTCGGGCCGTCGAAGGGCACCGTCCCCAGCAGCGAGGACTGGGTGATCAGCACCGGCATGCCGCTGTCCTCGACGATGAACTTCAGCCGGTCGGAGGGGTGCTGGGACTCCAGCGGCAGGAAGGCGCCGCCCGCCCGCAGCACACCGAGCACGGCCCGGACCAGCTCCGGACCCCGGTCGAGGCAGATGCCGACGGGCACCTCGGGTCCGACCCCGAGGGCGCGCAGCCGGTCCGCCAACTGGTGTACGGAGGCGTCGAGTTCGGCGTAGGTGACCTCCCGGTCACCCTGTCGGACGGCCACCGCGTCGGGTGTGCGCACGGCGTGTTCGGCCACGCACTCGTGGAACATCAGCGAGGTGCTCGGCAGGTCGGGGCCGCGGCCCCACTCCTCCAGCGCCCGCATCCGCGCCTCGCCGGCCAGTGCCGGCGCCGTGACCGGGTCCTCCGGGCGCGTGGCCATCGCCTCCAGCACCCCGCACATCAGGTCGGCGAGCTGTTCGGCGGTGGCGGGCGCCAGGTAGTCCGGGTCAACGTCGAGGGTGAGGGACTCCACGCTCGCGTTGAGCATCAGCGGGAACGCGGTGCGGGCGATCTCCAGCGAGTCGTCCCAGCTGTCCCCGGACAGCCGGTGGAAGTTCACGTAGTTGAAGAGGGTGTCCGCCACGCGCGGAGCGCCGGACCTCAGCTGCGCCATCCGCGCCAACGGCACCCTGCGGTACGGAAGCATCTCCTGCTCGGCCGCGAACGCCGCCTTCAGGTACTCCAGCCAGCTGCCCCGGGGGCGGCGCACCCCGAACGGCACGGTGTTGAGGAACAGGCCGCGCATCCGGTCGGAGCCGGGAACCTCGGGCCGGCCGTTGGTGACCAGGCCCACCGAGTGGCCCTCGGCGGAGCCGTCGCGCTCGGCGAACAGGCTCATGGTGTGGTGGAACGCCGTGAGCAGGACGGTGCGGCGGGGCACCCTGGCCAGCCGGGCCAGCCGGCCGATCGGCTCGGCCAAGGACGCGTACGAGCGCCGCACCTCGTGCACGAACTGACCGCTGTCGGAGGCCTGGGTGCCGCGGCGGTTGAACAGGACCGGGCTGAGGTCGGCCAGCGCCGAGCGCCAGTACTCCAGGCCCTCCTCGTCGACCAGCGCGGCCCGCTCCAGCGCGACGTACTCGGCGTACGGGGGCGCCTTCGGCAGCTGCGGGGTCCGGCCGTGCGCCACGGCCTGCCGGTGCAGGTCGAGCAGGTCCGCGATCAGCGAGGTGAGGCTCCAGCCGTCGAGCACCACGTGGCAGTCGGTGAGCGTGAGCCGCAGCTCCTGGTCGGTGAGCCGGTGCAGGTGGATCCGGACCAGCGGCGCGGCCGCCAGGTCGAAGCGCCGGGAGAACTCGGCTTCGACGTAGGCCCGTACGGACGCCCACTGCTCCTTGTGGGTCAGCGCGCGCAGATCGCTGTAGCCCACCGGCAGCGCGGCGGTCGCGTGCACCAGCTGGAGCGGCTCGGAGAAGGAGACCAGGTCGATGGAGGACCGCAGGATGCTGTGGCCCCGTACGACGGTGTCCACGGCCGCCTGGAAAGCGGCGAGGTCGAAGCCCTCGGGCACGGTGATCTTGAGGTCGGTGACGTTGTGGTAGGCGCCTCGGCTCGGGTCGGCGAGCATCTCGTGCAGCATGCCGGCCTGGAGCATGGTCAGTGGATACGCGTCGTCGAGGCCCTGCGGCAGCCGCGCCGCGTCGGCCGGGTCGAGCTGGGAGAAGGGCTCCACGGGTGCGGGGCCGGTGTCCTCGGCGGTCCGTGTCGCCAGCGCGGCCAGGTCGCCCAGGGTGCGGGCCCGGAAGAGGTCGGGGACGCTGAGGCCCAGCCCCGCGGAGCGGGCCTGCCCGATCACGCGCAGGGCCAGCATCGAGTCGCCGCCCAGGTCGAAGAAGTTCGCCGTACGGCTGATCCGCTCGGCTCCCAGCACGTCCGACCAGATGCGGGCCAGCGCCTCCTCGGCCGCACCCGTCGGCGGGACGTGCCCGGCGGGCGCCGCGGCCCCCTCGACGGCCACCGCCACCAGGGCCTTGCGGTCCACCTTGCCGTTGGAGGTGAGGGGCAGCTTCGGGTGCCGGACGAACAGCGCGGGCACCATGTACTCGGGCAGTGTCAGGCGCAGCCGGTCGCGCAGGTCCGGCGCGTCCAGCGGGCGGCCCTCGGTCAGCACCAGGTGGGCGACCAGGCGGGCGCCGCCGTGCGCGTCGGGCCGGGCCACCACCGCGGCGTCCCGGACGCCGGGCAGGGAGCGCAGCGCGGTCTCGATCTCGCCGGGCTCGATGCGGAAGCCGCGGATCTTCACCTGGTGGTCGGCGCGGCCCGCGTAGGCGAGCTGTCCGTCGGGAAGCACGCGGACGAGGTCGCCCGTGCGGTACATCCGGGCGCCGTCGCCCGGGGCGAACGGGTCCGACGGGAAGCGCTCGGCCGTCAGTTCGGGCCGGTTGCGGTAGCCGCGGGCCACCCCGCCGCCCGCCACGTACAGTTCGCCGACCGTGCCGCGGGGCGCGAGACGCCCGTGCCGGTCCAGGACGTACCCGTGCTGGCCGGCGAGGGGGCGGCCGATCGGCGAGTACACCGGGGAGACCGTGTCCTCCTCGGTGATCAGCCGGTACGTCACGTGCACGGTCGTCTCGGTGATCCCGTACATGTTCACCAGCGCGGGCCGCCCGGCCGCGGGACCGGCGAACCAGTCGCGGTAGTCCCGGGCGTCGAAGGCGTCCCCGCCGAAGATCACCGTCCGCAGGGCCAGGGCGGCGAAGTCCTCGCCCCGCTGGGCCAGATGGCCCCGCAGCCCCTTGAAGGCGGCCGGGGTCTGATTCAACACGGTGACCCGCTCGTCGCGCAGGACGGCGTGCACCGCGGCGGGGTCGCGGACCTCGTCCTCGGTCAGCACCACCACCCGCCCGCCGGAGGTCAGCGGACCCCACAGTTCCCAGACGGAGAAGTCGAAGGCCGGGGAGTGCAGCAGGGTCCACACGTCGTCGGCGCCGAAGCCGAAGTGGTGGTCGGCCGCGCCCAGCAGCCAGGCCAGGTTGGCGTGGGTGACCTCGACGCCCTTGGGCTGACCCGTGGATCCCGAGGTGTAGATCACGTAGGCGAGCGAGTCCGGGCCCGGGACCACGGACGCGAGGTCCGCCGCGTCGGGAGCGCCGGCGCCGGCGGTCGCGGTGGTGTCCGTCAGCGGGACCACCCCGACCGCGAGGCCCTCCACGGCCGCGCGCCCGGTGTCGTCGGTGACGACCCACTCCACCCCCGCGTCGGCGATGGTGAACTCCCGCCGGGCCCGCGGGTGCGCCGGGTCCAGCGGCAGGTACGCCGCCCCGGCACGCCACACCCCGAGGAGTGCCACGGCCAGGTCCACCGACCGGCCCAGGCACACCCCGACCAGGGACCGCGGCCCGATCCCGGCCGCTCGCAGCCGCCCGGCCAGCGCCAGGGAGGCCGCGTCCAGCTCGGCGTAGGTCAGGGAGCGGCCGCCGCCGGAGACGGCCACCGCGGTGGGCGTCCGGCCGATGTGCTCGCTCAGCCGCTCCCAGGCGAGCCGGGGCGCGGTGGCCGCGCCGTCCGCCGCCGTAGTGAGGGGCCGGTTCGCCGGGCCGTCGGGGCCGAGCAGCTCGGCCCGCTCCGGCGCCGTGAGCAGCTCCATCCGGCTCAGCGGGAGGGCGGGGGCCCGGGTGAAGGCCCGCAGCACCGCCACGGTGTGTTCCGCCAGCCGGGCCATCGACTGTGCCGCGAACAGGTCGGGGCGGTAGACGAAGCGCAGGCCGAGCCGGCCCGCGTCGTCCAGGACGTCCAGCGTCAGGTCGAACTTGGCGGTGTCCAGGTCGATCGGAAAGGCCGTGCCGGTGGCGCCGCCGAGGGCGTACTCGCCCCGCTCGGCCGTGCTGTACGTGAACAGCACCTGGAAGAGCGGGTTGCGCGACAGGTCCCGTTCGGGACTCAGCTCCTCGACCACCCGCTCGAAGGGCAGCGTCTGGTGCGAGAGCGCCCCCAGCACGCTCGCCCGGGTCCGGGCGAGCAGCTCGTCCCCGGTCGGGTCGCCCGTCAGGTCGGCCCGTACCACCAGGGTGTTGACGAAGAACCCGACCAGTTGCTCGGTCTCCGGCCGTTCGCGGTTGGCGACGACCGTGCCGATCGCGACGTCGTCCTGTCCGCTGTGGAAGCCCAGCGCGGCCTGGAACGCGGCCATCGTGGTCATGTAGGGGGTGGTGTCGGTCCGCCGGCCCACCTCCCTCAGCGCCCGCGTCAGCTCTTCGGGCAGCTCTACGGTGTGCACGGCCGCGGCGTAGGAGCGGGTGGCCGGGCGCGGGTGGTCCAGGGGCAGTTCGAGCGGGACCAGACCGGCCAGGGCCGCCCGCCAGTAGGCGAGGTCGGCGCTCTCGTCGCGGCCGCGCTGCCAGATCGCGTAGTCGGCGTAGGCGATCGGCGCCGGGTCGGCGGGCGGCGCGGTGCCCTCGGACCGGGCCCGGTGGAAGGCGCGCAGGTCCCGCATGAGGAGGTCGAGGGACCAGCCGTCGGCGACGATGTGGTGCAGGGCCAGGATGAGCACGTGGTCCTCGGCCGAGACGCGGACCAAGGTGGCCCGGAAACCGGGCTCGACGGTCAGGTCGAAGGGGCGCAGCGCCGCCGAGCGCACGGCCTCGGCCACGGTCCGGGCATCCGCTCCCGCGGGCAGTTCCACCAGGTCCAGGCCGCTGCCGTCGGCGGACCGCACCTCTTGCGCCGGTACGCCGTCCACGTCCGGGAAGACCACGCGCAGCTGCTCGTGGCGCACGACCAGGTCGCCGACGGCCGCGTCCAGTGCGAGGACGTCGAGGGGGCCGGTGAACCGCCAGGCGGCGGGCATCAGGTACTCGGTGCCCCGCGGGTCGAGCCGGTGGAGGAAGTAGAGGCCCTGCTGCGCGGCGGACAGCGGGACGCGGTCCGGACGGGGCGAGACGCGGGGGATGCCCGCCGGGGCGCCGGCGCGGCCCCGCAGTCTGCGCTCCAGCAACTCACGTGCGGCGGAGGAGAGTCCGGGCTGAACGGTGGAGGTCTCGACCTGGGAAGTGGTCATGGCAATGCGGTCCTATCTCGTCTCAGAAGTCAGCCGTCAGGGACAGGTCGATCTCGTCATCGCTCATTGCGGCGATCTCCTCGAACAATCGGCGCTCCACCAGTGCGGCGAGCAGCTCGACCGTCGGGTGTTCGAACAGGTCGCGGACCTGGACCGGGCAGTCGAACGCGGCGCGGAGCCGGGAGGCCACCGCGACGGCGCGCAGGGAGTGCCCGCCGAGGGCGAAGAAGTCCTCGCACACCCCGACCCCGGGCAGGTCGAGGACCTCGGCCCAGATCTGGGCCGTCACCTCTTCGGTGGGGGTCCTCGGGGCCACGGACGCGGTCGGCGGGGGCAGTTCGGGGTCGGGCAGCGCCGTGGTGTCGGTCTTGCCCTGCACGGTCAGGGGCAGGGCGTCCAGGACCACGAAGGCGGCCGGGACCATGTAGCCGGGCAGCCGGTCACGGCACCACGCGGCCAGCTCCTCGGGGTTCAGGCCCGGCCCGGCGACGTAGCCCACCAGGGCACGGTCGCCGCGGAGTTCGCGGACCAGGACGGCGGCGCCGCGCACGCCCCCGTGCTGTTCGAGGACGGCCTCGATCTCGCCGGGCTCGATGCGGAACCCGCGGATCTTGACCTGCTGGTCGGTCCGGCCGAGGAACTCCAGCTCCCCGTCGGCGCGTCGGCGCACCAGGTCCCCGGTGCGGTAGAGCCGGCCGCCCGTGCCGCCGTACGGATCGGGCACGAACCGCTCGGCGGTCAGTGCGCTCCGGCCGAGGTAGCCCCGGGCCAGTTCCGCTCCCCCGACCAGGAGTTCGCCCGGTACGCCGACCGGCACCGGCTCGTCGTGCGCGTCCACGACGTACAGCCGCCGCCCGCCCCAGGCCCGGCCGATCGGCACCCGGCCCTCGACCGGCCCGGTGACCCGGTGGGAGGTGGCCGAGATGACGGACTCGGTGGGCCCGTAGGTGTTCTCGACGGGCACGTCCGGCAGGTGGGCGAACCAGGCCGCCAGGGGCGCCGAGGGGAGTGCCTCCCCGCCGGTCACCACCAGGCGCAGGCTCTTGAGGTCCCCGGCCACCGTGTCGAGGCGGGCGGCGATCTCCTCCCAGTACGAGGGGGTGACCTCCATGACGGTCACGCCCCGCGCCCGCACCTGCTCGGCGAGTTCCTCCACCGTCCACACCTCGTCCGGACGGACCACCACCGCGGCCCCCGCGCCGAGGGCGGGCAGGATCTGTTCGAGGGAGGCGTCGAAGGAGTGGGAGGCGAAGTTCAGCACGCGGTCCTCGGCCGTGAGCGCGAACCGCTCGCGGGCGGCCAGCGCGTGCGCGGCCAGCGCGTGGTGCTCCACCCCGACCGCCTTGGGCAGGCCGGTCGAGCCGGAGGTGAAGATGACGTAGGCCAGCGCGCGGGGATCGGCCGCGCGGCGCGGTCCGTCCGGGTCGGGCCGCACGTCCTCCACCCGCAGGACCGGCCGGCCCAGGGCTACGGCCAGGGAGGCGGTCGGGCCGTCCGTCACGACGTACCGCACCCCGGCCTGCTCCACCATGAACCGCAGCCGTTCCTCGGGCAGGTGCGGATCCAGCGGTACGTACACCCCGCCCGCCCGCCAGATCGCGGCCATCGCCGCGACCGACCAGGTGCCGCGCCGCAGGCACACCCCCACCGGGGTCTGCACCGCGGCTCCCGCCGCGGCCAGCGCGCCGGCCAGTCCGCCGGTCAGGGCGTCCAGTTCGGCGTAGCGCACGGTCCGCTCCCCGCAGACCAGGGCCACCGCGTCGGCCTCGCCCCGCACCGTGAACGGCGGCGCCTGCGCCACCGTCGCAGTGGTTCCGGGCACCCCGGTGAGCTGTGCGCGCTCGGCGGACGAGAGGAGTTCCAGGCGCGCCACGGGGCGTCCCGGGTCCGCCGCGGCCGAGGCCAGGACCCGGCCCACGTGCCCGGCGAACCGCGTCACCGTCCCGGGATCGAAGAGGTCGCTCGCGTACTCGACGTTCAGCGCGAACCGGTCCGGGTAGAGCAGGAAGGTGACCGTCAGGTCGAACTTCGCCGAGCGCCACGGCAGGACGAAGTGCTCCACTTCCAGTCCTTCGACCCGCGGACCGCCCGTCGCGCTCTCCTGTACGTCGAACATCACCTGGAAGAGCGGATTGCGCGACGGGTCGCGCTCCGGGCGCAGCTGCTCCACCAGCCGTTCGAAGGGCACCTCCTGGTGGTCGAAGGCGCCGAGCACCGATTCGCGGACCTGGCCCAGGAACTCCTCGAAGGTGGGCTCGCCCGTCAGGTCCGCCCGCAGCACGACCGTGTTCACCAGCAGTCCCACCAGCCGTTCCAGCTCCGCCTGGCCGCGCCCCGCCACCGGGGTTCCCACCGCCAGGTCCCGCTGCCCCGACCAGCGGGACAGCACGATCTGGGTCACCGCGAGCAGCACCATGAACCGGCTCACCCCGAACCGGCGGGTCAGCTCGCCCAGCCCGGCCGCCAGCTCCGCCGGCAGGTCCACCTCCACCGCGCCGCCGCGGCCCGACCAGCCCGCCGGACGCGGCCGGTCCGTCGCCAGTTCCAGTGCGGGCAGCCCGGCGAGGTTCCGCTCCCAGTAGTCCAGCTGCCGGTCCAGCACCTCCCCGGTCAGCCGGTCGCGCTGCCAGACCGCGTAGTCGCCGTACTGCACCGGCACCGGCGCCAGCGCCGACGGCTCTCCGGCGAGCCGGGCCCGGTAGGCGGCCGACAGCTCGCCGATGATGATGTCCTTGGACCAGCCGTCGGTGGCCGCGTGGTGGAAGGAGAGGACCGAGACGTGGTCCTCGGGCCCCAGCTCCCACACCCCGGCCCGTACCAGCGGTGGACGCTCCAGGTCGAAGCGGCGCGTGGCGAAGGCGAAGGCCAGGTCACGGACCTCCCCGAGCCGGGCCAACTCCTCGCCCGGCGGGGCCTGGTGCCACTCCAGGGGTACGCCGATCCCCTCCACCACCCGCTGCACGGGCCGCCCGTCCAGCTCGGACAGCGCGGTGCGCAAGGCCTCGTGCCGCGCGACCACCTCGTCCAGGGCGCCCTGCCAGGCCGCCCGGTCCAGGCCGCCGCGCATCCGCCAGGAGAACCACAGCACGTACGTGTCGCCCGCGTCCGACATCCGGTCCAGGAACCACATGCGCTCCTGGGCGAAGGACTGCGGCAACGGCCCGGAGCGGTCCACCGGGACCACCGCGCTCGCACCGGCCTGCCGGGCCGCCGCCACCAGCGGTGCGAAGGCGCGGATGCCGGGGTTCTCGAACAGGGTGCGCAGCTCCACCTCGCGGCCGAGCCGTTCGGCGATCCGCGAGACCGCCATCGTGGCCAGCAGCGAGTGGCCGCCCAGGTCGAAGAACCCGTCGTCGATGCCGACCCGGTCCACGCCCAGCACCTCGGCCCAGATCTCGGCGACGACCCGTTCGGTCTCGTTGCGCGGGGCGATGAACTCGGTCCCGCCCAGCGCGCGTTCGCGGTCCGGGCGGACGGCGGGCAGCGCGGCCCGGTCGAACTTTCCGGACGCGTTCACGGGGAGCGCGTCCAGGGTCACGAAGTCGGCCGGCACCGCGTGGTGCGGCAGCCGCTCCGCGCAGAAGGCGCGCAGCACCGCCGCGGGAACGGGGCCGTCGGCGGCCACCACGTAGCCCGCGAGGGTGGTGCCGCCCTGGGCGTCCTCCCCGGTGGCCACCGCGGCGGCCACCACTCCGGGGCACTGGAGCAGGACGGACTCGACCTCGCCGAGTTCGATGCGGAATCCGCGGATCTTGACCTGGTCGTCGGTCCGTCCCAGGAACTCCAGCTCCCCGCCGGGCAGTCGGCGTACCAGGTCACCGGTGCGGTAGAGGCGGCCGCCGTCCGGGCCGAACGGGTCGGGGACGAACGTCCGCGCGGTCAGGGCCGGCCGGCCGAGGTAGCCGCGGGCCAGTTCCGGGCCGCCGATCAGCAGCTCGCCCGGGACCCCCTCGGGGACCTGCTCGTCCCGCTCGTCCACGACGTACGCCCGGCGCCCGCCCAGCGGGCGGCCGATCGGCACCCGGGCAGCGCCCGCGCCGTCGTCGGCGGGGGCCTCGGCCGTGATGTCGTGGACCGTCGCGGTCACGGTGGTCTCGGTCGGTCCGTAGGCGTTGACCACCCGCACCCAGGGGACCCGGGACCGCCAGGCCGCCAGCGCCCCCGCCGGCACGGACTCGCCCCCGAGGATCAGCAGGCGCAGCCGGGCCAGCGCGGTGGCGTCGGCATCGGTCAGGGAGAAGGCCAGCTCGGCCCAGTACGTCGGCGGCAGGTTCAGCACGGTGATCGCGTACCGCTCGACGAGCCCGGGCACCCGGCCGGGCAGCCACTGCTCGTCGGGCCGCACGACCAGGCTCGCCCCGCAGCCCAGTGCCGTCAGCAGCTGGTCGAAGGAGGCGTCGAAGGAGAAGGAGGAGAAGGCGAGCACCCGGTCGTCCGCGGTGATCCCGAACTCGGCGCGCGCCGCCGCCACATGGGCGGCCATCGCGCCGTGCTCCACGCCGACCGCCTTGGGGCGGCCGGTGGAACCCGAGGTGAAGATGACGTACGCGAGTTCCCGCGGGTCCGGGGTGTGCCGCGGCGCACCGCTCTGCGCACCCGAACCGGGCCGTACGCTCTCCACGGCCAGCACGGGCCTGTCGAGCGCCTCCGCCGTCCCGCGCGTTTCGGCATCGGTCAGCACGCACCCGACCCCCGCCTCCGCGGCCATGAACCGCAGGCGCTCCAGCGGGAGTCCGCGGTCCATCGGGACGAACACCCCGCCCGCCCGCCAGATCGCGGCCATCGCCGCCACGGACGGGATCCCGCGCCGCATGCACACGCCCACCGGGGTACCGGGGCGCACCCCGGACCCGGCCAGCGCCGCGGCGAGGTCACCGGTCAGTGTGTCCAGCGCCCCGTAGGTCAGGGACTCCTCCCCGCACACCAGGGCCACGGAATCCGGGGTGCCGGACACGGTGAAGGGCGCCGCCGGACCATCCGACGCGGTGGCGCCGGCCCCCGGGCCGCCCGCCAGCGCGGCCAGGCGCCGGGCCTCCGAGCCGGGCAGCGGCTCCAGCTCCCGGGCGAGCGCGGCCACCGAGGCCCCGGGCGAGGCCACCACCGCGCGCAGCAGGGCGACGTAACCGGCGGCGAACTGCTCCATCGTCGCGTCGTCGAAGAGGGTGGTGGAGTACTGGAGCAGGGCCGCGATGTCGCCGTTGGCGCGCAGGCTCAGGTCGAGGAACACGTCGAGCCCGGTGCCGCCGAGCGGAGTGGGGACGAGCGCCACGTCCAGGTCCGCCAGCCGGGCCTCGGCGGGTGCGTTGTTCAGCAGGGTGAAGGAGGCCTGGGCGAGCGGGTGCCGGGACAGGTCGCGCTCGCTGACCACCTCGCCGACCACCCGGTCGAAGGGGGCCTCGGCGTGCGAGAAGTCCTTGAGGGCCCCCGTCCGCACCCGGGCCAGCAGCTCCCCGAACGCCGGGTCGCCGGACAGGTCGGTGCGCAGCACGATGGTGTTGACGAAGGGGCCGATCAGCGCGTCCACACCGGGCCGTCCCCGGTCTGCGAGGGTGGTGCACACGGCGATGTCGTGGCGGCCCGAGTAGCGGCCCAGCAGTGCCTGGTAGACGCCGAGCAGCAGCATGTAGCGGGTGGCCCGGTGCTCCCGGGCGACCCGGTCGACCTCGGCGACCAGCGCGGCCGGCAGCTCGAAGCGGACCACGTCCCCCGAGCCGTCCCAGAAGGCGGGCCGGGGCCGGTCGGCGGGCAGCGCCAGCGGGGTCACCCCGGCCAGCCGCTCGCGCCAGTACCCGAGCAGCCGCTCCATGCGCGGGCCGCTGAGCCGCTCCGCCTCGGCGGCGGCCACGTCGGTGTACTGGAGTTCGGGGGCGGCGACCGCTTCCCCGCGGTAGCCGGCGTCCAGTTCGCGCAGCAGCACGGCCCAGGACCAGCCGTCGACCGCGATGTGGTGGACCACGACGAGAAGCAGGTGCTCCTCGGGGCCGAGCCGGGCGAGGCAGGCGCGCAGCGGGTGCTGCGTGGCCAGGTCCAGGGGCCGGGACAGCTCCCGCGCGAAGACCTCGGCGGCGTCGGCCGCCTCCGCCCGCTCCAGGGTGACCGGGCCGGCCGGGTCCACCCGGGGCACGGGCTCCCCGTCCACCGCGGTGAAGCGGGTGCGCAGCACCTCGTGCCGCGCGACGATCCCCGTCAGGGCGCGTTCCAGGGCCGGGACGTCGAGGGCGCCCCGAATCCTGAGCGCCAGGGGAAGCAGGGAGTCGGTGGACCCTCGGGTGAGCTGGTCGAGGAACCACAGCCTGCGCTGCGCGAATGATGCCTTCACTGCGGGCCTCCAAGCGGTGTTTTCCTCAACACTGCTGTCTGAGCAGGCCTGTCAGTAGGGAAGAAGACGCAGCCGCGCGCGCAGCAGCCGGGGGTAGAACGCGCAACGGCGGCCCCGCCCGGGCACGTCGACCGTGCCGGGCGTGCCGCCGTGGGCCACGCCGCTTTTACGAGATGCCTATCCCTCGTCCACCGCCACGAAGCGCAGCTCGGAGGTGTAGACGGAGCCCTGGTCGTCGGTGAGCCAGGCCTCTTCCGGACTGGGCAGCATCTCCGTGAACACGGCGCGTCCGTCCGGGGCGTTGCGGGCCATCCTGCGCAGCGCCTTGGCCAGGATGGTGAGGTACACCGGGCTGTCGAAGTCCACGTAGAACGGACGGGTCTCGCTCGGCAGGACCACGAACACGAACCGCGGCAGCCCGTGCCGCTCGCGCCAGCGCCGGGCCCGCACGAACCGGCGGGCCTCGTCCTTCTCATCCGCGAAGTCGATCTTCTCCCGCGGCAGCCGCCAGGTCTCCCTGGCCACCACCAGCCGGTCCACGGAGACCCGCGGGGAGTGCTCCGCGTCGTCCGGCAGGATCTGGAACAGGTCCATCGCGAGCGTCGTCAGGACGTGCGCGAACACGTCCACCGCCGCGAACCGCGCGCCGTCCGGCAGGGTGACCCACAGCTCCCCGTCGTCCTCCCGGCCGACCACCACGTCGGCGCTGAGGACCGTGCGCGGCCGGGCCGGGTCGGCGGTGAAGTCGACCAGCGCCACGTGGTAGTCCTCCGGCCGCACCAGGGCGTGCCGGGTACGGACGGACAGTCGTGAGCGGTGCTCCTTGGGCAGCAGCGGCATCAGTCGGGGCCCCGGGTGGTCGCGGTCGGTGAGCGCCGTCAGCTCCGCCGGGTCGGGGTGCTGGTGGACGAAGAGCGAGGAGCCCAGCGTGTTGGCCGCCAGGTGCAGTTCACCCAGTACGAGTGCGAAGTCGCCGCGCGCCACCGCGTCCGCCCCGGTAGCGGCGATCATGATGTCGGGGCTGAGGTAGCGGGCGGCCGTCCAGCCACCGCGCACCCCGGTGGCGCGCGCGCCCCCGCCCTCCCCGAAGTCCGCGCCGAAGCGCTCGGCCACCGGCCCCTCGATGTCCGCCAGCGACACCTGGACCCGCCGGGCGTCCGGCGGCGGTGACAGGATCGCGGCCCAGCGCGACCGGAACTCCCTTTGCAGCGCCTCCGTTTCGGTGCGCGCCGCCCCGTGCAGGATCGGCATGCAGGCGAACCAGAACGCGGCCAGGTCCACCGGCCCCCGCGCGGCGAGCCGTTCGTACACCTCGCTCGCCCTGGCCATGACCGCGGCGGCCAGCCGCGCGGTGAGCCAGCCGGCGCTGGTGAGCAGCGGCGCCAGCGGGGCGAGCGCCTCGTGCACGACCGCACCCAGCCGGGCACTCGCCGAGCGCCGGCAGTCGGAGTACACCAGAGCCCGACACGGCGCCGTACCGGCCGCCTTCTCGCGGACGGCCGCGGTCTCGGTCAGGGCGACGAACTCGCCCTCCAGCGCGGTCATCGCCTCGACCAGGGCGTCGGGGCCCTCGGCCGCCGCCACGAGGTCACGGCCCCGCTCCAGCACGTCCAGGGCGGCCACGGCGCGCCCGCGCACCACGGGGTCCCCGATCCGTTCCAGCCAGCCCCGCAGGTAGCGCTCGGGCCGGGCGTCGGCGGGCACCTCCAGCTTCCAGACCACCCACCGGCGGGCCACCAGGGCCGTCAGCTCGGCCGGCACGTCCGTCCCGGGCAGCGCCTGCGCGATCTCCCGCGCGGTCCGCACCCCGTCGCACAGGGCCAGTACGGCCGCGGCCGCCGCCCCCGCGGGCTGCGGCGGGCGGCCCGGCACCAGCACCTCGGCGCCGTCGCCGGCCCCGCTCCCGTCGTCCCGGTCGCTCCCTACGTCCCGGAGGCGGACGAAGGGCACCCGCCGGGGGGCCAGCCAGTCCCGCAGCCGCGGATCGGCCGTGATCGTCTCGGCGAGGGCGTCGATGGCCCAGCTGGCGAAGTACACCTGCGAGGCGGCGACCAGCCCGGTGCCCGGATCGACGGCGACGCCCCGCGGGCCGTCGGCGCCCAGGTCCCAGCGACCCCAGCCGACGGGTCCGAAGAACCCGATGGTGTCGTTCTTGACGCAGAACCGCTGCCAGTAGTGGGCGACGAGCTCCTCACGCTGGCGGGGCATGCTGGTGCGGCCCGCCGCGCTCGGCGTCCACTTCAGGAACGGCGCGATCCCGGAGGACAGCACCGGCCGGTTCTGCCAGGCCACGGCCTCCCGGAAGGCGGGCAGCCGGGCGATGTCCTGGAGCGCGTGCGCGTTCGCCACGGCCGCTTCGGCGAACACCTCCTTGAACTCGGCCCAGCGCTCCCCGGAGAGCTGCTCGCCCTCCGCGAACTTGTCGGCCGCCGCGGCCAGTCCGGAGGGGGCCAGCCGCAGCACGCCCTCGGCCGGGAAGCCCGGCCCGCGCAGCGCGAATTGCTCCCACAGCCGCCAGCGGCCGCCCGGCAGATGGTTCTCGCTCATGGTCTGCCCCTCATGCCCGGACGAGGTCGGCGTCGACGACGGACGCGAGGTCGGCGGGCGAGGGGTAGGCGAAGACCAGCGCGACCGGCACCTCGACCCCCAGGGCCTCCTCGATCCGCGCGGTGATCTGGAAGGCGGTCAGCGAGTCCCCGCCCCACTCGTAGAAGTCGCTGTCCTCGTGCAGGTCCTCGCCCAAGGTGTCGCGGTAGATGCCGAGCACCAGATCCGTCAGTCCGGCGGCGGTCGGGGTCGGGTTCAGGGACGTGGTCATGAGATCTCCTCCAGAAGCGGTTCGGTGGCCGCGGCGGCGGTGAGCGCCGCGGTGGAGTTGCCGCCCGACACGATGGCGACGGCGCGGCCGGTGCCCCGGCCCGCGCGCAGCGCCCCGGCCAGGGCGACGGCCCCGGTGGGCTCGGCCTCGATCCCGAGCCGCCGCAGGAAGGCCGCGGCGGCCAGGATCTCGGCATCGGACACGGCGATCAGGTCGTCGACCCGGTCCCGGACGAGCGGGAAGGTCACCGTCCCCGGCTGCTGGGCGCGCAGCCCGTCGGCGACGGTGTCGCTCGGCGGCAGCCGGACCGGGCGGCCCGCCGCCAGCGAACGGGCGTACCGGGGTGTCGCGGCGGGCTCGACGCCCACCACCCTGACCCGGTGGCCGTGGGCGGCCAGGCAGACCCCGGCCAGCAGCCCGCCCCCGCCGGTCGGCACGTAGAGCGTTTCGACGTCGGGCACTTCGGCCAGGACCTCCGCCCCGACCGTGCCCTGCCCGGCGACCACGAGTTCGTGGTCCGAGGAGGGCACGAGGACCGCGCCCGTCTCCCCGGCCAGTTCCCGGGCCCGGCGGTCCCGCTCGGCCACCCCGCCCGGCACGGACACGATCCGCCCGCCCAGCGCCCGGATCAGCGCGGCCTTGGCCGCACTGGCCCCGGCCGCCATGACCACGGTGACCTGCACCCCGAGCGGGGCGGCCAGCCGGGCCAGCGCGATGCCGTGGTTCCCGGAGGAGCCGGTGACGATCCGGTCCGCGCCCAGGGCCAGGACCGCGTTGGCGGCCCCGCGCACCTTGAACGAGCCGCCGTGCTGGAGGTGTTCGGCCTTCAGCAGCAGCGAGCAGTCCGGCAGCAGCCGCCCCGGCGAGGCCAGACCGGGCAGCAGCGGGGTGCGCCGTACGTACCCCGCCAGCCGTTCGGCGGCCCGGGCGACGTCGGCCGGGCCCAGCGTGTCGATGGTGACGTTCATGATCGGGTGCCTCCGCTTTCGGCCAGGGCGCGCCGGTCGGCCTTGCCCCCGCGGGTGGTGGGCAGCGCGTCGAGCCGGACGAACCGGCGCGGCATCAGGTGCGGCGGCAGGGTGGTCAGCAGGTGGGCCCGCAGCGCCGAGTCCGGAACACCGCTGTCGCCGGTGAGGTGGGCGGTCAGGAACACCCGCCCCTGGGCGTCGGCCGCGGAGGTGACCACCGCGCCCGTCACCGCGGGGTGGGCCAGCAGCGCGCCCTCCACCTCCGCCGGGTCGACGCGGTAGCCCCTGATCTTGACCTGCCGGTCCCCGCGGCCCACGTAGCTCAGGCCCCCGGGCCCGCGCCGGGCCAGGTCCCTGGTCCGGTACAGCCGGGCGCCGGGCGGCCCGAGCGGGTCGGGCACGAAACGCTCGGCGGTCCGGCCCGGCAGCCCCCGGTACCCCCGGGCCACGCCGATCCCGCCGATGTACACCTCCCCGACGGTCCCGTCGGGGACCTCCGCCAGGCCCTCGTCCAGCAGCCGCACGACGACCCCGTCGATCGGGGTCCCGATCAGGTCGGCCGCCGGGTCCGGTGCGGCGGGGACGGCGTAGCGGGTCGAGGTCATCGTGCACTCGGTCGGGCCGTACTGGTTGACCAACGCGCCCGGCACCAGCGCCCGGCCGCCCGCGGCGAGGAACGGCCGCAGCGACTCCCCGCTGGAGACCACCAGCCGCAGCCCCGCCAGCAGCGCGGCCGCGCCCGGCCGGCCCGCCAGGAACGAGAGGAAGGACGGCGTCACGCTCAGCAGCGTGTTGACCCCCTCGGTGCGCACCACCTCCCCGAACTCCTCCGGCCGCAGCAGCGCCGAGCGCGGCACGACGACCAGGCGCCCGCCCGCCAGCAGCGGGGCGAAGGTGTCGCGCACGGAGGCGTCGTAACCCGGCGGCGCGACCTGGAGGCCGACCGTGTCCGGCCCGAGACCGTAGTCGCGGACGACGAAACGCAGGTATGAATCGAGACCCCTGTGCTCGACCAGCACCGCGCTCGGCTCCCCGGTGGTCCCCGAGGTGTGACTGACGTACGCGAGTCCACGCCCGTCCGGCGCCCCGGCCGGGGGGCCACCCGTCCCGACGGCGCCGGGCCGGTCCAGCAGCACCCGCGGACCCTCGATGGGCAGGTCCAGGCGTGCCGACAGCTCCGAGGAGGTCAGCAGCATCGAGGCGCCGCCACTGCGCGCCAGCGCCGCCAGCCGCGGCGCGGGCTGCTCCGGATCCAGGCCCAGGAACGCGGCGCCGGACCGCAGTACGGCCGCCACCGCGACCACGGCGTCCACCCCGCGCTCCACGGCCACCGCGCACACCACCTCGGGACGCGCGCCCCGGGCCCGCAGCACTGCGGCGAGCGCGTCGATCCGGGCGGCCAGTTCCTCGTACGTCAGCTCGCCGGCCGGGGTGGTGAGCGCCACCCGGCCGGGGTGGCGGGCCGCGTGCGCCGCGATGTCGTCGACGAAGGTCCGCATCACGCGTCCCCGTCCCCGGCGGGGCGTACGGCGGTCTGGTCGACGGCGACGAAGCGCAGCTCGGAGGTGAAGGAGTTGCCCTCGTCGTCCGTCAGCCAGGCCTGTTCCGGCGTCGGCAGCATCTCGCTGACCTTCAGCCGCGCCTTCGGGTCCTTGCGGGCCAGCCTGCGCGCCGCCTTGGCCAGGATGGTCAGGTACACCGGGCTCTCGAAGTCGACGTAGAAGGGGCGGGGTTCGGTGGGAGAGACCACGAACACGAAGCGCGGCAGGTCGTGTTCCCGCTGCCAGTGCCGGGCCCGTACGTACCGCCTGGCCTCCGACTTCTCGTCGGCGAAGGCCAGTTCGGCCGCCGTGAAGGACCAGGTCTCGCGGGCCACGATCATCTTGTCGATGCTGATCCGGGGGGTGTGGCCGCCCTCGGGGCGGAGGGTGAAGCGGTCCATGACCCGCTGGGTCAGGGTGTTCGCGTAGACGTCGAGCAGCGGGAAGGCGGCCCCGTCCGGCAGCACCGCCGTCAGGGTCCCCTCCCGGTCCTCCACGGCGACGTCCGCACCGAGGAAGGTGCGCGGCCGGTGCGGGTCGCCCGTGTCGTCGACCAGCGAGACGTAGTAGTCCTGCGGCCGGTCCAGGGAGGGCCTGCTGCGCGTGGACCACTTCAGCGGCAGCTCCTTGGGGAGCATCGGCAGCAGCCTGGGCCCGGGGAAGTCCCGGGTCGTCTCGGCGATCAACTGGTCCCGGTCGGGGTGCTGGTGGACGAAGAGCGAGGCGCCCATGGTGTTGAGCGCGCTGTGCATCTCGCCGAGCACCAGCGCGAAGTCGCCGCGGGACACCGCCGCCGCGTCCTCGGCGAGGACCAGCACGTCGGGGCTGAAGTAGCGGGCCAGGGACCAGCCCGCGCCCGGCTCCTCGAACTCCGCCCGCACCCGCTCGGCGATGTCCGCCGAGGAGACGCGTACGCTGCGCGCGCCCTTTGGCACCTCCAGGATGCGGGCCCACTTCGCCCGCAGCTCGGCCTGGATGACGTCCAGATCGGCGCTCGCCTGCGGGTACGGCGACGGCAGGCAGGCCAGCCACATCGCGCCCAGGTCCACCGGGCCGTCGGCGCGCAGGCGTTCGTACACCTCGCGCAGCCGCGCTCCGGCCCGCTCGGTGAACCGGTTGGTCATCCAGCGGGCCGAGGCCAGGCACTGGGCCAGCGGGGTCAGTTCGTCGAGCAGCGCGGTGCCCAGCGTGGCCGTCGCCGAGCGACGGCAGTCCGAGTACACCAGGCCGCGGCAGGGCGCGGTCCGGGCGCCCTTGGCGCGCTGGCCGTCGGTATCGGTGAGCCGCGCGAAGTCGGCCTCCAGCGCGCCCATCGCCTCGCCCAGCGCGTCGGCGTCCAGGCCGGCCGCCTGCACCGCGTCCCGTCCGCGCTCCAGCACCGCGAGGCGCTCCAGCGCGGACTCCCGCAACCCGGCGTCGCCGACGCGCTTCAGGATGGCCCGCAGCTCCCGCTCGGGGTAGGTGCTGCTCGGCACCTCCAGGCGCCAGTGCACCCACCGCTTCGACTGGAGCCACGCGACGGTGTCGGCGGCCTCCGCCTCGGTGATCCCGGCGGCCGCGGCGATCGCGGCGAGCGGCCGGGTGCCGTCACACAGGTCCAGCACGGCCCGCGCCGCGTCGGTGATGGGCTGCGGCGGCCGCCCGGGCAGCCGTACCGTCCGGCCCTCGGCGCGGACGAAGGACACCCGGCGCGGCGGTATCCACGCCTTCATGGCCGGGTCGGCGCCCAGGGTCCTTGCGAGTGCGTCGATGGCCCAACTGGCGAAGTACACGCGGGATTCGTCGAGCAGACCTTCGCCGGGATCGACGGTGATGCCCTCGCTCGCGAGGTCCCAGCGGCCCCAGCCGACGGGCCCGAAGAACCCGATGGTGTCGTTCTTGACGCAGAACCGCTGCCAGTAGTGGGCGACGAGTTCCTCGCGCTGGCGGGGCATGCTGGTGCGGCCCGCGGCGGTCGGCGTCCAGTTCAGGAACGGTGCGATGCCCGTGCGCAGCACGGTCCGGTTCTGCCAGGCCACCGCGGCGCGGAAGCGCGGGGCGGCGGCGATCTCCTGCAGCAGTCCGGCGGTGCGCACGGCGTCGGTGTCGAAGGTCTCGGTGAAGGCATCCCACTCGGGGCCGGCCAGCAGGTCGTGCGGGCCGAACTTGTCGGCGGCCACGGCCAGGCCGGGGGGCGCCATGCGCAGCACCCCTTCGGCGGGGAAACCGGGCCCGCGCAGGGCGAAATGCTCCCACAGGCGCCACCCACCGGTGGGCAGGTGCACGTGGTCCGGGTGGTCCGTCATGGCGGAGCTCCTTCCAGGCGGTACTGACTCCGCGCCGGGTACCGTCTGGGGGGTCACCCTGGCTCCCTGAACACTGCCGGTGCGCGGCCGGCGGCAGTAGGGAAGGACGGGCAGCGCGGGGCGCCGCGGCTTCTGCGCGTTTGTCTCTATGGCGGCCGCCGGCCTCGGGGCAGGCTGGGCACGTCGAGGCGATCGAACGCGGGAGGGCCCAAGCGATGAGTGCCAGCGGTGAGAGCGGCTACCAGGTCGTGTGCAATGAGGAAGAGCAGTACTCCGTGTGGCGGCTCGATCGGGAGCTGCCGGGCGGCTGGCGGGCGGAAGGCACGTCCGGGACGAAGCAGGAGTGCCTGGACCACATCGACGTGATCTGGACGGACATGCGGCCGCTCAGCCTGCGCCGTCGGATGGCCGAGGCGGCGGGAGCCTCCGCCTGAGAGGCCTCGCACGGGAACGTGAAGAAGGCGCCTGACCGGGCCAATTGCCCGGGCAGGCGCCTTCTCGTGTCCCGTGAGGGGACTGGTCCTCGACCCCCTGGAAGAGCTGCCCGGCAGTCACGGCGGGCACCGTTGCGGTACTAGGGCGTGTTTCGAAAGTAGCGTCGTCCGCCCGCAGGGCGGGCCTGGCGACGTCTGGTGCGTGCGATCGCAAGGCGGAGGGTCGCCCCGATACTGGTGGTATCGGGGCGATCCCGACAACGCGGCGAGCGTGCGTGCCAGGCGCCGCCAGGCAGACGGGACTTTCGAAACATGCCCTAGGCCACCCGGTCGGGTCACCGTATGCGCGAGCCCCCGCCGCGGTAGGCATGCGGGGGTGCAGACCTTTCTTCCGTACTCCGACTTCACGCGCTCCGCCGCCGTCCTGGACCGGGCCCGTCTGGGCAAGCAGCGGGTCGAGGCCCTCCAGGTGCTGCGCGGGCTGACCGTGCCCGGCTACGGCTGGCGCCACCACCCAGCGGTCCGGATGTGGCTCGGGTACGAGGAGGCCCTGGTCCGCTACGGCCTGGACGTGTGCGCGGTGTGGGTGGCCGAGGGCCGCGCCGACACCTGTGCCGCCACGCTCCGCACGGACTTCGCCCGGCACCGCCCGGAGGCCACCACCGTACGCACGCAGAAGCAGCTCGCCGATGCCGGCGAGCTGCCTGACTGGTTGGGGGACCCCGCCTTCCACCGAAGCCATCGCTCGGCACTGGTGCGCAAGGCCCCGGAGTTCTACTCCGTGCTCTTCCCCGGTGTCCCCGACGACCTGCCGTACGTGTGGCCGGCCTCCGACCGGGGGCCCGCCTAGGGCGGTATGTCAGTCGGTGGTCAGGCCGGTGCGGAGCTTGGCGACGATCCGGGTGATGAGCCGGGAGACGTGCATCTGCGAGCAGCCGAGGATCTCGCCGATCTGTGCCTGCGTCCTCTCCTCGACGAAGCGCATGTGGATGACCTGG
>NZ_JBEXWC010000021.1:0-125623 GCF_040629635.1 Streptomyces sp. NPDC005898 | reverse complement strand
CAACGGCTCGATCACCGCCCACGACTCATCTGTCAGCTCATGACGACGCACCACGAACAGACCAACGAGCCAACCACTTTGCGGACACGCCCTAGGACAGGCGTCGTTCCTCCGTCGTCTCCAGGCGGGCCTCGGCGCCGCGGGTCCGCCGGGCCTGCTCCAGGCGCAGGAGGCAGGTGCGGCCGCGCAGGGTCAGGGTCATGAGCTGGTTGCCGAACCAGGGGCCGCCCGTGCGCCGCCAGTCGATGCCCGCCTGGGTGACGTCGGCGTGCCGCGCGAAACGCCGGCCCAGCGCCCGGCCGACGCGGCTCCAGCCGAAGCGGAAGCCGAGCGTGACCGAGGTGGGGATCGAGTTGTGGACGGGGGAGCAGGTCAGCTGGAGGACATGGGCGTCGGGGCCGGTGCCCTTGGGCCAGGCGGGCTCGGCGACATAGGCGTGGTGGACGTCCCCCGAGAGCACCAGCACCGTCGCGGGCGCGCCCTCACCCGTGCCCGCCTCGGCGACCAGCGCGGTCAGCGCCTCGAAGGACGCCGGGAAGGCCGGCCAGTGCTCCAGGTCGGCGCGGCGGCGCAGGTTCTCGCCGAACCGGGCCCAGCGCTCGCCCCGCTCCCCCCGGCACAGCGCCGAGGCCCAGCCCTCGGCGTCGTGGATGAGGTGCGGCAGCAGCCAGGGCAGGGACGAGCCGATGAGGAGGTGGTCGAAGCCGCCCGCGCCCTCCACCGCCTGCTCGCGCAGCCAGCGCGCCTCGCCCGCGTCCAGCATGGCGCGCTCGTCCTCCCGCAGCACGCGGGCCGCGCGTGTGTCGACCATCAACAGGCGTACGCGCCCGAAGTCCCGCCGGTAGCTCCAGCGGGTCGAGGCCGGATCCTCGTCGGCGGCCGCGGCGAAGGCGCGCAGCGCGTCCGTGCCGTCGGGCGTGGCGCGGACGGCGGCGTAGACGTCGTCGCTCTCCAGTTCCGCCGGCCGCAGGTTGCCGAGGTGCTGGTAGACCCAGTACGACATCAGGCCACTCAGGATGCGCTCGCGCCACCAGGGGGTGGCCCGCATGTCGGCCACCCAGGCCGCACTGGTGTTCCAATCGTCGATCACGTCGTGGTCGTCGAAGATCATGCAACTCGGCACGGTGGACAGCAGCCAGCGCACCTCCGGGTCCAGCCAGGACTCGTAGTAGAGGTGGGTGTACTCCTCGTAGTCGGCGACCTGGGCGCCCGGCGGCTCGGAGAGGTCCCGGCGCGCGGCGAGCCGGCGCCGGATCGCCTGGGAGGTCTCGTCGGCGTACACCTGGTCGCCGAGGAGCAGCAGGACGTCGGGGCGGGCGGCGGTCGGGTCGGCGGCGATGCGGGTGGCGAGGGTGTCCAGCGCGTCGGGCCCCACGGGGTCGTCCCCGCCGGACGGCGGCGCGGCCCAGCGGCACGAGCCGAAGGTGACGCGCAGCTCGGCGGTGCCGTCCTCGGCGAGGGTGCGGATGGTGCTGGCGGGGAAGCGGGAGTCGGGCAGGGGCCAGACGACGTGCGCGCCGCCCCCGGGACCCTCGGCGCCGCCCAGCCGCACCTCGTACGCCGTCTCGGTGCCCGGCGTCAGCCCGGTGACCGGGATCAGGGCGTAGTGGTGCCCCGCGACCTGGAAGGTGCGCGCGGAGCCGCGCGAGCCGTCCGCGCACCGCACCTCGGCGGCGCAGGGCCCGTCGGTCTCGACCCAGACGGTCGCCGAGGCGCCGTCGACATGTCTCAGCAGTGGACCGAGCCGCAGCCGTGCCACAGGCGATCACCCTCCTCCGTCGTCCCCGTACGGTACGGAACGACGGAGGCCGGTGGGGCGATTCCGGGGTGTCCGGCTGGGCCGGGGGCTCAGCAGCCGCTCAGGATCGAGGTCAGGGCGCTTTTCTCGGCGGGGTCCACCGTGAGCTTGTAGTGCTGCTTCACGTCGACCCACATGCGGGCGTAGAAGCAGTGGTAGGAGGCCGTGGGCGGCATCCATTCGGCGGGGTCCTGGTCGCCCTTGGCCTGGTTGACGTTGTCGGTGACCGCGATCAGCTGCGGCTGGGAGAGGTCGTTGGCGAAGCCCTGGCGCTGCGCGGTGGTCCAGCCGCTGGCGCCGGAGCGCCAGGCCTCGGAGAGCGGCACGACGTGGTCGATGTCGATGTCGGAGGCGGCGGTCCAGGTGGCGCCGTCGTAAGGGGACTTCCAGGTGCCGGAGACCGCCGCGCAGGCGGCGTCCTGCTGGACGTTCGTTCCGTCGCGCTTGAGGACGACCTCGCGGGTGTTGCAGGTGCCGGACTGGGTGCTCCAGTGCGGGAACTTGTCCCGGCTGTAGCCGTCGGAGGAACCTTCCGCCTTGACGGTCAGCTCGCCGAGGTAGGTGCGCGCGGTGGCGGCGCTCACCGGCTCGGGGGGAGCGGCCTGGGCGGGGGTGCCGGTGGTGAGGACGGCCGCGCAGGCCAGCAGGGCGGTGGCGCCGAGAGCGGCCGTGCGGTGTCGACGCGCGTAGACAGAGGACATGTGAACTCCCTTGACATGGGGGGACGTTGACCGGTGGGGCGGCCAGGCTCGTGGGGCGGGATGGCCGGGGGGTGTGTGTCTGATGACAGGGTCGCGTCAATCAGGTGGAAAGTTCAATGGTTCTGGCGCGCCGTCATGTGCATTGCGTGGGGCGGGAGTTGCGTTCGAGTGATCCAGGTCACTTGGCGTCGCTCCGGCGCGGGCCGAAAGACCCTGGCCGCGTGTCGTGCGCCGTCCCGTACGATGGACGGCGCAGAAGGGGAGTAGCTCTTCGCCGGACCGTCGACATACTGCTCAGCTCGTCTGAGCCGGCGCCCGGAGGCAGGCCCCGTGGGGCCGGCCAGCGAGACCTTCGGCAAGCAGTGCGGGCACGCGCGAACCGCGTGTGCCCGGACGCGTACATCCGTGCGCGTCCGTGTGCGCTGCCGTGCCGAGGTGTCGTACGCGAAGCGGTGGAACACTCTCGGTGGGGCGGCCCCGACCGATTGAGGAACCCTTGATCAGCATCACCGTGACGGCGCTCGTCTTCGGCGTCGTCTTCCTTGCCGAGCTGCCGGACAAGACGGCCCTGGCCGGCCTCGTCCTCGGCACGCGCTACCGCGCCTCGTACGTCTTCGCCGGGGTCGCGGCCGCCTTCACCGTCCATGTGGTGCTCGCCGTCGCGGCCGGCAGCGTGCTGACCCTGCTGCCGCAGCAGCTGGTCCACGCCCTGACCGGTGTCCTCTTCCTCGGCGGCGCCGCGATGCTGCTGCTGAAGGGCGCCGGCGAGGAGGAAGAGGTCAGGCAGCCCGAGGACCAGAGCTTCTGGAAGGTCGCCGGGGCGGGCTTCATGCTCATCCTGGTCGCCGAGTTCGGCGATCTGACGCAGATCATGACCGCGAACATGGCCGCCCGCTACGACGACCCGCTCTCCGTGGGCCTCGGCGCGGTGCTCGCGCTGTGGGCGGTCGCCGGGCTCGGCATCGTCGGCGGAAAGGCGCTGATGAAGCGGGTTCCGCTGGCGCTCATCACGAAGATCGCGGCGCTGCTGATGCTGGGCCTCGGCGTGTGGAGCCTCTACGAGGCGCTTGCGTGACGGCGGTCCGTGCGCTTGCGTGACGGCGGTCCGTGCGCTTGCGTGACCTCGGTCCGTGCGCGTGCGTGATGCGGTCCGTTTTGCCGTCCTTGGCCCATCTGACCTGCGGCGTTGGCTTTTGGCGCGCTTGTTTTGTACCGTGCAGGAACAAAGTGGCTCCGCCCGTACTCCCTGACCGGCGGGCGGGGCCGCCTTGATCCTCCCGTCGCGGGTCCGGCCCGTGGCGGCTCTTCCCGCGGGATCTTCCTCTGCGCCCTGGAGTACGTCGATGACGGCCACGACCGCCGACTCTGCACTGACCGTCCGGGCCGTCCTCCTCGACATGGACGGCACCCTCGTCAACTCGGACGCCGTCGTCGAGCGCTGCTGGCGGCGCTGGGCCGAGCGGTACGGGCTCGACTTCGGCGAGGTCATCGAGGTCGTCCACGGACGGCAGGGGTACGCCTCCATGGCGCTGCTGCTGCCGGACCGGCCCATGGCCGACAACCACGCCGAGAACCGCGAGATGCTCGCCGCGGAGACCGCCGACATGGAGGGCGTCGTGCCGGTGCCCGGCGCGCCCGCGTTCCTGGCCTCGCTGGCCCGGCTGCGCCTGCCGCACGCGCTCGTGACCTCCGCCGACGTGCCGCTGTCCACCGGCCGGATGGCCGCGGCGGGGCTGGCGCTGCCGGAGGTGCGGGTGACCGCGGAGAGCGTGGGCGCGAGCAAGCCGGACCCCGAGGGGTTCCTCAAGGGGGCGGCGGCGCTCGGGGTCGACCCGGCGGACTGCGTGGTCTTCGAGGACTCGCGGGCGGGCATCCTCGCGGGCCGGGCGGCCGGGATGCGCGTGGTGGGTGTCGGCGCACGCGCGGCCTCGCTGGAGCCGACCGTCCATGTGGCGGACCTGACGCGGGTGCGGGTCGCGGATGCGGGGGACGGGGCGTTCCGGCTGACGTTCGGGTGACGCGGGTGCCGGGGCGGTGACCGGACGGGCCGCGCCGTGATGTTCCCGGCGTCAACCTGTCGCCGATGAGTAACCCACACGGGCGACGATCATTCGCGTCGCCCCATGACCGGGTGCGGGCGCCGGTGGCCCAGTCGGGGCGGGCGACCCTCTCCCTAAACGTGCTCTTACGGACAATGAGCTCCCTGCCGTATTAAATCCGCTCAACAGAAGAACCGTTCCGCTGTGGAAGCGTCCTGGCACCACTTCCCAGCGAGAGGAGTCGGCACATGGCCGACTGGAAGCAGATCAGCGGGGCCCTGGTCCGGATCGCGGTGGGCTCCAGGACCAACGTGTGGGGTGTCAACGCGGCGGGGAACATCTACCGCTACACGAACAACGACGCCAGCCCGTGGGCGCAGGTGCCCGGTGGGCTCACCGACATCGGTGCGGGTGCGGACGGCACGGTCTGGGGCGTCAACTCGGCGGGCAACATCTACCGCTACACCGGTGACCAGGAGTCCGGCCACTGGAAGCAGATCAGCGGCGGCCTGGTCCGGATCACGGTGGGGTCGAGGACCAACGTGTGGGGTGTCAACGCGGCGGGGAACATCTACCGCTACACCAACAACGACGCCAGCCCGTGGGCACAGGTGCCGGGTGCGCTCACCGACATCGGTGCGGGTGCGGACGGCACGGTCTGGGGCGTCAACTCGGCGGGCAACATCTACCGCTACACCGGTGACCAGGAAGCGGGCCACTGGAAGCAGATCAGCGGCGGCCTGAAGGGCATCGCGGCCGGCTCCCGCACCACGGTGTGGGGAGTGAACGCGGGCGGGAACATCTACCGCTTCGCGAACAACGACGCGAGTCCCTGGGCGCAGGTGCCGGGTGCGCTCACGGACATCGGTGCGGGTGCGGACGGCACGGTCTGGGGCGTCAACTCGGCGGGCAACATCTACCGCTACACCGGTGACCTGCCCGCCTGACCCACTCGCCGCGCAGAGCGCCCGGCGGAGGGCGTGGCACAGGGCTGCGCCACGCCCCCGGCCGGCGTTTCACCGGGCGCCCTGGCGGGCGTCGGCCGGGCGTCTACCTGGGGCGCCCCGGCGGGCGGCCCGCCAGGCCTTTCCGGGCGTCCGCCAAGCCTCCCGCCGGGTGACCGGCCGGGCGTCTCCGTCATGCGCCTTGTCGGGCGTCCCGCCACGCCCCCCATCGGGCGTGCCGTCGGGTGACCGGCCGGGCGTCCCGCCATGCGCCTTGCCGGCCGCCCCGCCACGCCCCCCGCCATGCGCCTTGCCCGGCGTCACGGCGGGGGACTGGCCGCCCCCGGGGCCGGGTGTCTCAGCGGGCGGCGCGGCGGAGGCGGGCCGCCGCGAAGGCGCCGCACACCGCGCCGACCGCGAGCACGATCAGGCCCCGGAACCACACCTCGCGCTCCACCTGGGTCGCCAGCGCCACGCAGGAGACCGCGCCGAGGAACGGCACCGCCACCGGCGCCTTGAAGTGGTCCCCGACAGGCTGCTCCCCCGCGCTCCCGGCGCTCCCGGCGCTCCCGGCGCCACCGGCGGTTGCGGCGCGTCGGCGCAGTACCAGGGCCGAGGTGTTGACCAGGAAGAAGACCACCAGGAGCAGCAGCACCAGCGTCGAGGCCAGCGTGGCCACGTCGCCGGTCAGGGCGAGCAGCAGGGACAGCGCCGTCGTGGCGGCGATCGACGCCCACGGCGTGCGCCGCCACGGCAGCACCTTCGTCAGGAACCCCGGCAGCAGGCCGTCCCGCGCCATGCCGAACGCGAGACGCGAGGACATGATGCCGGTGAGCAGCGCGCCGTTGGCGACCGCGACCAGCGCGATGGCGCTGAACAGCGACGTGGGGACGCCGCCGGCCTCCCGGACCACTTCGAGCAGCGGCCCGCTGGACTCCGCCAGCCTTCCGGTCGGCACGGCCGCCGCGGCCGCCGCCCCCACCAGCGCGTACACCGCGCCCGCCGTGATCAGGGCACCGAACAGCGCCCTCGGATACGAACGCCGCGGGTCCCGCGTCTCCTCGGCCACGTTGACGGACGTCTCGAACCCCACGAACGAGTAGTACGCGAGCACCGCACCGCTCAGCACCGCCGCCGCGGGCCCGTGGCTGTCGGTGCCCAGCTGCGTCAGCCTCCCCGGGTCCCCGTCACCGCGCAGCACGATCCACAGGCCGAGCCCGATGACGATGAGCAGCCCGCTCACCTCGACGACCGTGGCGACGGCGTTGGCCCGCGTCGACTCCCTGATGCCCCGGGCGTTCAGCAGCGCCAGCGCCGCCAGGAAGACCACGACGACCAGGGCGACGGGGAAGGAGACGAACTCCGTCAGGTAGTCACCGGCGAAGCCGCGGGCCAGTGCGGCCACCGAGACGATGCCGGCGGCGAGCATGCAGAACCCGGCGAGGAACCCCGCGAAGGGCCCGTACGCGAGCGTCGTGTAGTGGGAGGCGCCGCCCGCGCGGGGGTATTTCGTCACGAGCTCGGCGTACGAGGCGGCCGTCAGCAGCGCCAGGCACAGCGCGACGACCAGCGGCACCCATACGGCGCCGCCGGAGTCGGCGGCGATCTGGCCGACGAGGACGTACACGCCCGCGCCGAGGACGTCGCCGAGGATGAAGAAGTACAGGAGCGGGGTGGTCAGGGCCTTCTTGAGCGCCGTCGGGGCGGTGGCCGCCTGCGGCGTGGAGCGGGGATCTTTCACGCAGAGCCGTATACCCGGTGCGGCGTCCTCGACCACGGGACTTATGGCTCCCGTGTCTCCGCCTCCAGGCTGCGCCGCGTCCGGGGGCCGTACTCGCCCGGCCGGTCGGCGGCCAGGCCCCGGGACCACTGGTAGCGCAGTACGGCGGCGGTGACGGCCCGGGTGTACGCGCCGTCCGGCTCGCCCGCGTACAGGCGCAGCTGCGCCAGACGGGCCTGCAGCTCCCTGACCCCGGGGCCCGTGTCGCCCTCCCGCAGGGGCGTCCCGGTGGCCGGTCCGCCGGACCCCGTGGCGTCCACGGAGCCCGTAACGCGCAGGGTCGAGGGCGGTGCGGAGGGAGGCGGCGCGGGCGGCGACGACTGTCTCGGCGGTCCCGAGCGGGTGGGCGAGGCGGACGGCTTCGGCGCGGTCGGCGGGGCGGCGGAGGGCGCGTGGGTGCGGGGCGGGGACGCGGGGCGCCTCGCGGTGGGCGGGGTGGACCCCGTCGGGTGGGCGAGGGCCGGTGCCGGGGCGTCGGGCAGCGCGTGGTTCCGGGTCGGCCGGTCGGCGGCCGACGAGAAGAGCCCGGTCGCGAAGACGGCGGCAGCGGTGACGGCCGCCACCGCGCAGGCCCCGCCGACCAGGACGTACGCCCGTCCCCGCCCGGCCCTCGGGCCGCCGGCTTCGGCGTCCCCGCTCGCCGCGCCCGCACCGGCTTCAGCGGACCCGGCCCCGTCCCCGGCGCCCCGGGGAGCGGACGGCAGGCACCCGGCGGCGGCGGTCGGCAGGGTGGCGGTGCCCGGCGGGGGCGGGGCGGGCAGGGACACGTAGGGGCGGATGCGCAGCGGATCGAAGTCCTCGGCGACCGCCGCCTGCGCGGCCCGCTCCCGCCGGACGTCCTCCCCCGCACGCCCCGCACAGCCGCACACCGAGGCCCCGCCCGGCTCCCGCACGGCCCCGCACCCGGGGCACCGCCCCCCGGGGCCGCCGCAGCCGCACACCGAGGCCCCGCCGGGCCCTCGCAGGGCCCCGCACCCGGGGCACCGCCCCCCGAGGCCGCCGCAGCCGCACACCGAGGCCCCGCCGGGCCCTCGCAGGGCCCCGCACCCGGGGCACCGCCCCCCGAGGCCGCCGCAGCCGCACGCCGAGGCCCCGCCGGGCCCTCGCAGGGCCCCGCACCCGGGGCACCGCCGTCTGTCCGGTTCGGTCATCGTCGTCCCCCAGTCCTCGCTGCCCCGTCCGCCCCGTCCGTCCCGTCCGCCCGAGGAGTCCAGCGAAGTACGCGGGGCCCGGCTTCAACAGGCCATAACCGGTCACACGGACCACGATGGAGGGGGAGCGCCCTCAGCCCCGGGCCGACCCAGGAACCTCCAGGAGGTGCCCATGACGCAGGACGTCAGCGCCCGCCCGGCCGGGCCGGGCCCCGACCCCGCGCACGGGCCGGGGGTGAACGGGCATCCACACGGCGGCGTGCTGGTCTCCATCGGCGCGCTGCTGCTCGGCATGCTGCTCGCCGCCCTCGACCAGACCATCGTCTCGACCGCCCTGCCGACCATCGTCAGCGAGCTGGGCGGCATGGACCACCTGTCCTGGGTCGTCACCGCGTACATGCTGGCCGCGACGGCCGCGACCCCGCTCTGGGGCAAGCTCGGCGACCAGTACGGCCGCAAGAGGCTCTTCCTCACCGCGATCATGATCTTCCTGGTCGGTTCGGCGCTGTGCGGCATGGCGCGGAACATGCCCCAGCTCATCGGGTTCCGGGCCCTGCAGGGCCTCGGCGGCGGCGGGCTCATGGTGCTGTCCATGGCGATCGTCGGGGACCTCGTGCCGCCCCGCGAACGCGGCAAGTACCAGGGACTGTTCGGCGCGGTCTTCGGCGCGACCAGCGTCCTCGGACCGCTGCTCGGCGGCCTGTTCACCGAGCACCTGAGCTGGCGCTGGGTCTTCTACGTCAACCTGCCGATCGGCGTGGTCGCGCTCCTCGTCATCGCCACCACCCTCCACATCCCGAAGCGCGACACCCGGCACACCATCGACTACCTCGGCACGTTCCTCATCGCGTCCGTCGCCACCTGCCTGGTCCTCGTCGCATCCCTCGGCGGCACCACGTGGGCGTGGGGATCGCCGCGGATCATCGGCCTGGCCGTGCTCGGCGCGGTCCTCGCCGCGGCCTTCGTGGCCGTGGAGCGCAAGGCCGCGGAGCCGGTGCTCCCGCTGCGGCTGTTCCGCGTGCGCACCTTCACGCTCTCCGCCGTCATCAGCTTCGTCGTGGGCTTCGCGATGTTCGGCGCGATGACCTACCTGCCGACGTTCCTCCAGGTCGTCCAGGGCGTCTCACCGACCATGTCGGGCGTGCACATGCTGCCGATGGTGGCCGGCATGCTCCTGTCGACCACCGCCTCCGGCCAGATCGTCAGCCGCACGGGCCGCTGGAAGGTCTTCCCCGTCGTCGGCACCGCCGTCACCACGGTCGGCCTGCTCCTGCTGCACCGGCTCGACGAGCACAGCTCCACCGGCGAGATGAGCGCGTACTTCTTCGTCTTCGGCCTCGGACTCGGCCTGGTCATGCAGGTCCTCGTGCTCATCGTGCAGAACGCGGTCGGCTACGAGGACCTCGGCGTCGCCACCTCCGGCGCGACCTTCTTCCGCTCGATCGGCGCCTCTTTCGGCGTCGCGATCTTCGGCACGATCTTCACCAACCGCCTCGGCGACAAGCTCACCGACGCCCTCGCCGGACAGCGGCTGCCGCCCGGCGTCGGCGTGAGCACCCTGGAGGCCGACCCGCGCGGCATCGCACGCCTCCCCGCCGAGCTGCGGCCGAGCGCCCTGCACGCGTACGCCTCCTCGATCACGGACGTCTTCCTGTACGCCGCGCCGGTCGCGCTGGCCGCCTTCGTCCTCGCCTGGTTCCTGCGCGAGGACAAGCTGCGGGGCTCGGTCACCGCGCCCGACACGACGCAGACGCTCGCGAGCAACCCCGTCGAACGCTCGTCGTACGACGAGGTGGCGCGCGCCCTGTCGGTGCTCGGGACGCGGGAGGGCCGCCGGGAGATCTACGAGCGGATCACCGCCCGCGCGGGCTACGACCTGCTGCCCGCCGCCGGCTGGCTCCTCCTGCGCATCGCCCGGCACGGCACCGTCGAACCCGCCGTGCTCGCCGAACGCACCACCGTGCCGCTGAGTGTCATCACGGCCGCCGCCCGCCAGGTGGAGGAGCGGCGCCTCGCCGAACGGCGGGGCCTGGAGATGCGGCTGACCGACGAGGGCCGCGAGGTCGCCGCACACCTGGCCAAGGCCCGCGAGGAGTCCCTGTCCGAGCTGCTCGGCGACTGGTGGGACCCGCGCCGCCCGACCGATCTGGTCCAGCTGGTCGAGCAGCTCAGCGCGGAGCTGTGCGGCTCGGAGTCGGAGCGCCCGCACGACGGGGCCACGCGCCGCCTGCGGGCGGTGTAGGGACGAGGTCCTTGCCGTACCAGTGCTCGGCGTACGGCCGTTCCTCGTAGGGCCCGGTCTCCGTGTAGCCGTGCCGCGCGTACAGGGCGCGGGCCTCCACCAGGTCGGTGCGGGTGTCCAGGACGATCCGCCGGGCGCCGAGGGTGCGGGCAGCGTCCTCGGCGGCGGCCAGCAGGACCGGGGCGCCGCCCCTGCCCCGCGCCTCCGCGCGCAGGAAGACCCGCTTCAGCTCGGCGGTCCCCGCCTCCAGGAGCCGTACGCCCGCCGTGCCGACGGCCTCGCCGCCGTACCGCGCGACCAGCAGCACCCCGCCCGGCGGCGCGAGGTCGGCCCCCGTCTCGGCGGCGATCCCGCGCTCCAGCTCCCGGGGGTCGGTGCGGCACCCGTCGTGGCGCAGATACCAGCGGTCGCTGACCTCCGTGTAGTACGCGCGCCAGAGCGCGGCGGCCACGGGCGCGTCGTACGCCTCGGGGGTGACGGTCCAGGAGGCGGGGCGGGCGGGGGTTGCGGTCATGGGGGTCATTCTCGGGGCACAAGAGCGGCGCCCCGCAAGCGAATTGCTCACGGGGCGCCGTCGTGCCGCACGGGGTCAGCTCTTGGGCGCGGCCTGCTGGACGACCTCGAAGGACCACACCGTGGACCCGGAGGCGGCGGGCTTCGGGCGCTCGCCGCCACCCTCGCCGCCGCCCTGGTGCGCGGCCTTCATGGGGCCCTCCATCCACGCCTGGAAGGAGGCCTCGTCGCGCCAGCGGGTGTAGACGAGGTACTGGTCGGTGCCCTCGATGGGGCGCAGCAGTTCGAACCACTCGAAGCCGTCGGAGTTCTCCACCGCGCCCGCGCGGGACGCGAAGCGCTTCTCCAGGACCTCGCGCTGTTCCTCGGGGACGGTCAGGGCGTTGATCTTCACGATGCTCATGCGGCCATCCTGCCGTACGGTGCCGGTGACGTCAGAGCCGCAGCAGGCGCTCGGCCGTCTCGCGGTAGTCGCGCAGGGCCAGGCGCAGCTGCTCGGTGTCGGTGGTCGAGGCCTCGGGGGCGGGGGTGTGGGCGCCGGTGCCCTCGGTGGCCAGGGCGCCGCCCGGGGCCATCCCGGCGGCCGGGGGCGCGCCGCCGTCCGCGTCCGCCGTGGAGCGGGCGGGGGTGGTCCGCCAGGCGGAGCGCAGGACGCGGCGGCGTTCCGCGAGGGTGTCCGTGAGGTGGGCGATGGCCTCCTCCAGGACGTGGTCGACCTCCTCGACGGAGCCGCGCGGGCCGTCGACGAAGCCGTTGACGGCGTTCTGCAGACGCAGGGTCAGCTTGTCGCGTTCCTCGGCCGGGAACAGTGTCGTCGTGTCAGCCATGCTGGACTCCCTTTCGGGTGATGCCGCCGGAATGCTTGTCGGCCGTGTGCTTGCCGAAGTGGGCGCCGGAGTGCTCGGTGCGGTCCGCGACCAGGGCGTCGAAGAGCGCCCGCGCCTCGACCATGGCCTCGCGCAGCTGCTCGGTGTCGGCGCCGCCCTCGGCGGTGTCCGTGCCGAGCGCCGCGCGGTGCACCTTGCGGTAGCCGTGGACGTGGGTGGCGTGGTGCACGGAGAGGGCGTCCACCTGGTCCTCGTAGTGGCCGGCGTCGGGGAAGCCGCGGGCCCCGGCCAGTTCGGCGATGAGCCGGTCCGCCTCGGCGACGGCCTCGCGCGGGGAGTCGACGAACCGCTCCTGGGCGTGGTTCCAGCGGGCGGAGTACTGCTCGCGCGCCGCGGGCTCCAACGGCCGCACCTGGAGGGAGCCGTGGCGCTTCACCCGCTCGCCCAGGTCGCGCTCGGCCGCTTTGGTGTCACCGTCGTGCCGGGCGACCGCGCGGTCGTACTCGGGACCGAAACGGCGCTTGAGGCTCTGCCCGCCGCCCGCGTTGCGTTTGCGGTTCAGCAGGACGAGCGCGGCGGCGGCGATGACGACGACCACCGCGATCAGGATGATGATCATGACTGTGGACATATATGGGGTGCCTTCCCGGGGGGTGGGCCTTGCGATGCGGGGCCGCACGCCGCCCCCGCACCTGTCCTCGGACCGGGTTGCCCGTAAGCGCGCCGTCAAACGGGGCTTGACCGACCCGGCCCGCCGGGCCTTGGCGCTATGTCGTCCCGCAAGCCCGTGCGTCCGCCCCCGGGAGCGCCCTAAAATGCCGCAGCGCGCGTGGAGCGACGGCGCTCGCGCCGCCCCGAGTCGAAGGAGCGTACACACGTGCTGGAGCTGACGATGGCCTCGGTCTCCGGGGCGGACGCGGGCGCGACCGCGGGCATGCTCATGGCCGAGGCGCCGAGCGAGCCGGGCGCGGTGCTGCGGGTGGGGCGCGACGCGAGCGCGTGCCGGCTGGTGACGCCGGACGACTGGCTGTTCGTCTCCCGTACGCACCTGGAGTTCCGCTGCGGAGCCGACGGGACCTGGTCGGTGACCTGGCTGCGCGGCTCGCACCCCGACCCCGCCTCCGAGGTGCGGGTGGTGTCCGGGGGCGCGGCGCGGCCCCTCGCGTACGGAGGGGCGGCGCCGCTTCCCCGGGGCGGCTCGGGCGAGGTGCTCGTCCAGGAGAGGTCCGGGCCGCGGAGCGTCAACGTCGGCTTCTACCACGAGGGTTGAGCCGGTCCCGGCAGAAGGTGCAGCGGGGGTCAGTCCAGTACGCGGGCCAGCGCGAAGCCGTCGTACCCCTTGGCGCCCACGGTCTGCACCGCCGTCGCGCTCAGCTTCGGGTGCCGTGCCATGAGGTCGAGCGCGGCGCGGGTGCCGCGCACGGCCGGGTCCGGGTCGTCGGCGTCGGTGACGGCGCCGCCGCGCACGACGTTGTCGAGGACGATGAGGCTGCCGGGGCGGGTGAGTTGGAGCGACCACTCCACGTAGTACGGGTTGTTGGCCTTGTCGGCGTCGATGAAGACGAAGTCGAAGGGCGCGGGCTGCTCGGCGTGCGCGGCGCCGAGCGCGGCGAGCGAGTCCAGGGCGGGGCCGACGCGGACCTCGGTGACCTTGTCGAGCCCGGCGCGGGCGAGGTTGGCGCGGGCCACCTCCGCGTGCTCGGGCTTGTACTCCAGGGTGATCAGGCGGCCGTCGGCGGGCAGGGCGCGGGCCAGCCAGATGGTGCTGTAGCCGCCGAGGGTGCCGATCTCCAGGATGCGGCGGGCGCCCTGCGTCCGTGCCAGGAGGTGGAGCAGCTTGCCCTGGTTCGGGGTCACGTTGATCTGCGGCAGGCCCGCGGTGTCGCTGTCGCGGAGGGCGGCGGTGAGGGCCTCGTCTGGCGGGGCGAGGAGGTCGGAGAAGTAGTCGTCGACGGAGGTCCACGGCTGCGGGGGCGGGGGCTGGGGGCTCATGAGGGCGTACGTTCCCACCGGCCCCGCCGGTTAGTCCCGCGGCAGGGGGCGCCTTGCCCGATCGGTGTCGGCACCGTCCGTGCTCGGCCCGGCTGCCGGGGCTGCGCCCCGCTCCTCAAACGCCGGAGGGGCTGAAACCTGCCCGGTCACCGGGGCCTTCCACCGCCGGCGGGGAGCCCGGCAGGGGCTTGCCCGCTGATTCCGTCAGGTACCAGACGGCGATCCCGCCGATGACGGCCGCCGCCATCATGTAGTACGCGGGCATCATCGTGTCGCCCGTCGCTCCGATCAGTGCCGTCACCACCAGCGGCGTCGTGCCGCCGAAGACCGAGACGGAGATGTTGAAGCCGATGGAGAGCGAGCCGTAGCGGACCTTGGTGGGGAAGAGGGCCGGGAGCGTCGCGGGCATCGCGGCCGTGAAGCAGACGAGGAGCAGGCCGAGGGCGCCGAGGCCGAGGCCGATCGCCCACAGCGAGCCCTCGCGGATCAGCAGCAGCGCGGGGACGGAGAGCAGGAGGAAGCCCGCGCAGCCCGTGGCGATGATCGGGCGGCGGCCCACCCGGTCGCTCAGCGCGCCGACGAACGGCTGGGCGCACATCATCAGCGCCATGACGCCGAGGATGACCAGCAGCCCGTGCGTCTCGTCGTACTTCAGCTCGCTGGTCAGATAGCTCGGCATGTAGGAGAGCAGCATGTAGTCCGTGACGTTGAAGACCAGGACCAGGCCCATGCACAGCAGCAGGGCCTTCCACTGGCCCGTCACCATGTCGCGCAGCCGGACCTTCGCGCGGGCCTGCTCGTCCTTGTGGGCCTTCTCCAGCTCGGCGGCGAACGCCGGCGTCTCCTCCAGGCGCATCCGCAGGTAGAGGCCGATCAGGCCCATCGGGCCCGCGATCAGGAACGGGATGCGCCAGCCCCAGGCCAGCAGGTCCTGCGACGACATCAGCGCCGTCATCAGGGTGACCAGGCCGGCGCCGCCGATGTAGCCGGCGAGCGTGCCGAACTCCAGCCAGCTGCCGAGGAAGCCGCGCTTCTTGTCGGGGGAGTACTCCGCGATGAACGTGGAGGCACCCGCGTACTCGCCGCCCGTGGAGAAGCCCTGCACCAGCCGGGCGAGCAGGAGCAGCACCGGCGCCCAGACGCCGATGGTCGCGTAGGAGGGGATCAGGCCGATCGCGAACGTGCCCGCCGCCATCATGATCATGGTGAGGGCGAGGACCTTCTGGCGGCCCACCCGGTCGCCCAGCGGACCGAAGACCATGCCGCCGAGCGGCCGGATCAGGAAGGCCGCGGCGAACGCGCCGAAGGTGGAGAGCAGCTGGGCCGTGGGGTTGCCCGAGGGGAAGAAGACCTTGCCCAGCGTCACGGCGATGTAGCTGTAGACGCCGAAGTCGAACCACTCCATCGCGTTGCCGAGGGCGGCCGCCTTCACCGCGCGCCTGACCATCGCGGGGTCGGTGACGGTGACGCCGCCGGCGGCGGGCGGGGGGACGGTCCCCGGTGCGGACTCGGGCTTCCGGAGTGCGACGGGAGTGGCGCTCGGCAAGGGTTCGCTCGCCCGCTTTCGGTCGACGACAAGGACGGGGCCGCCCGCGCTTACCCGGGGCGACCCGAAAAGCGACCATAGGTGCATCAGCCATCATTACGGACGGCTGCCGGACGACCGCAGAGGGCGAGGAAAGGCCCCTTATGCAGGTCAAACACCGTTTCTACCGGGAGCGGGCGAGCGCCGATCTTGTGATCTATGTCGCTGCCCGGCCCGGAACCACGCCGCCGGAACCACAACGGAAGGTGGTTGGGAAAGACCGATAAATGCCGATAGAAAGCGGTGTGGCCGTCGGGTGAACGAGCGGTCGCACGCGTCCCGCGAGAGGGGACGCGGCTCTCCACGGACGGGGTCGCGGGCATGACGGATCGGACCGCAGGCAGGACGGACGGGGCGGAAGGGCCGACGGCGCGTGGCGAACGTTGAGCACGGCGGACCCGGAAACGCGGTGCGGACGGGGTCGGCCGGCGAGCCCGGCGCGCGGATCGGCGCGCTCCGCGCGGCCCTGTGGCTGATCGCCGCCGTCCTCGCGATCCGCCAGGTGGCCGATGTCCTGGGCACCCCGAGGGGTGAACGTCTCATCGACCTGGAGACCTGGCTGGGACCGGAGGGCGTCCTGCACGTCGCAGGCTCCCTCTACGACGCGGACCGGTTCACCGGCACCCCCTTCGCCGGGCTCGTCCTCAAACCGCTCGCCCGCCCGGGGGAGCAGGCGCTCGGCTGGGCCTGGACCTTCGGCACGCTCGGACTCGTCGTCGTCCTCGGTCTGGTCGCCGCCCGCGCACTGCCGCGGCCCGTCTCCCGGCGCACCTCGCTGCTCGCCGCCCCCGTGGCCATCAGCCTGCTGATCCTCTCCCTCCCCGTGCGCAACACCCTGCACCTGGGCCAGACGAGCATCCTGCCGGTCCTGCTGGTGCTGCTCGGCCTCTTCGCCGTGCGCGGCGAGCGGGCCGGCGGGGCCCTGATCGGCGCCGGCGCGGCGCTGCAGCCCACGGTGCTGCTCTTCGCCGTGCTGCTGTGGTGCACCGGCCGCGAGAAGGCCGCGGCCTCCACCGGCCTCACCTTCGCCGCCTGCACGGCCCTCGCGTGGGCGGCGATGCCGGCGGACTCATGGGCGTACTGGGTCCATCACCTCGCGGGAGCGGGCCTCGGCGCGAGCCCGGACGCGGGCACCAACCAGTCGCTGCACGGCATGCTGCTGCGCTTCGGCCTCCAAGGCCCCCTGGAGACAGGGCTCTTCCTGGCCCTGGGCGCGGCCGTCGCCCACCTCGGGCTGCGCCGCGCCGTGCGCTGTGCCGAGGACGGGCAGCTGCTCCTGGCCGTCGCCGTCACGGGCTGCGTGGTCGTCGCCGTGTCCCCGACGACCTGGCGCCACCAACTGCTGTGGGTGCTCCTCGCGGTGGTCGGCCGCGTCGGCAGCCGCCGCTGTGACCGGTACGTGTGGCCCGTGACCGTCGTGCTCGTCTCCACGCTGCCCGCCACGATGATGCTGCCGAACCTGCCGGTCACCCAGCCGATCCGCGACAACGTCGTGCTGCTCACGGCGCTCGCCGCCGCCACCGCCGTGCCGTTCCTGTCCCGCACGCACCCGCGCTACCGGGACCCGATCCCCACCGAGTACGCCGAACCGGTGCCCGCCCGCTGGAGCCGGGTGCCGCTGGTGCCGTTCTGGCGGCGCGTGGTGACCCGCCCGAACCTGCTCCTCGAACTGCTCCTGATCCGCGTCGGCTACTCCGCGTACCAGCAGGTCAGACTCGCCGCGACCGGGGGCACCATCTCCGGCGGCCGGGCCACCGCCGAACACCACGGCGAACAGGTCCACGCCATCGAGCGGTTCCTGTCCCTCGACGTCGAGCGCCGGTTCAACCACCTCACCGCCCGCACCGGGTGGCTGGAGGACTTCTTCGACTTCTACTACACGTCGCTCCACTTCGTGGTGCCGCTCGCCGTCCTCGCCGCGCTGTACGCGCGCCGCCCCGCCGCGTACCGCTGGGCGCGCTCGGCGCTCGGCTTCGCGACGGTCCTCGCGCTCATCGGCTTCTGGGCCTACCCGCTCGCCCCGCCGCGCCTGATGCCGGACCTCGGCTTCATCGACACCGTGCACGGCGTCCAGGACTTCACCAAGCCGAACTACGGCACGCTGACCGACCTCACCAACCAGTACGCGGCGATGCCCTCGATGCACTTCGGCTGGTCCCTGTGGTGCGGCCTGGTCGTCGTGGTCCTCGCGTCCAGGTGGTGGCTGAAGGCGCTCGGCCTGCTGCACCCCTTCCTCACGCTCTGCGCGATCGTGGGCACCGGCAACCACTGGGTGCTCGACGCGGTGGGCGGCGCGGCCGTGGTCGGCGCGGGCTTCGGCCTCACCCACCTCCTCTCGGGCCCCCGGGTGAGCCCGCCCCCGACGGCCCGCGCGGCGGCCCCGGTCAGCGGCACGCCGAGGGACGCGGCGAAGGACCGTAGCCCGAAGTGATCCGGTAGGTGCCCGGCGCGGGCACCGAGAGCCGGGTGAACTCACCCTGCCGCCGCAGGCAGGCGCCCCGCGCCCGCAGCCACGGCGAGTACACGAGCCGCACCGTCACCGAACCGCGCTCGGGGACCCGCACGACGACGTCCGAGCCCGTGGTGCGGACCACGGAGGCGGGCGCCGACACCAGGGGCACCGGCTCCCGCACCCGGAAGATCCGCCAGTGCCCGTCCCCCCACACCGGCTTCAGCCACGCGGGCCCGCTCGCCACCAGCTCCGCCTCCTGTTCGGCGAACCCGTCCGGCTTGCCCGCGGGCAGCACCACATAGCCGACGGCCCACCGGTCGAGCCACGCGCGGTAGGCGGCCGCCGAGAACGTCCCGTCGTAGAAGAGCCGGCCGCGCCGGATGTCCAGCTGGCGGTTCCAGCCGCGCGCCATGTTCACGTAGGGGGCGAGGGCGGTGGCCTCGCGGTGGTTGCGGGCGGGGACCACCTCCACGCGCGTCCGGTCGGCGCCCAGGCGCTCCAGCGCCCGCACGACACCCCGGGTGTCGGCCGCCCAGCCGGGCACCTTCGTGGACACCACCAGATCGTCGTACGTCTTCTGGACCAGCCAGCCCGAGCAGAGCACCAGCGCCACGGCCAGCGCGGCCCGCCGGAGCAGGTCGCGGCCCGGCACGAGCAGGGCCGCGAGCAGCACGGCGGGGCCGACCAGCTCCGCGAGGCGCTCCACGTTCGTGCCGATGGGCGAGGGGACGAGGTACGTGAGCACGGTCCCGGCCGCGTACACGCCCGCGCCCAGGCGCAGCACCCGCCACTCGCGGGGGGCCGCGAGGACCAGGGCCAGGCCGAACAGCACGGGCGGGAAGATCCGGTCGAAGGGCATCAGCTGTTCGCCGTCGAACGGGAAGAGCACAGTGGTGACCGTGACGACCGCCACCGGCGGCACGGCGAGCGCCGCGGCGCGCCCGACGTCGCGCACGAGCAGGTAGCCGGCGCCCGCGACCAGCAGGAACAGGCCCGCCACGGGTGAACCCATGGTGGCGAGCGCCGCGCAGACCGCGGCGAGAACCGCGCGCCGCTCCCGCACGAGCGCCAGGCAGGCCGCGAAGGCGAAGGCGGTGCCGAGGGCGAAGGTGGTGCGCCCCGAGGCGACGTTGCACCACACGCCGAGCGAGGCGAGGACCGCCGGCCACAGGGGGCTGCGGACGCCGGTGCGTTCGATGAGCGCGGCGACCAGCCACGCGCCGGCGATCCCGGAGAGCACCGTCACGGTCCGCACGCCGACGGCGGCCATGAGATAGGGCGAGATCAGGCTGTAGTTGGCGGTGTGCATGCCGCCGTACCAGAACAGGCTGTACGCGCTCGCGCCGTGCTCGGCGGCGAACCGCGCCCACGCCTGCTGGGCGGCGAGGTCGCCACCGCCCGTGGCCAGGAACGCCGCCCACACCGCGTACAGGGGAAGGGTGGGGGCGGTGGCGAGCAGCGGCACCCGGTACCGCCGCAGGAAGGTACGGAAGGCTGACTTCCGCTCGGTGGACGCGCTGCCGGGCGGGACGGTCGAGAAGTCGGCGAAGACCACGGCCACCGTTTCCGTTCGAAGTCCTGGAGAGGCAAGGTTCACCTCTCGGGACGCGGCCCGCAACGGAGACGTCGGCCCCGTCGGGCGAAACGGCGGCGGTCAGCCGGTGGTGACCCGAAGTTCCTTGACCCCGTTCAGCCAGGCCGAGCGCAGCCGGCGCGGGGCGGCGGCCAGCCGCAGGCCGGGCATGGCGTCGGCGATCGCGTCGAAGATGAGGTTGATCTCCAGGACCGCGAGCGACTTGCCGAGGCAGTAGTGCGGGCCGCCCCCGCCGAAGCCGAGGTGCGGGTTGGGGTCGCGGGTGATGTCGAACGCGCCGGGGTCCGCGAAGACGTCGGGGTCGTGGTTGGCGGAGGAGTAGAAGAGGCCGACGCGGTCGCCGCGCCTGATCGCGGCCCCGCCCAGCTCGGTGTCCTCGGTCGCGGTGCGCTGGAAGGCGACCACCGGCGTGGCCCAGCGCACGATCTCCTCGGCGGTGGTGGCGGGGCGTTCGCGGAGGAACAGCTCCCACTGGTCCGGGTGGGTGAGGAAGGCGTGCATGCCGTGGGTGATGGCGTTGCGGGTGGTCTCGTTGCCGGCCACCGCGAGCAGGATCACGAAGAAGCCGAACTCGTCGCCGGCGAGGTTCCCCTCGTCCTCCGCCGCCACCAACTGGGTGACGATGTCCTTGGCCGGGCATTCCTTGCGGGCCGCGGCGAGGTTCATCGCGTAGGAGACGATCTCCATCGCCGCCTCGGCGCCGATCTCCTCCGTGACGGCGTACTCCGGGTCGTCGTATCCCGCCATCTTGTTGGACCAGTCGAAGATCTTGGAGCGGTCCTCCTGGGGCACGCCGATCAGCTCGGCGATGGCCTGGAGCGGGAGTTCCACGGCGACGTTCGTCACGAAGTCGAAGGCGCCGTCGGGACCGGCGTTCTCCAGGGCCGCCGCCACGATGGAGGTGGCGCGCCGGCGCAGGGTGTCCTCCAGCGAGCGGATGGCGCGGGGCGTGAAGCCGCGCTGCACGATCTGCCGGACCCGGGTGTGCTCGGGCGGGTCCATGTTGAGCATGATCAACTTCTGGACGTCGATCTGGTCGCGGCTGATCGACTCGTTGAAGCGGATGACCGCGGTGTTCAGGGTCGAGGAGTACAACTCCGGATGGGTGGACACGTACTTGACGTCCTCGTGCCGCGTGACGGCCCAGTAGCCGGCGTCGTCGAACCCGGAGACGCGCGGGCGCTGGGCGATCCAGCGCACCGGTTCGCTCTGCCGCAGCCGGGCGAACTCCGGGAGGGGGACGCGCTCTTGCAGCAGATCGGGGTCGGTGAAGTCGAACCCGTCGGGCAGCGCTGGGCAGGGCATCGGCATCTCCCGGCATGGAATGGGTCTGACAGGCCATCAGGAGGCTTGCGCCGCAAGGTAATAACGGGTTCCACAAGTGGCAAGGCCCATGACGCGGCCGATTGTGCGCGCCCGCCGCGCAAGGTGGGTGCACGACCCTTGCGGGGCCGGGGTCCGGCTCAGCAGACTGCTGGAGAGAACTAGAACGCGTACTAGTTCCTCCCGCGAGGCGCCGGGACGGCTCGCGGGACATGGACGGAGAGGACCAGCCCCATGGCCGCGGAACCTGTCATCGTCGAAGCCGTACGCACCCCCATCGGCAAGCGCGCGGGCGCGCTCGCCAACCTCCACCCCGCCTATCTGCTCGGGGAGACCTATCGCGAACTCCTCGGGCGCACCGGCATCCACGCCGACTGCGTCGAGCAGATCGTCGGCGGCACGGTGACGCACGCCGGGGAGCAGTCCATGAACCCCGCGCGCACGGCCTGGCTCACCATGGGGCTTCCGTACGAGACGGCGGCGACGACGGTGGACTGCCAGTGCGGCTCCTCGCAGCAGGCGAGCCACCTGGTCGCCAACATGGTCGCCGCCGGGGTCATCGACGTCGGGATCAGCTGCGGGGTCGAGGCCATGTCGCGGGTGCCGCTCGGCTCCGGCTCCAAGCACGGTCCGGGCAAGCCGTTCCCCGACGAGTGGAACGTCGACCTGCCCAACCAGTTCGAGGCCGCCGAGCGCATCGCCCGCAAGCGCGGCCTCACCCGCGAGGACGTGGACCGTCTCGGCCTGCTCTCGCAGGAGCGGGCGGCCGCCGCCTGGGCCGAGGAGCGCTTCAAGCGCGAGACGTTCGCCGTCCAGGTGCCGACCACGGAGGAGGAGCAGGCCGCCGGGCAGGGCATGTGGCGGCTCGTCGACCGCGACGAGGGGCTGCGCGACACGACGACGGAGGCGCTCGCGGGCCTCAAGCCGATCATGCCGACCGCCGTGCACACGGCCGGCAACTCCTCGCAGATCTCCGACGGCGCGGCGGCCCTCATGTGGGCGTCCAAGCGGATGGCCCGCGCCCTGAAGCTCCGGCCGCGGGCCCGGATCGTCGCCCAGGCGCTGGTCGGCGCCGACCCGCACCTCCACCTGGACGGCCCCATCGACGCGACGCGCGCGGTGCTCGGCAAGGCGGGGATGTCCCTGAAGGACATCGACCTGGTGGAGATCAACGAGGCGTTCGCCTCCGTGGTGCTCAGCTGGGCGCGGGTCTTCGACCAGGACCTGGAGAAGGTCAACGTCAACGGCGGCGCGATCGCGCTGGGCCACCCCGTGGGAGCGACGGGAGCGCGGCTCATCACGACGGCCCTGCACGAACTGGAGCGCCGCGACAAGGAGTTCGCCCTGATCACCATGTGCGCGGGCGGCGCCCTGGCCACGGCGACCATCATTCAACGCCTGTAGAAGATCCGAGAAACGGCAGACGCCGGACGGGCTGGAGATATCCAACCCGCCCGGCGCGAACATCCAGCCCGTCCGGCGTTTGAGGACGAACCCGGCGAAAGCCGGTGACCGACGGCACGTCCAGGGACCGCAGCTGAAGGCGCCCCGCCAGACTCAGTACCAGCCGTTGGCCTGCCAGTGGCTCCACGCGCCGACGGGGCTGCCGTAGCGGTCGTTCATGTAGTTCAGACCCCACTTGATCTGGGTCTCGGGGTTGGTCTTCCAGTCCGCGCCCGCCGAGGCCATCTTCGAGGCGGGCAGCGCCTGGACCAGACCGTAGGCGCCGGAGGAGGAGTTCGTCGCGCTGACGTTCCAGCCGCTCTCGTGCGAGACGATCTTGTCGAACGCGGCGAACTGCGCGGGGTCCGAGATCAGCTTCTGGGCGATGGCCTTGGCGGACGTCGGGGCGGCGGCGGGAGCGGCGGCCGGGGCGGCGGCCTTCGCGGTGGTCGGGGTGGCTGCCTGGGCCGGTGCCGCGGCGAAGACCATGCCGGTGGCGGCGGCGGCGACGATGCCGCCGGTGAGGGCCTTCTTCGGGGAAGCGATGCGGCGGATGAGCGAGGCGGACACAGAGGACCTTCCGGTGGGGGACGGGAGCGTCGCGCCGCACGCCGTGAAACGTGGGGGACATGCGGAGGCGCCGCGTCCCCGGGGGGTCGTCGGCGCCGTGCGACTCCTCCAGAGAAACAGGCCCGGGACGCCGCCGCAATGACCCCTGTTACTAGTGGACGTCGCATCCCGGCCGAATGTCCCCTCTGTGACGTGGCTCTCAATCCGCAGGTCAGACCCCCTATTGATGCGTGTACATCAAGAGGCGGTGGCTACTGGGCGACCTAGTGGAGGACCAAAGTCCTGTGGGCCGCCTCACGGGTTCGCGCCCCCGATGTCACGGAGAGCAGAAGAACCCTCACGACTTCGGGGCCTCGAATGTGACCGGCGCCTCGAAAGCCGCCCGCCGCGTGGCCCGGCGCAGCGCCCGCAGGATCGCGGGCCCGAGCGCGAGGCCGAGCAGGACCGTGACGAAGGCCCGCGACAGGTCCCAGCCGAGCGAGGTCGCCAGGCAGTACGCGACGAAGTGGCCGAGGTTCTCCCCGAGGGGAGCCCTCGGGTCGTAGGAGACACCGGTGGCCATCCCGCCGAGCAGGGTCCAGCCCTGGAGGTTCATCGCCGTGCCGTAGAAGAGGGCGGAGACGGCACCGTAGACCGCGAGCATCCACAGCTCGCCGCGCCCCCGCAGCGTGTGCGCCCCGGGCAGCAGCCCCGCGCCCATGCACACCCAGCCCATCGACAGCATCTGGAACGGCATCCACGGCCCGACGCCCCCGGTGAGCAGCGCCGACGCGAACATCGACACCGCCCCGAGCACGAACCCGAAGCCGGGGCCGAGCACCCGCCCGCTCAACACCATCAGGAAGAACATCGGCTCGATGCCCGCCGTGCCCGCGCCCAGCGGCCGCAGCGCGGCACCCGCGGCGGCCAGCACCCCGAGCATGGCGATGGCCTTCGCGTCCAGGCCGACGTCCGCGATGGTCGCCACGACCACGGCGAGCAGCAGCGGCAGCAACGCCGCGAACAGCCACGGGGCGTCCTGCGCGTGCTCGGTGAACCCCGACTCGGCGCCCGCGAGCAGCGGCCACCCGACGGCGACCACGCCCACCGCGCTGACCAGCACGAGCGCGGCGACGGACTGGGGACCGAGCCGGATGGGCCGCACCTGAGGGGCGCCACCGCGCCGCCCCTCGCGCCCCGCGCCGTCCGCACTCCGCCGCCCCTCGCGCCCCGCGCCGCTCACGACGCGTCCTCCGTCGCCGCGAGGGCCCGGCGCACCTGCGTCACCGTCAGCCACTCGCACGGCGCGAGGATCTTCGTGACCTGCGGCGCGAAGGCGGGCGACGCCACCACCACCTGCGGGGTCGGGCCGTCCGCGACGACCTCGCCGTCCGCGAGGATCACCACGCGGTGGGCGATCTCGGCGGCCAGCTCCACGTCGTGCGTGGCCAGCACGATCGCGTGCCCCTCGGCCGCGAGGTCCCGCAGGATCGTGACCAGGCGGGCCTTGGCCGCGTAGTCCAGGCCCCGGGTCGGCTCGTCCAGCAGGAGCAGGGGAGGGCGCGAGGTCAGCACGACCGCCAGGGCGAGCGCCAGCCGCTGGCCCTCGGAGAGGTCCCGGGGGTGCGTGTCGTCCGCGATGCCGGGCAGCAGCTCGCTCACCAGGGCCCGGCAGGTGCCGGGGTCCGCGTCCGCGTCCCGGTCGGCGGCGGCGCACTCCCCGGCCACGGTGTCCGCGTACAGCAGGTCGCGCGGCTCCTGCGGGACCAGGCCCACGTGCCGGATCAGCTGCCGCGGTGCGGTGCGGTGGGGGACGCGCCCGCCGACGCGGACGGTGCCCGAAGTGGGTTCCAGGAGGCCGACCAGGGTGGCCAGCAGGGTGGACTTGCCGGCGCCGTTGCGGCCCATGAGCGCGACGGTCTCGCCCGGCAGGACGCTGAGGTCGACGCGGCGCAGCGCCTCGACGCGCCCGCGCCGCATGGCCAGCCGCTCGACGGCCGCCGCGGGCTCCTCGCCGGGCGTACGTTCCCTGCGCAGCCGGGGCCACCGGCTCGCCGGCCGCTCCTCGGGCCGCCCGGCCGCCGTCTCCTGGCGGGGCCCCGACCCGGCGAGCCGCTCCCGCAGCGCGCCCGCCGCGCGTCGCGCGTCCCGCACGGTCAGCGGCAGCGGCGACCAGCCCGCGAGGCGGCCGAGCGCGACCACCGGCGGATGGACGGGGGAGCGGGCCATCAGCGTGGCCGGGTCGCCGAGCACCGGCGGCTCGCCCGGCGCCGCGAGCAGCAGCACCTGGTCCGCGTACTGCACGACCCGCTCCAGGCGGTGCTCGGCCATCAGGACGGTCGTGCCGAGGTCGTGGACGAGCCGCTGGAGCACGGCCAGCACCTCCTCGGCGGCGGCCGGGTCGAGCGCGGAGGTCGGCTCGTCCAGGACGAGGACGCGGGGGTGCGGGGTGAGGACCGAGCCGATGGCGACGCGCTGGCGCTGCCCTCCGGAGAGCGTGGCGATGGGCCGGTCGCGCAGCCCGGCGAGGCCGAGCAGGTCCAGGGTCTCCTCGACGCGCCTGCGCATCACGTCGGGGGCGAGGCCGAGCGACTCCATGCCGTAGGCCAGCTCGTCCTCGACCGTGTCCGTCACGAAGTGCGCGAGCGGGTCCTGGCCCACCGTGCCGACGACGTCGGCGAGTTCGCGGGGCTTGTGCGTACGGGTGTCCCGGCCCGCCACGGTGACCCGGCCGCGCAGGGTGCCGCCGGTGAAGTGCGGCACCAGGCCGCTGACCGTGCCGAGCAGCGTCGACTTGCCGACGCCCGACGGGCCGACGAGCAGCACCAACTCGCCCTCCGGGACGGTGAGGTCGACGCCCCGGACGGTGGGCCCCGCGCTGCCCTCGTACGTCACGGAGACGTCCTCGAAGCGGATCACGGCGTCTCCTCCACGGATTTCACGGATTTCTCGGGCGGCACGGACCTCTCGGGCCGCACGGGGTTCTGGGGCGGCACGGGCTTCCCGGTGTTCGAGGACTCGGCGGGGACGGGCGCCACGACCGCCGGCAGCAGCCCGATCAGGGCCGCCGCCGCGGGCCACAGCGGCAGCGTCGGCGCGACCAGCGGTACGACACCGGGGTGCAGGGCGGCGGCATCGTAGGACGCGGCCCAGATCGTCAGGGCCGCGACGGCGAGGCCCGACCCGGCGACCAGCCAGGCCCGCACGCCCCACGAGTCGGGCCGGTAGCGGGTGCGCACCGCGCGGCGCCCGCCGAGCCGCAGCCCCGCGAGCGCGGCCAGCAGCCCCGCGCCGAGGGCGGGCAGACCGTAGGAGACGCCCCGCGCGGTCAGCAGCCCGTACACGCCGACGCACACGCCCATCAGCCCGCCCAGCGTCAGCACGGCGGTGAGCGCCCGCACCCGGGCCGGCACGGGTGCGCTGCGCCCGAAGCCGCGCGCGTCCATCGCGGCGGCCAGCGCGACGGACCGCTCCAGCGCCCCTTCCAGTACCGGCAGGCCCACCTGGAGCAGCCCGCGCATCCCCTTGTCCGACCGCCCGCGCAGCCGCCGCGCGGCCCGCAGCCGCCGCACGTCCGCGATGAGGTTCGGCGCGAAGGTCATCGCCACGACGACGGCCACCCCCACCTCGTACAGCGCGCCCGGCAGCGACTTCAGCAGCCGGGACGGGCTCGCGAGGGCGTTCGCGGCGCCGACGCAGATCAGCAGACCGGCCAGCTTGACCCCGTCGTAGAGCGCGAAGACCATGCCCTCCGCGGTGACCCGGCCGCCGATCCGCACGCCCTTGGCCCACTCGGGCAGCGGGACCTCGGGCAGGGTCACGAGGGTGTGCGTGCCCGGGATCGGGGAGCCGAGCACGAAGGCGAAGACCAGCCGGACGGCGATGACGAGCAGCCCCAGCTTCACGAACGCGCCGTAGGACCTCGCCCACGGAGCGGACGTCCGCCGCGCCGCCACGACATGGCCCGCGACGCCGATCAGCAGCCCGATGAGCAGCGGGTTCGTCGTGCGGGACGCCGCGGTGCCGAGGCCGAGCGCCCACACCCACCAGGCGCCCGGGTGCAGGGCGTTGCCCCGGTGCGCCAGCGGCGCCGGGCGGCGCCTCAGGCGACTGGGCGCGCCGCTGCCGTGCTGCGTCATCGTGCTGTCCGTCTCCGTGTCCGCGTCCGTGTTCGGGGCCGGTCAGCCGCGACGGCGCCGGGCCTGCCAGAACGCGGCGCCGCCGACCAGCGCGACCGCGACCGCCCCCGCGATCAGGCCCACGGAGGGACCGCGCTCCCCCTCGACCCTGCCCCCGGCGTCCGTGCCCTTCCCGTCCTTGCCGGGGCGGGTGCGCGCCGAGTCGTCGCCGGAGACCTGCTCGCCGCAGCCCGACTTCGGGTAGCCCGCGATGGCGCACAGCAGCGCCTTGCTGTCGTAGCGCAGCGGCTCGGCGACCGAGGCGAGGGCGTCCGCAGTAGTGGCGTCCTTCGCGACCCGCGCGCAGGCCTCGCGCGGGGCGGGCGGCGCCTCGCCCTCGGGCGCGTCCTCGGGCAGGCCGAAGTCGATGACCAGCGCGACCCGCTTGCGGCCGTCCTCGGCGGGGGTGCCGGCGCAGATGTCCCGGAAGTCCGCGGAGCCGCGCGGCCGCGCGGAGTCCTTCGAGTCCTCGGAGACCGAGAAGCGGAAGCCCTGTACGTCGCCGTCCTCGGGCCGGTCGGTGCCGGGCCCCTGACTCGCGTACGTCCAGGTGTCGCCGGCGCGCTCCCAGAACGACCAGTAGCGGTACCCGGCGGCCTGCGCGGGCGCGGCCGCGAGCAGGCAGAGCAGCGCGGCGACGAGCGCGCCGAGGGCCCCGCGCCCGCGCCGGGCGCGGCCCGGCGCCGGCCGCGTCCGGCGGCGCGTCACGGCTGCTGCTTCCTGCGGTTGGCGCTGTAGAGGAAGCCGATGCCGATGCCGGCGACCATGCCGACGCCGACGATCCACCAGATGTTGACGCCCTCGTCCTTCTTCTCGTCCCGGTCCGCGTCCGCGGCGGAGGAGTCGGAGGCGGTCGCGGCCGGCGGGCCCTGGGCGCCGAGCTGCTTCACGAGGTCGGCGCCGCCGAAGTCGCGCGGGTCCATGCCCGTCGCGTGGGCGGCGAAGATCAGCTGGGCGTAGGCGGCGGGGCCCGAGTCCTTCGCCCACTTCGCGGAGTTCCCGGCGAGCCAGCGGGCGGACTTCTCCGCCTGCTCGCGCTGCCCCGCGGCGGCGAGGGCGACCACGGAGTCGGCGGTGTTGCCGACGTCGGGCACGTCGCCGGCGCCGGTGAGGTGGTCGTCCCCGGCCTTGAGCGTCTTCAGGAGATAGCCCGCTCCGTTGCTCGCGGCCTGCGAGGCGGTGTCCGGCTTCGCGCACTTGGGCGCGGAGTCGTCCGCCTTGGGGGCGGGGGACACGACGAGGCCCTTGCCGAGGCTGCCGAGCACGCCGGCGGCGGTGGCGTCCGCGTTCGGGGAGAGCTTCTTGGTCTTGGCGTCGGCGAGGCCGAAGGCGCCGCCGTTCTTGCCGCAGTCCAGGGCCAGCTTCGGCAGCGCGTCGTAGGCGGACCTGCCCTTCTGGGACTTCAACCGCGCGGGGTTCTCGCCGGCGGCGACGAGCGCGCCGACCACCAGGCCGGTGGAGTTGGCGTCGGAGGGCTGGCCCGGGTTGTAGCCCCAGCCGCCGTCCTGGTTCTGCACGGACTTGAGCCAGTCGACACTCCTGTCGACCGCCTTGGCCAGGCTCTTGTCGTCGTCGCCGAGCGCGGCGAGCGCCTGCGCGGCGGCGGCCGTGGAGTTGCTGTCGACCGGCGTCTTGGAGTCGCACGGCTCGCTCGCGTCGGCGCGGTAGGGCGCGAAGCCGCCGCTCGCGCACTGCTGTCCGGTCAGCCAGTGCACGGCCTTGGCCGCGGGCTTCACGCCGACGGTGTCCTGGGCGAGCAGGGCGTACGACTGCCGGAAGACGCCGTCGAACTTCGGGTCGGACGTGCCGTACAGGCCCGAGGGGAGGGCGGCGGGCGACGGCGAGGTGTCATCCGCGAAGGCGGCCGGTGCGGCGGCCGGGCCGAACACGGCGACGGCGGCCAGGACCGCTGCGCTGCGGCGAACGTTCATGATGCGGCGGGTTGCCTCTCCCTGCGGGGAGCGGGGCGGCACGGCCCGTGCGAGCACGGGTTCCGGGCGGCTCCGGCTCCGTGTACCTCGACGGTGCCGCTCATCGGGGGCCCCGATGAAGCGAGCCGGTCACGGTTCCGCGCCGGGCAATCCGGCTCACCGACCGAGCGGCCGGTACACGGCGGACGTGAGGACGACCCGCCCACTCTACCGGCCCGTATCGGTGGCCGGGATTCCGCGGCGGGGACGCCGGAGGGGCGGTGGGGGTGGGGAGCGCGGGGGAAAGAACAAAGGTGCGGGGGGCGCTAAACACATCGGCCGCCGCGGGGTGCTCAAGGGTGTCGTCACCGATTCCAGGAGGCAAGATGCCGACCTTCGTACGGGACCCCGCCGTCCTCACCGCGGCCCTGAGCGCCGTCGCCGCGCTGGGGAACCTGCTCCGGGCGTGGCTGGAGGGCCCGGGGGGCAACCGCCGCGCCGTCACCCGCGCCCTGCGCGTCCACGGCCGCGCAACCGCGTGGGAGTACACCTCGTCCCCCGCAGACAAAGGCGACCGGACAGGCCGGCCGGACCGAGCGAGCGACATGGACCGAGCGAACAAGACCGACCGGACGGACCACGCGACGACGACGGGAGAGCAGCGGTGAGCCACGGCGACCGCACCCACGACCGCCACGCGGACCCCGCGGACCCCGCGGACCCCGCGGACCACGAGGACTTCGACACGTTCTACCGCCGCACCTACCCCCGCACCCTCGCGCGGGCGCTCATGGAGTGGCGCGACCTGGGGGAGGCGGAGGATGCGGTACAGGACGCGTACGTCGCACTGCTGCGCCACTGGGACAAGGTGCGCACCTACAACAGCCCCGAAGCGTGGGTGTATCTGGTGATGAGGCGACGGCAGCACAGGGCGTTCAAGCGGTGGTCGCGGCGGCGGGAGCTGGAGATCGCCCCGCCGCCCACCGCCCGCGTCGAGGACACCGCGGAGGTCAGGGCGGTCCTGGACGCCATGCCGAGGCTGCCCCCGCGGCAGCGCGAGGTCATGGTCCTGTACTGCCTGGAGGGCATGGGGCAGAAGGAGATCGCCGAGGCCCTGGGCATCAGCCGGGGCACGGTCGCCGCGAGCCTGCACCAGGCCCGCCGCCGGCTGGCGCGCGCGCTCGACCTCGACCTCGCCCCCGTCGGCGAGGGCGGCGGCGACGCGCTGCTGCCCGCGCCCGTGTGCGCGGTGGGCCCGGCGGCCCGGGCACCGTACACGCCCTCCGCGCAGGGCGACCCGGTCGCCGACGCCGTGCGGCACGCCGAGGAGTGGCTCACCGCCGCCTGCGCGGCACGGGCCCATCCCGTACGGACGAATTCCCGGCTCACGGAGGTGTACCGGCGCGCGGCGGCGGACAATGGCGTCAACGGACACGAGGGGGGCGGTAGTTGATCCGTGACCGATGGTCCCGCGGGCTGGCCGCGGGGCTCGTCCTGACCCTTCTGGCGCTGCTCTATGTGCTGGCCGCCGTCGTCGTGGTCGGGTCGATCGCCGTCCTCGCGCTGGCCGCTGTCCTGCTGATCACGATGTCGCCGCTGTTCGTGATCGGCAAGGCCGCCGTCCTGCCCGTCGTGAAGACCGTGTTCGGCGCCGTGCGCGGCGGCGTCGGGCGCGGTGAGCCCGGCGCGCGGCGCGTGTCCGGGCTCGACGCGCCGGACCTGTGGAGGTTCGTCGAGGAACTCGCCCACCGGGCGGGCACGCCCGTCCCCCACCCACCTGTGGCTCACCGCGGGCGCCAACGCGAAGGTGCGGCTGACGGGCCTGACCCGCCGTCGCCGCAGGCGCTCCCTCTACATTGGCGTGCCGCTGCTCCTCACCCTGGACACCGACGAACTGCGCGCCGTCCTCGCCCACGAACTGGGGCACTACGCACGCCGCGACCCGTGGTTCTCCGCCCTGGTCCACCGGGGCGCCGCCAAGCTGCGGGACATCGACGCGGGGCTCAGCCGCCCCGCGCTCCCGATGACCGATGTCCGGCTCGCCAACACGCTGTTGAAGGGGTACGCGTCCGTGCTGCGTGGCCTCTTCGGCGGCTTCGCGTACCTCTACGCCGGCGTCACCTCGCCCGTCCTGCGCCGCCAGGAGCACGCGGCGGACGCCTTCGCCGCCCGGGTGGTCCCGCCCGCCGTTCTCGCCCGCGCGCTGGGGTCGGCGGAGGCGGTCCACCGCGACTGGGGGACGTTCCGGGGCGGCGTCCTCACCCTGCTCCACCACCGCGCACGGATGCCCGACGACCCCTTCGCGGCCTTCCTCGCCGTGCGCCGGGACCCGGAGCTGCGCACCCTCGTGGCGGCCCACGCGCCGCACCCGCCCCGGCAGCGGCGCCACCCCGGCACCCACCCGACGATGCCCGCGCGCCTGACGGCCCTCACCGGGGCGCCGGGGCCCCGGGAGCACGCCGTCGGCGCCTGGTCCGAGGGCCCCGGCCTGGCGGCGGTCCTGGCCAAGGCGCTCCCCGCCGAGGTGGGGGCGCGGATGTTCGGCTGCGAGTGCGCCGGCGACGTCCTGCCCGTCGCGGACTGGCTGACGGAGGTACGGCGCCTGGAGGCGGTGCGGGCCGAGGAGCGGCTGCACCGCCTGTACGACCTGTACTGGCGCGCGGGCGCCTACCGGGTCCCCGAGCGCCCGACCCTGCGGGGCATGCGGACGCTGCTGTACACGGAGGCGGGCACCGACCGGGCCGCCCGGCTGCGCGCGGCCGAGCGGCGGGGCGGACTGACGCACGCGCAGTGGAAGGGGCTGCTCGACCTGGCCGTGGCGCGGGAGCGGGCGGGTGCGGGCGACCTGGACCGCCGGCTCGCACCGCTGCCGGCGCCCCACCGGTGTGTCGCGGCGGCCGTCCGCACGCCGGCCACGCGCACGCTGCGGTTGACGCGCGCGATGGCGGTGTCCGTCGTCCTGATCGTGGCCGCGGCGGTGCCGGACTACGGCTCGGGGGACGACCCGGCACCGTCGTACCGGACGCCCCTGCCCGCGCGGACGGACTACGGCGGACACGAGCCGCCGAACTACGCGGTGCCCGACCATCTGCCCGACTACGACCACCGCCTGCCCGACTACGACCACCGCCTGCCCGACTACGACCGCCGTTTGGACCTGCCGTCCCGCATTCCCCTGCCGAGTCGCGTCCCCCCGCTGGAGCTCAGCGTCCCACCGCGACGAACGTGACCGGGTCGCTGCCGGCCACCGCCGCCGCCCGCCCGAGCTTCACCAGGCGCCGCACATGGGCCTCGGCCTCCGAGACCGCGATGGTGCGCGAGCCGTGCGGGATCTCGGCCCAGGGACGGTTCCACTCCATGCGCTCGGCGAGCCCCCAGGGGGTGCGGGGCTCGGCGAGCAGCCCGAGCAGCCCGGCCAGACGCTCCTCGTGGTGGGCGATCAGCGCGCGGACGCGGGCGCCGGCGCCGGTGAACGCGTGCTGGTGCGCGGGCAGCACCTCGGCCGGGCCCAGACGGGCGACGCGCTCCAAGGAGTCGAGGTAGTCGCCCAGGGGATCGGTGACCGTGGCATCGTCCGGGTCCTCATACAGGCCGATGTGCGGAGTGATGCCGGGCAGCAGGTGGTCGCCGGAGAAGAGCCGGCCGGTGCCCGGCAGGCCGGCGGGGTGGGCCTCCTCCAGGTGCAGGCAGACGTGCCCGGGGGTGTGGCCGGGCGTCCAGACGGCGCGCAGCCGGCGCCCCGGCAGGCCGAGCAGCTCGCCGGGGGTGATGCCGAGGTCGGGCAGCGCGGGCCGCGGGCCGGGCAGCCCGCGGGGGCGGTCCGCGTCGCGTGCGCGGAGCAGCGGGGCGACGTGCTCGGCGGGGGCGCCCGCGGCGGCCAGCTTCGCGGCCAGGTAGCCGTACCAGCGCTTCGGCGGGTTGGCGCGGGTGCGGCGCACCACGGCCGCGTCCGCCTCGTGCATCGCGAGCCACGCCCCGGACGCCTCGCGCACCCGCGCGGACAGGCCGTGGTGGTCGGGGTGGTGGTGCGTGAGGACCACGCCGTGCACCTCCTCGACCGAGGTCCCGCAGGCGGCGAGCCCGGCGGTGAGTGCGGCCCAGGAGGTCGGGTCGTCCCAGCCGGTGTCGACGAGGACGGGCCCGGCGTCGGTGTCCAGGAGGTGGACGAGGGTGCAGCCGAGGGGGTTGTCGGGGATCGGGACCCGCAGGCTCCAGACGCCTCCGCCGTGCTCGATCACCGGTGGTTCGCTCACCTGGGCCATGGGCGCCTCGTCTCCCGCCGACGCCGCTCGCCGACCGACGCCCCCACTATAACTAGAACCCGTTCCAATGGCCCCCGAAGTCGACCTGCTCAAACGTGAGTTGGCCGTCCGGTGCGTGGACTCCGCCAAGTGGAACTGGTATCAGTTCTGACACCAGGTCAGAAAACGCCCCCGCAGGAGGCAGTCAGCCATGACGGAGCTCGTGGAACACGGACAGCTGTTGATCGGCGGGAAGTTGGTGGACCCGCTCGGCCGGGACGTCATCGACGTCGTCTCCCCGCACACCGGCGAGGTCTTCGCCCGCGTGCCGCACGCGGGCACCGCCGACGTGGACCGCGCCGTCGCATGCGCCCGCAAGGCGTTCGACGAGGGCCCCTGGCCGCGGCTGACCGTGGACGAGCGGATCGAGGTCGTCACCAGGATCAAGGACGGTTTCGCGGTGCGCCACGAGGAGATCGCCCGCGTCATCAGCTCCGAGAACGGCACGCCGTACACCTCCGGCGTGATGGTGCAGGCCCTCGCCGCGATGATGGTGTGGGACGCGGCGATCACCGTCGCCCGCGACTTCCCGTACGAGGAGCCCCGCGACGGCGTCCTCGGGAAGCTGCTCGTGCGCCGCGAGCCGATGGGCGTCGTCGCGGCCGTCGTGCCCTGGAACGTCCCGCAGTTCACCGCCGCCGCCAAGCTCGCCCCCGCGCTGCTCGCGGGCTGCCCGGTGATCCTGAAGACCTCGCCCGAGGCACCCCTGGACGCCTACATCCTCGCGGAGATCGCCGCCGAGGCGGGCCTGCCGGAGGGCGTGCTCTCGATCCTGTGCGCCGACCGCGAGGTCAGCGAGTACCTCGTCGGGCACCCGGACGTCGACAAGGTGTCCTTCACCGGGTCCGTCGCCGCGGGCAGGCGCGTCATGGAGGTCGCCGCCCGCAACCTCACCCGCGTCACCCTGGAGCTGGGCGGCAAGTCCGCCGCGGTGATCCTGCCCGACGCCGACGCGGCGAGCGCGGTCGCCGGCATCGTGCCGTTCGCCTGGATGATCAACGGCCAGGCGTGCGTGGCCCAGACCCGCGTCCTCGTGCCGCGCACCCGCTACGACGAGTTCGCCGACGCCTTCGCCGCCGCCGCGTCCGCGCTCAAGGTCGGCGACCCCCTCGACCCCGCCACCGAACTCGGCCCGCTGGTCGCCGAACGCCAGCAGCGCCGCTCCCTGGACTACATCCGCATCGGCCAGGAGGAGGGCGCCAAGATCCTCGCGGGCGGCGGCCGTCCCCCCGGGTTCGACCGGGGCTGGTACGTGGAGCCGACCCTCTTCGGCGGCGTCGACAACTCCATGCGCGTCGCCCGCGAGGAGATCTTCGGGCCCGTCGTCTGCCTGCTGCCGTACGGCGACGAGGACGAGGCGGTGCGGATCGCCGACGACTCCGAGTACGGCCTCAGCGGCAGCGTCTGGACCGCCGACGTCGAGCGCGGCATCGACGTCGCCCGCCGGGTGCGCACCGGCACGTACTCCGTGAACACCTTCAGCCTCGACATGCTCGGACCCTTCGGCGGCTACAAGAACTCCGGCCTGGGCCGGGAGTTCGGGCCCGAGGGGTACGGCGAGTACTTCGAGCACAAGATGATCCACCTGCCCGCCGGCCACGAGGGGAGCGGCGCGTGAGGGGCGACCGCTGGCGCGTGGAGGTCGACAGGTCGCTCTGCGTCGGCTCGGGCATGTGCGTGGTCACCGCGCCCGGCGGCTTCGCGCTGGACACCGCCCGGCAATCCCGCCCCGCCACCCCCGAGGGCGACGCCGACGAGCGCGTCCTGGAGGCCGCCGAGGGCTGCCCCGTGGAGGCGATCACCATCACCCTGGCCGACACCGGGGAGGTGGTCTTCCCCCCGGAGGACTGACGGGCCCGCCGGAGGTCCGAGGCGCCCCACCGCGATCTCACGTACCGGGTTCGGCCGTGAGGTCGATGAGGCGGCAGACGGTCTCGATGTCGATCTTCACCTGGGCGATCGAGGCCCGCCCCGAGAGCCAGGTGATCAGCGCCGAGTGCCAGGTGTGCTCGATGACCCGCACCGCCGAAAGCTGCCGGGCGCTCGGCGGCTCGGTCAGGCCCATGGCCTCCAGGATGATCGCCGTCGTCAGCCGCGAGACCGTGTCGACCTCGGGGCTCACCGAGCGGTCGGCGAAGGTCAGGGCCCGCACCATCGCGTCCGCCAGGTGCGGCTCGCGCTGGAGGGCGCGGAAGGCCCGCATCAGCGTCTCCGCGACCCGCTCCGCGGGCGTTCGCCCGGCCGGCGGGCGTTTGCGGATCGTCGTGTGCATGTGCTGGAGCTGGTCCTGCATGGTGGCGACCAGCAGATGCACCTTGGAGGGGAAGTAGCGGTAGAGCGTGCCGAGGGCCACGCCCGCGGCCTCGGCCACCTCGCGCATCTGCACCGCGTCGAAACCGCCCCGGCTGGCCAGTTGGGCGCTGGCGTGCAGGATGCGGCGGCGGCGCGCCTCCTGACGCTCGGTGAGGGGCGGCGTCGCAGGGCTCGCCGCCTTGGCTTCCGCTGTCATGTGGGCCCCTCCGAAACGCCTCGCGAGATCGCACAGCATGGCAGGGAGCCCGTCGTGGCGCGAATCACCTGATCCGGGCCGTACACCTCGCCTACCTGCCGGTAGATTCAAAGCTCGTTCAGCGATCATCCACCGATCACCCGGCGATCCGCCAGAGATCACCCGGGGATCGAGTCTGAAACTTGTTCTAGATTAGCGTCCCGGCGTAACCTCGCGGACAACTGCACGGAGAAGGGGGCCGAGAGTGACCGCTGAGGCCATGGAAGCGGGCCCCCGCAAGGGCACCGACGCCGACGGCGACCGCCCGCTGCGCATCGCCCTCCTCACCTACAAGGGGAACCCGTTCTGCGGGGGCCAGGGCGTGTACGTACGTCATCTCTCGCGCGAGCTGGCACGGCTCGGCCACAGCGTCGAGGTCATCGGCGCGCAGCCCTACCCCGTCCTCGACGAGGGCCAGGGCCTCGAACGCCTCCGGCTCACCGAGCTGCCGAGCCTCGACCTGTACCGCTCGCCGGACCCCTTCCGCACCCCGGGCCGCGACGAGTACCGCGACTGGATCGACGCCCTCGAAGTGGCGACCATGTGGACCGGCGGCTTCCCGGAGCCCGTCACCTTCAGCCTGCGGGCCCGGCGCCATCTGCGCGCCCGGCGCGGCGAGTTCGACGTCGTGCACGACAACCAGACCCTCGGCTACGGCCTCCTCGGCGACCTCGGCGCGCCCCTGGTCACCACCATCCACCACCCCATCACCGTCGACCGGCGACTGGAGCTGGACGCCGCCCCCGACCTCAGGCGCCGGCTCTCCGTGCGCCGCTGGTACGCCTTCACGCGCATGCAGAAGCGCGTCGCGCGCCGCCTCCCGTCGGTCCTCACCGTCTCCGGCACCTCCCGCCAGGAGATCGTCGACCACCTCGGGGTCCGCGAGGACCGCATCGACGTCGTCCACATCGGCGCCGACACCGGCCTCTTCTCCCCGGACCCGGCCGTGCCCGAGGTGCCCGGCAGGATCGTCACGACCTCCAGCGCCGACGTCCCGCTCAAGGGCCTGGTCCACCTCGTGGAGGCGCTCGCCGAGGTGCGCGGCGAGCACCCCGGCGCCCACCTCGTCGTCGTCGGCAAGCGCGCCGAGGACGGGCCCGTCGCCCGCGCCATCGAACGCCACGGCCTCGCGGGGAGCATCGAGTTCGTCAAGGGCATCACCGACGCCGAACTGGTCGACCTCGTCCGCTCGGCGCAGGTCGCCTGCGTCCCCTCGCTGTACGAGGGGTTCTCCCTGCCCGCGGCGGAGGCGATGGCCACCGGCACGCCGCTCCTCGCGACCACCGGCGGCGCGATCCCCGAGGTCGCGGGCCCCGACGGCGAGACGTGCCTCGCCGTGCCGCCCGGCGACGCGGGAGCGCTCGCGCTCGGCCTCAAGCGGCTGCTCGGCGACCCCGAACTGCGCACCCGCCTCGGCCGCGCGGGCCGCGAGCGGGTCCTGCGGAAGTTCACCTGGGCGCAGGCCGCCAAGGGCACCGCCGAACGCTACCGCGAGGCCATGAGCCGCTCCGCCGCCACGAACCCCGGCCGCGCCGCGGCCACCCCGACGCACTCCGGGAGCCATCGCTGATGCTGACCGTCGACTTCACCCGCTTCCCGCTCGCCGCGGGCGACCGCGTCCTGGACCTGGGCTGCGGCGCGGGCCGGCACGCCTTCGAGTGCTACCGGCGCGGCGCTCGGGTGGTGGCCCTCGACCAGAACGCCGAGGAGATCCGCGAGGTCGCCAAGTGGTTCGCCGCGATGAAGGAGGCGGGCGAGGCCCCGGCGGGCGCCACGGCCACCGCCATGGAGGGCGACGCCCTCAACCTCCCCTTCCCCGACGCGTCGTTCGACGTCGTGATCATCTCCGAGGTCATGGAGCACATCCCCGACGACAAGGGCGTCCTCGCCGAGATGGTGCGCGTCCTCAAGCCGGGCGGCCGCATCGCCGTGACGGTCCCGCGCTACGGCCCCGAGAAGGTCTGCTGGGCGCTGTCCGACGCCTACCACGAGGTCGAGGGCGGCCACATCCGCATCTACAAGGCCGACGAACTCCTCGCCAGGATGCGCGAGGCGGGCCTCAAGCCGTACGGCACCCACCACGCCCACGCGCTGCACGCCCCGTACTGGTGGCTCAAGTGCGCGTTCGGCGTCGACAACGACAAGGCGCTGCCCGTGCGGGCGTACCACAAGCTGCTCGTGTGGGACATCATGAAGAAGCCCCTCGCCACGCGCGTCGCCGAGCAGCTGCTCAACCCGGTCGTCGGCAAGAGCTTCGTGGCCTACGCCACCAAACCGCACCTGCCGCGCGCGGCGGCCGACGCCGCGGTGGCCGCCAAGTGACGAGCCCCGAGCGCACCGAACACCTCGTCCTGCCCGGCGTCCTGACGGCCGATCAGGCGGCGGCGACGGTCCGCGGCATCCTCGCCGGCCAGCGCGCGGACGGCGCCATCCCGTGGTTCCGCGGGCACCACCTCGACCCCTGGGACCACACCGAGGCCGCCATGGCCCTGGACGCGGCGGGCGAGCACGCGGCCGCCGAGCGGGCCTACGACTGGCTGGCCCGCCACCAGAACCCCGACGGCTCCTGGTACGCGGCCTACGTCGACGGGGACCCGCACGACGTCACCGACCGCAGCCGCGAGACCAACTTCTGCGCCTACATCGCGGTCGGCGTCTGGCACCACTACCTCGCCACCGGCGATGAGGCGTTCCTGGACCGCATGTGGCCCTCCGTGGTCGCCGCCGTCGAGTTCGTCCTGGCCCTCCAGCAGCCCGGCGGGCAGATCGGCTGGAAGCGGGAGCCCGACGGCACGCCCGTCACCGACGCGCTGCTCACCGGCTCCTCCTCGATCCACCAGGCCCTGCGCTGCGCCCTCGCCGTCGCCGACCAGCGCGGAGAGCCGCAGCCCGACTGGGAGCTGGCCGCCGGGGCCCTCGCCCACGCCGTACGACGCCACCCCGAGCGCTTCCTCGACAAGGACCGCTACTCCATGGACTGGTACTACCCGGTCCTCGGCGGCGCCCTGACCGGCGAGGAGGCCAAGGCCCGCATCGAGCGGGGCTGGGACCGCTTCGTGGTGCCCGGCCTCGGCGTGCGCTGCGTCGACCCGAACCCGTGGGTCACCGGCGGCGAGAGCGCCGAACTCGCCCTCGCCCTGTGGGTGGTGGGCGAATCCGACCGCGCCCTGGAGATCCTCCAGTCCATCCAGCACCTGCGCGACGACGCGAGCGGCCTGTACTGGACGGGCTACGTCTTCGACGACAAGGCCGTCTGGCCCGAGGAGCTGACCACCTGGACGGCGGGCTCCCTGCTGCTGGCCGTGGCGGCGCTCGGCGGCGACGAGGCGACGTGCGCGGTCTTCTCCGGCGAGCGCCTGCCGCGGGGACTCGACCCGGGGTGCTGCGGCTGACGCCCGCGCGGGTCCGGGCTCAGTACCGGCGCAGGCGGCCCGCGACGGCGTGGCCGACCAGCAGGTAGACCACCGCCGCGAGGCCGTAGCCCGCGACGACCCTGGCCCAGGTCTCGTCGAAGGTGAACAGATCGTGCGACCAGCCGGCGAGCCAGCGGGCCACGTCGTGGACGACCTGGACGAGGTCGTTGGCGCGGTTCGCGTCCAGCAGGTACATCAGGATCCACAGGCCGAGGATGCCGGCCATGACGTCGGCGACGAGCGCGATGACCCGTGCCGCTGTGCTGCCGTGGGAGTGCCGCGTGGGAGACATGGGCTCCGCGTACCCGGACGGGCCCTGTTCGAACCCGTTCGGGTCCGCCCCGCTGGCGGCACGCAGCGCCGGGGGTGAGGCTGCGGTGAGGACCGCTCACCCCTGGAGGCCGCTGCCGTGCCCAGCCCCGTATCCGTCCGCCGTGCCGGAGTCTCCCTCACCCTGTGCTGCACCCTGCTCGTCGGCGCGACGGCCTGCGGCGGCGACGACAAGGACGCCGAGGCCGCCGCCCCCTCGGTCAGCAGCAGCGCCGAGAAGCAGAAGTTCGCCAAAACGCGGTTCGTCGCCAACGCGGGCCTCGCGGCGGGGGCGACCTACCAGTGGATCGTGAAACCGTTTCGCGCGGGCAAGTTCAAGAAGGGCGCCGACGGCCGGCGGATCGCCCTGGTCAAGGCGGGCCTCGCGGGCGCGTTCACGTACAACAGGCTGAAGGCGGCGACCAAGAACGCGCAGGGTGACCCGGCCCTCGCCAAGGCCGTGGCACCGCTCACCGCCGGCATCGACGCGCTGAAGGACCTGCCGTCCAAACTCCGCAAGGGCGAGTCCACGGACTCGATCGTCAACTCCTTCGACGGCGTCATCAACTCCGTGAAGGACGCGGGCAAGGGCGCGGGCGCGGAGGTCAAGGACAAGGTGCCCTCGGCGGGCGAGCTGAGCAAGGGCTAGCCGACTGCTAGGAGTTGAGGTCGGCCAGTACGCGCAGGGTGTGCGGGTCCGGGGCGAGGAGCAGCAGGTCGGTGACCGGGCCCGCGCGCCACAGCCGAAGGCGTTCCGCGATCCGTTCGCGGGGGCCGACCAGGGAGATCTCGTCCGCGAAGGCGTCCGGTACGGCCAGCACGGCCTCCTGCCTGCGCCCCGCCGAGAACAGCTCCTGGACGCGCCGGGCCTCCTGGGCGTACCCCATCCGCGCCATCAGGTCGGCGTGGAAGTTGCGGGCCGCGTGCCCCATGCCGCCGATGTAGAAGCCCAGCATGGCCTTGACGGGAAGCAGGCCCTCGGCGACGTCGTCGCACACCTCGGCCCGCGCCATCGGGGCGATCGTGAAGCCCTCCCGCAGCCCGCTCAGCGAGGCCTCGTACACCTCGGGGCGCGTCGGCGACCAGTACAGCGGCAGCCAGCCGTCCGCGATCCGCGTCGTCTGCGCGATGTTCTTGGGCCCCTCGGCGCCGAGCAGCACGGGCAGGTCGGCCCGCAGCGGATGGGTGATCGGCTTGAGCGCCTTGCCGAGGCCGGTGCCGTCCGCGCTCCGGTAGGGGTGGGCGTGGAACCGCCCGGCCAGCTCCACCGGTCCCTCGCGGCGCAGCACTTGGCGGACCACCTCGACGTACTCGCGCGTCGCGGTCAGCGGCGACTTCGGGAACGGCCGCCCGTACCAGCCCTCCACCACCTGCGGCCCGGAAAGACCGAGCCCCAGCAGCATCCGGCCCCCGGACAGATGGTCGAGCGTGAGGGCGTGCATGGCCGTGGTGACGGGGGAGCGCGCCGCCATCTGCGCGACGGCCGTGCCCAGCCGGATCCGCGAGGTCCGGGCCGCGATCCAGGTCAGCGGCGTGAAGGCGTCCGAGCCCCAGGCCTCGGCCGTCCACACCGAGTCGTAGCCGAGCCGCTCGGCCTCCTGGGCGAGGGCGACATGGCGAGGGTCGGGGCCGCGCCCCCAGTAGCCGAGTGCGAGCCCGAGCCGCATACGCCCTCCCGGTCACCGTTGACACCTGACGAAGCGTCAGGCTGCTGTGAAGGGGCGACTGTACGACAACGGCCCCCCGCCCGGAAGGGCGAGGGGCCGCGAGGCGCCGAGGGGGTCAGCCGCGCTGGATCCCCGTGGTGTCCTGCAGGACACCGCGACGGCCGTCCTGAGTCTGGGCCACCAGACCGGGGCCGCGCTGCTCCACGGCCAAGTACCAGGTGCCGGGCGCCAGTTCGGCGATCGGCGTGGACGAGCCGTCCTCCGCGTACAGCGGACGCGGCACCGGCACGGCGAACCAGAACGGCGAGAAGTCGCCGGAGGCCTGCGCCTGCGCGGGCGGCGGGGTCTGCCCGGCCTGCGGCTGCGGCTGACCGCCGAAGGACTGGCCCTGCGGCTGGCCGGGCTGCCCGTAGGGGGCGGCCGCCTGCGGCTGGCCCGCGCCCGGGTAGCCGTAGCCACCCTGCGGCTGACCGCCGTAGGGGCCGGGGGCGGCCGGTCGCGGGGCACCCATGAGGGGGGCCTTCAGGGCCGGGACGACCAGCGTCGCGACCGCGCCGGCGGCGAGGACGAGAGCGGCGATCAGGCCGAGGATGAGGCCGACACCGGCGTCGGGGGAGTCGCCTCGACCGATGCCGCTGTCGAAGAAGAAGTTGTAGGACTGGTCGGTGTCGAAGATCGCGCCGAGGGAGCTCCAGGCGGCCGCGATGGCGAAGGCCACACCGAGCTGGCCGAGGTCCAGGCCCGCGACCTTGCGCTGCTGCGGCAGCGCGCGGCCCAGGACGATGAGCACCGCACCGATGATGCCGAGCAGGTACACGCTCAGCAGCAGGTTGCCGTTGTCCCAGGCGTTGGGCAGCTTGTCGCTGTCGCCGCCGTCGGCGTCAAAGGTGTCGAGGAACGAGGCAATGAAGAGCAACACCGCTGCTCCGATCACCACGCCGTCGCCTCGAGTGAGGGAGCGGAAATTCACTTCAGGTCCTTCGTCAGTCGTCTCGTCAGTGGAGGCGTCGCTGTCGCCGTAGTCGCGTTCGTGCCGCGGTGCGCGAAGCGCGGGGGTGGCCCCTCATCGTAGGGAGGACAATATCGTCCGTACACAGGGGGTGTCTGCTCGGGATAAAGACGTGCGCGTATTGATACGCGGACGTCTCCGAGCTACCGCCGCAGGAATCCGCCGATTCCCTCGGAAATGCCCTGCGCCGCCTTCTGCCGCCACTCGCCGCTCTTCAGGAGCGCCGCGTCCTGCGGGTCCCGCATGTTGCCGCACTCGATGAACACCTTCGGCACGGTCGACAGGTTGAGGCCCCCGAGGTCGCTGCGGACGTCGAGGCCGGTGCCGCCGCCGACGTAGTTGGAGGGGGCGCTGCCGGTCGCGGCGACGAACTTCCCCGCGACGCGCTCGCCCAACTCCTTGGAGGGGGCGACGATCGCGGAGGTGTCGGCCGCGCCGCCCTTCACCTTCGCGGGCAGGATCACGTGGAAGCCGCGGTTGCCCACGCCCGAGCCGTCGGCGTGCAGGGAGATCACCGCGTCCGCGCGGGCCTCGTTGCCGATCCGGGCGCGCTCGTCGACGCAGGGGCCCCAGGGGCGGTCGCCGTCCTGGGTGAACGTGACGGTGGCGCCCTGCTCCTGGAGCAGGGTCCGCAGGCGGCGGGCCACGTCCAGGGTGAACTTCGCCTCGGTGTAACCGTCGTTCGTGGACGTGCCCGTGGTGTCGCACTCCTTGCGGTTGGTGCCGATGTCGACCTGGCGGTTGATCTCGGCGGTGTGCCGGAAGTTGCCCTCGTTGTGGCCGGGGTCGACGACGACGACCTTCCCCTTGAGGGGGCCGTTGGGGGCCGGGGCGTGCGTGGACGGCTTCGTGGTCGAATCGTTGCCGTCGCCCTTGCCGTCCTTGTCCTTTTCCTTCCCCTTGCCGGATTTCGACGGGGCGGGGGAGTCGCCGCCGTGGGGCAGGGAGCGGTCGGCGGAGGCGGTGGCGCTCGGGGACGCCGGCAGTGCTCGCGCGGGACCGCCGCCGTCACCGCCGGTCGCCTGATAGACCAGCCATCCGGCCAGGCAGGTGGGCACCAGCGCGGCCACCGCCACGGTCAGCGGGTGGCCGAGGCGGCGCCTGGGCGGCTGGGACGGATCGAATTCCGGACCTACGTACGACACGAGGGCGAGCCTAGTCGCGCGGTCACATCCCCGCTCCCGTTCGCCGCAGCACGCGCAGCGAGTCCGTGGCCGAGACCTCCGTGAACGCGCCGGACGCCAGAGCCCGCAGATAGACCCGGTAGGGGGCCTGGCCGGTCATGATGTCGACGGGGTCGGGGAACACGTCGTGGATGGCGAGCAGGCCGCCCTCGGCGAGGTGCGGCGCCCAGCCCTCGTAGTCCGCGGTGGCGTGCTCGTCGGTGTGGCCGCCGTCGATGAAGACCAGGCCGAGCGCCCCGCCCCACACCTGCGCCACCTGCGGCGAGCGGCCGACGACGGCGATGACGTGCTCCTCCAGGCCCGCCCGGTGCAGCGTGCGCCGGAAGGTGGGCAGCGTGTCCATCAGGCCGACCTCGGGATCGACCGTTCGGGGGTCGTGGTACTCCCAGCCCGGCTGCTGCTCCTCGCTGCCGCGGTGATGGTCCACGGTGACCGCGCTCACCCCGGCCCGCCGGGCCGCGTCGGCGAGCAGGATCGTGGAGCGCCCGCAGTACGTGCCGACCTCCAGGAGCGGGAGCCCGAGCGCGCCGGCCCGGACGGCGGCCGCGTACAGGGCGAGCCCCTCGCCGCGCGGCATGAAGCCCTTGGCGGCCTCGAACGCGGCGAGGATCTCCGGCGTGGGCTCGGGCTCGGCGGCCATGGGGTTCCTCCAGGTCGTACGCGGGTCTGGCCGCCCATGATGCACGGCGCCCCCGCCATCCGGGTGACGGGGGTGCGTGCGTACGCCTATCGGGTCAGGCGGGCAGTGCGTCGGAATCGGCGGAGCCGGACAGGGCCAGGTCGACCCGCACCGGCTGCTCGCCCCCGTCGTGGGCGGCCGCCGAGGCGCGCGGCGCGTGGCCGGCGGCGGTGGCCGCGAGGACGTAGGAGCCGTCGGCGGGGACGGCCAGGGCGTAGTTGCCCTCGGCGTCGGTGAGGGCGGCGCCCGCCTGCTTGCCGCGGCGGTCGATCAGCGTCACCTTCGCGCGGGCCAGCGGGGTGCCGTCCGCGCTGTGCACCCGGCCCCGGAAGCCCGTGAGGGCCTCGGTCGCGCGCTCCAGGTTGGCGTCCTCCTCGCTGCTGGCGCGCAGCTGCGTGGTGGTGGGGCGGCGCGCGGAGGGCAGCAGCAGGGCGAAGAGCAGGCCGATGACGACCGCGCCCGTCGCGATCAGGAAGGAGACGCGGAAGCCGTGCATGGTGGGCACGGCGACGCCGCCGACGTGGTCCGCGGTGTTGGCGAGGACCATGCCGATCACGGCGGAGGACACCGAGGTGCCGATCGAGCGCATCAGGGTGTTGAGGCCGTTGGCCGCGCCCGTCTCGGACGGGTCGACGGAGCCGATGATGAGCGCGGGCAGCGAGGAGTAGGCGAGGCCGATGCCCGCGCCGAGGACCACCGCGATGACGATCGTCTGCCAGGCGGCGCTCATCAGGCCGAGGCCCGCGCCGTAGCCGACCGCGATGATCAGCATGCCGAGGATGAGGGTCGTCTTCGGGCCGTACCTCGCCGAGAGGCGGGCGTAGAGCGGCGCGGTGAACATCATCGTCAGGCCGAGCGGCATCACGCACAGACCCGCGACGACCATCGACTGCCCGAGGCCGTAACCGGTGGCGGCGGGCAGCTGGAGCAGCTGCGGCAGGACGAGCGAGACGGCGTAGAAGGCGACGCCGACCATGATCGAGGCGAGGTTGGTGAAGAGCACCGAGCGGCGGGCGGTGGTGCGCAGGTCCACCAGCGGCGCCGTGACGCGCAGCTCCATCACGCCCCACAGGAGCAGGACGACGGCCGCGGCGGCGAACAGGCCGAGCGTGGTGCCCGAGGTCCAGCCCCAGTCGCTGCCCTTGGTGATGGGCAGCAGGAAGAGCACGAGCCCCGCCGAGAGGCCGATCGCGCCCAGCACGTCGAAGGTGCCCTCGGCCCGCATCGGGCTCTCCGGCACGAAGACGACGGTCAGCAGCATCGCGAGGACGCCGAGGCCGGCGGCGCCGAAGAACAGGGCGTGCCAGTCGGCGTGCTGCGCGGTGAGCGCGGCGAGCGGCAGCGCGAGGCCGCCGCCGACGCCGATGGAGGAGCTCATCAGGGCCATCGCGGAGCCGAGCTTCTCGCGGGGCAGCTGGTCGCGCATCAGGCCGATGCCGAGCGGGATGGCGCCCATGGCGAAGCCCTGGAGCGCGCGGCCGACGATCATCACGAGCAGATCGTCGGTGACACCGCAGACCAGCGAGCCGACGACCATCACGGCGAGGCTGGCGAGCAGCATCCTGCGCTTGCCGAAGAGGTCGCCGAGGCGCCCCATGATCGGGGTGGCGACGGCGCCCGCGAGGAGCGTGGCCGTCATGACCCAGGTGGCGTTCGAGGGGGCGGTGTCCAGCAGGGCCGGCAGGTCCTTGATCACCGGCACGAGCAGGGTCTGCATCACCGCGACGACGATGCCGGAGAAGGCGAGTACGGGGACGACTCCGCGTGTGCCGCGTGGGTGGGTCGTCGTCATCGACATTGCGTGGGGCCTCCGAGGCGGAAGTCGGACCCGGCGGGGGTCGGTCGGGCAGGAGATACGTGTAGCTCGAACTTGTTTCCCCGGGCGACTATTCCGATGAATGTCGTACGAGGGGAACTCTTGACCTTCTGTTGACCGGCCCCTCGTCCGCTTGCTCCGGGAGGCCGCGGATCCCCGGACGCTCCGGATCGGCGGAGCCTCTGACCTTCCGTCACAATGGAACGTGTTCTACTCTGTCGCGCTCCCGTGACCGAAGGAGAGCGCTTCGTGAAGAGCTATGTCGTCGGCGTCGGAATGACCCGGTTCGAGAAGCCCGGGGCGCGCGAATGGCAGTACTGGGACATGGCGAAGGAAGCCGGCACCAAGGCCCTCGGGGACGCCGGCCTCGCCTACGACGCCATCGGGCAGGCCTGCGTCGGCCACTGCTTCCAGCCCTCGACCGCCGCGCAGCGCGCCGTCTACGAACTGGGTCTGACCGGCATCCCCGTCTACAACGTGAACAACAACTGCGCCACCGGGTCCACCGCGCTGATGATGGCCCGGCAGTTCGTCGAGGGCGGTCTGGAGGACTGCGTACTGGCGCTCGGCTTCGAGAAGATGGCGCGCGGCCCGCTCGGGGGCGGCGGCGAGGGCGACTTCAAGACGTCCCCGGTCGCCCGCCACTACGGGATCATGGCCGCCCGGCACGGCTTCGACCCGACCCCGCCCACCGCGCAGATCTTCGGCGACGCGGCCCGCGAGCACATGGAGAGGTACGGCACGACCGAGGCGCAGCTGGCCGCGGTCGGCGCCAAGAACCACCGGCACTCGGCGAACAACCCGTACGCCCAGTTCCAGGACGTGTACAGCGTGGACGAGGTCCTCGCGGCCAAGACCGTCCACCGGCCGCTCACCCGGCTCCAGTGCTCCCCGACCTCGGACGGCGCGGCCGCCGCGGTCGTCGCCTCCGAACGGTTCGTGGAGCGCCGCGGCCTGGCGGAGCGGGCCGTGGAGATCACGGCCCAGGCGATGACCACCGACACCGCGGAGTCCTTCGCCTCCGGCTCCTGCGTCGACGTGGTCGGGCAGCCGATGTCGCGGGAGGCGGCGCGGCGGGCCCACGAGCGGGCGGGGTTCGGCATCGAGGACGTGGACGTCGTCGAGCTGCACGACTGCTTCTCCGTCAACGAACTCCTGACGTACGAGGCGCTCGGCATGTGCGCCCCCGGCGAGTCGGGCGAGCTGGTGGAGAGCGGGGCGACGACCTACGGCGGACGCTGGGTCGTGAACCCCTCCGGCGGCCTGATCTCCAAGGGGCACCCGCTCGGCGCGACGGGCATCGCGCAGATCGCGGAGCTGACCTGGCAACTGCGCGGCGAGGCCGGGGCCCGGCAGGTCACCGGCGCCCGGGTGGGCCTCGCGCACAACATCGGCCTCGGCGGCGCGGCGGTGGTGACGCTGCTGCGGCGGTAGTCGGGAATCGTCAGACGGGCCGCCCCAGGGGCCTCGGACCCCTCGGACCTAGGCCCTTCGGCCCGGACGCGTGCAGCCAATTTCCGATGCGGTCCGCTTCCGGGGCTTGAGAGGATGGGTGACATGGTCCCGACGCCTTCCGCCGCTTACACCACCGCACCCGCCACCGCCCCGCCCAAGAGGCCGGTGCCGGTGTGGGCGGTCCTGCTCACCGCCTGCGCCGGCCAGTTCCTGGTCGTCCTCGACGTGTCGGTGGTCAACACCGCGCTGCCCTCGATGCGGGCCGACCTCGGCATGAGCGCCATCGGACTCCAGTGGGTCGTCAACGCCTACTCCATCGCCTTCGCGGGCTTCATGCTGCTCGGCGGACGGGCCGGCGACCTCTTCGGGCGCAAGCGGATGTTCCTGCTCGGCCTCGGCCTGTTCACCGCCGCCTCGCTCGGCGGCGGGCTCGCGCAGGCCGACTGGCAGCTCCTCGTGGCGCGGGCCGTGCAGGGACTCGGTGCCGCGGTCCTCGCGCCCTCGACGCTGACGATCCTGACCTCCGCGGTGCCCGAGGGCCCGGCCCGGATACGGGCGATCGGCGTCTGGTCCGCGGTCGGCGCGGGCGGCGGCGCGGCCGGCGGCCTGGTCGGCGGGGTCCTGACCGGCCTGCTCTCCTGGCGCTGGGTGCTCCTGATCAACGTACCGATCGGCGCACTGGTGATCGTCGCGGGCCTGGCCTGGCTCACCGAGAGCAGGGCGGGACAGGCCCGCCGCCTCGACGTGCCGGGCGCGGTGCTCGTCACCGCCGGGCTCGCCACCCTCGCGTACGGCATCGTGCAGACCGAGGAGAAGGGCTGGACGGCGGCCGCGACGCTGGTGCCGCTCGCGGCCGGGCTCGCGCTGCTCGGCGCCTTCCTCGTGGTGGAGGCGCGCACCAAGGTGCCGCTGATGCCGCTGAAGCTGTTCCGGGTGCGCTCGGTGTCGGCGGCGAACGCCGCGATGTTCGTGTGCGGCGCCGGAATGTTCGCCATGTGGATGTTCATGACGCTGTACGCCCAGAACGTCCTCGGCTACTCCCCGCTGAAGGCCGGCCTCGCCCTCATCCCGTCCTCCCTGACCATCGTCCTCGGCTCGATGCTGGCGCCCCGCGTGATGCCGGTGCTCGGCGCGAAGAACGTCTCCGTGCTCGGCATCGTGGTGGCCGCCGCCGGCTTCGGCTGGCAGTCGACGATGACCGTCGACGGGTCGTACGTCACCTCGATCATGCTGCCCGGCATCGTGATGATGTTCGGCGCGGGCCTGGCCACGACCCCGCTCGCCTCGCTGGCCACCTCGGGGGCGGCGCCCGGTGACGCCGGACTCGTCTCGGGCCTGGTCAACACCTCCCGCACGATGGGCGGCGCGCTCGGCCTCGCGGTGCTCTCCACGGTGGCCGCCGCCCGGATGGACGGCTCGACCTCGCGCCAGGCCCTGACGGACGGCTACGCCATGGCGTTCCGCACGAGCGGGTTCATCCTGCTGGCGGGCGTGATGGTCCTGCTGCTGTGGATGCCGGGGACGAAGCGGGCGGCCCGGGCCGTCGAGTAGCGCCCGCGCCCGGCTAGAGCCAGCCGCGCTGCCGGGCCTCCCGTACCGCCTCCATGCGGTTGCGGGTGCCCGTCTTGCCGATGGCCGCGGAGAGGTAGTTCCGCACGGTCGACTCCGACAGGCACAGCTCACCCGCGATGTCGGCGACCGTGGCGCCGTCCACCGACGCCTTGAGCACGTCGCTCTCCCGGCCGGTCAGCGGGCTGGGACCGGCGCTCAGCGCGGCCGCGGCGAGCCCCGGGTCGACGACGGTCTCGCCCCGCAGCGCCCGGCGGATCGCCTCGGCCAGCTCCTCGACGGGCCCGTCCTTGACGAGGAAGCCGACGGCGCCCGCCTCCATGGCGCGGCGCAGATACCCGGGCCTGCCGAACGTGGTGAGGATCAGGACCCGGCAGTCGGGGCACTCCTCGCGCAGGTCGGCGGCGGCGTCCAGCCCGCTGCGGCCCGGCAGCTCGATGTCCAGCAGCGCCACGTCGGGGCGGGCGGTCAGGGCCGCGTCCACGATGAGGTCGCCCGCGCCGACCTGGGCGACGACCTCGATGTCCTCCTCCATGCCCAGCAGCAGCGCGAGCGCGCCGCGCATCATGCCCTGGTCCTCGGCGAGCAGGACTCTCACGGATTTCGCCGGGCGGTGGTCCCGGGGCATCTCTGTCACGGGAAGAGAATAGGACGGGCGGCGGGGCGGGCGGGCGACGGGAGAGGGGCCGCGCCGGGGTCACTCGGGTGAGACGCGCGGGGCGATCGGGTGACCCCCCGTGTGCCCGAGGCCCGCGGGCCGCGCCGACGGCCAGGGTGCTGGGTGACCTTTCCCTTGCTTCCCACTGGAGGAATCATGCGTGCACGGACCGCACTCGCCGCCCTGGCACTGGCCGCCACCTCCCTGCTCGGCGGCGCGGCCACCGCGGTCGCCGACGCCGGCTACCCGCAGGAGAGGCAGGACCGGCCCAAGTACGTCGTCAGCGCCGTCAACTCCCTGGGCGAGCGCGACCTGCCGCCCTGCTACCGGGACCTCTACGCCACCCCGTCCGCCACGATCTGCTTCTGACGGACGGTTCCGGTGGCCGGATCCGGCTCGGTGACCGGCAGCACGGCCGTCACCCGGAAGCCTGATCCGGCCACCGGGCCCGAGGTGAGGGAGCCGCCCGCCGCCGCGAGCCGTTCGGCCAGGCCCTGCAGCCCGCTGCCGGGCGGCCCCGCCCCCTCGCCGCGCCCGTCGTCGGCGATCACCAGACGGGCCTGCCCGGCGCCGCCGGAGACCTCGATCTCGCAGCGGGAGGCCCCGGCGTGCCGTACGACGTTGGTGGCGCACTCGCGCACCACCCAGCCGAGCAGCGCCGCCGTCGGCGGGGCGAGCGGCGGCCCCGACCGGCGGACGGCCGCCTCGACACCGGCGGCCTCCAGGAGGTCGCGGGCACGGTCGAGTTCGGTGGCCAGGCTGCCCTCGCGGTAGCCGGTGACGGCCTCGCGGATCTCGGTGAGCGCCTGCCGCCCGACGGCCTCGATGTCGGTGACCTGGCCGAGCGCCGCGCCCAGGTCGCGGGGGGCCAGGCGCCGGGTGGCCTCCGCCTTGACGACGATCACCGAGAGCGTGTGCCCGAGCAGGTCGTGCAGGTCGCGGGAGAAGCGCAGGCGTTCCTTCTCGACGGCGGCGCGGGCCAGCTCCTCGCGGGCGGCGCGCAGGTCCTTGACGGTCTCCGACAGGGCGAGGATCGCCGCCGTCACCATGACGGACAGGAACGTGCCGTACGCGATGCCGGTCGCCTCCCAGCCCTCACGCACCCCGCCGACGACCGCCGCGGCGACGCTCAGCCCGAAGGCCGCCGGGGCGAGCTGCCGGCCCCGCAGCACCGAGCCGGTGGCCAGGCCCAGCAGGGGGAAGAACATCAGCCAGCTCCCGCCGTAACCGAGGGCGAGGCCCAGGGTGATCGCGGCGAGCCCGGCCAGCAGCCACCGCGTCCGCCTGGCCTGCCGCGCCTCCTTGACGAAGGCCCGGAAGACGACGGTGATGTACAGGGAGTTGAAGGCGAGCAGGCCGAGGCCGCCGATCCAGGGGTTCGGGGGCCTGCCCTGGAGGAGGTTGGAGAAGGAGCCCATGCCCATCAGGAGCCAGGGCAGCATCGCGAAGCCGTTGGGCGGCCCCAGCTCCTCGGGCCCCGTGCGGCCGCACCCCTTTCGGGCGCGGGCATGGGCGCGGACCCGGGCGAGCCGGTTCCCCGCGCCGGCCCCCCGGCCGGGGAACCGCCGGGTGCGATCGGGCCGGGCGGGCGTGTCCTGGGATGTCGTTCTCATGGTGACGACGGTACGGAGCCGGGCGCGGCGGCGGCAGATGCGGTTGTCCCGAGCCGGCCGGTACGCCTGTGCCGGCCCGGCCGGGACAAAAGTCACCGTGCCCGCCTCACCTGACGTCCTGTCAGTGGCCTTCCCAACTCCCCGCGCCTCGGCTATACATGGGATGCCGGACTGGAACGCGTTCTAGAACGGCCCGGTTGCGGCCGCGGTGCGGTCGACGGTGCGGACGGTCGCACCGAGGTCTTCCGCCGTCGCCCCAGGAGCCCAAGGAGTCGCCACCCCATGCCCATTGACGCCGCGAAGGCCGTGGCCGCCGAACCCCGGACGACCGAGATCGCCTGGGACCACAAGGACGTCCAGCTCTACCACCTGGGTCTCGGCGCGGGCCTGCCCGCCACCGACCCCGCCGAACTGCGCTACACCCTGGAGTCCCGGCTGCACGTCCTGCCCAGCTTCGCCACCGTCGCCGGCGCCGGCATGGGCGTGGTCGGCGGGCTCTTTGCGCCCGGCGTCGAGGTGGACCTGGCCGCGGTGCTGCACGGCGGCCAGGCCCTCACCCTGCACCGCCCCCTGCCCGTCCGGGGCGAGGCGCTCTCCACGTCCCGGGTCGCCGCGGTGTACGACAAGGGCAAGGCCGCCGTCCTCGTCCTGCGCACCGAGGTCGCCGACACCGAGGGCCCGCTGTGGACGAGCGACGCGCAGATCTACGTACGCGGCGAAGGCGGCTTCGGCGGCGACCGCGGCCCCGCCGACCGGCCGCCCGCCCCCGAGGGCGAGCCCGACCTGGAGGTGGAGCGGCCCGTCCGCGAAGACCAGGCGCTGCTCTACCGCCTCTCCGGCGACTGGAACCCCCTGCACGCCGACCCCGAGTTCGCGCGGCTCGCCGGATTCGACAGGCCGATCCTGCACGGCCTGTGCACCTACGGCATGACGCTCAAGGCCGTCGTCGACACCCTGCTCGGCGGCGACGTGTCCCGGGTGCGCGGGTACGGCACGCGCTTCACCGGGATCGTCTTCCCCGGCGAGACCCTGCGGATCCGCATGTGGCGGGGCGAGGGCCGCGTGGCGGCGGCGGTCACGGCGGTCGAGCGGGACGACGCGCCGGTCCTCGCCGACACCGTCGTCGAGTACACCTGACCCCACCCGGCACGCCACCGGCATCAACGGCTGTACCGGCTTCACCGAGTCTTCTTCGTACGAGAGGAGGCCGCGCCATGCGCGCAGCCGTACTGCACGAGACAGGCCAGGACAAGCTGGAGGTCCTCGACGACGTCGAGGCGCTGGGCTTTGGCCCCGGCAAGGTGCGCATCCGGGTCCGGGCCACCGGCCTGTGCCACTCGGATGTCTCCGCGATGAGCGGCGTGCTGCCGCAGCCCGCGCCCTTCGTCCCCGGCCACGAGGGCGCCGGCGAGATCATCGAGGTGGGCGACGGCGTGCGGGGCCTCGCGCCGGGCGACCGGGCCCTGATCTGCTGGCTGCCCGCGTGCGGCACCTGCCCCGCCTGCAGGCGCGGCGAGACCCATCTGTGCCTCGCCGGTTTCCTGAACGCGGGCACCCCCAACTTCAGGCGCCCCGGGGGAGACGTCTTCGGCTTCGCGGGCACCGGCACGTTCACCGAGGAGGTCGTGGTGGACGCCGGGTGCGCCGTGCCGATCCCCGACGACGTGCCCTTCGACGTCGCGGCCCTCATCGGCTGCGGGGTGACCACGGGGCTCGGCGCGGCCATCAACACCGCCGACGTGGCCGCCGGTTCCTCCGTCGCCGTCATCGGCTGCGGCGGCGTCGGCGTCTCCGCGATCCAGGGCGCCCGGCTCAAGGGCGCGGCCCAGATCGTCGCGGTCGACCCGGTCGCCGCGCGCCGCGAGGCCGCCCTCGGGTTCGGCGCGACGGAGGCCGTCGCCCCCGAGGAGCTGACGGACGCCAAGCAGCGGATCACCGGCGGCGAGGGCTTCGACTACGTCTTCGAGGTCGTCGGCAGGTCCGCCACGGCCCGCACGGCGTACGAGGCGACGCGGCGCGGCGGCACGCTGTGCGTCGTCGGCGCCGGGGCCATGGACGACCACCTGCGGCTCAACATGTTCGAGCTGTTCTTCGACGAGAAGCGGATCCTGCCCTCCCTGTACGGCGGGGGCGACGTCCTGCGCTCGTACGAGCGGGCCATCGCGCTGTGGCGGGCGGGCCGCATCGACCTGGAGCGCATGATCACCCACCGCGTGCGGCTCGGCGAGATCAACGAGGCCCTGGAGCAGATGCGCACCGGGACCGCCCTGCGCACGTGCATCGAGATCTGAGGGGCCGTCCGGGATCCGAGAGGCCGCAGGGGATCTGAGGGACCGCAGTAGATCCGGGAGGACAAAGATGTCACTGCCACTTGAGGGCCTGGCCGCGATCGTCACCGGCGCCGGCCGCGGGCTCGGGCGCGCCGAGGCCCTGGAACTGGCCCGGCTCGGCGCGAGCGTCGTCGTCAACGACTTCGGGCGGCCGGGCCGCGACGGCTCCGGCGAGGCGTCGGCGGCGCCCGCCGAGGAGGTCGTCGAGGAGATCCGGGCCGCGGGCGGGCACGCCGTCGCCCACACCGGCGACGTCGCCGACCACGAACAGGCGCACGCCCTGATCGAGCTGGCGATCGAGACGTACGGGAAGCTGGACATCCTCGTCAACAACGCGGGCATCCTGCGGGACCGGATGATCTTCTCGATGAGCGAGGACGAGTGGGACTCAGTCGTCCGTGTCCACCTCAAGGGTCACTTCAACACCACCCGCTTCGCGTCCGCCCACTGGCGCGAGCGCTCCAAGGCGGCGGGCGGGCCGGTGTACGGGCGGATCGTCAACACCTCATCGGAGGCCTTCCTCGCCGGATCGGCGGGCCAGCCCAACTACGCGGCGGCGAAGGGCGGCATCGTCGGTCTGACGACGTCGACGGCGCTGGCGCTCGCCAAGTACGGCGTGACGGCCAACGCGATCTGCCCCCGGGCGCGCACCCGCATGACCGAGGACGTCTTCCAGGGCTTCCAGGAACCGTCCGACGGCCGCCTCGACCCGCTCTCCCCCGAGCACGTCCCGCCCCTGGTGGGCTACCTGGCCTCGCCCGCCGCCGCCAAGGTCAACGGCCAGCTGCTCGTCGTGCACGGCGGCATGGTCGCGGTCGTCGAACGCCCCAAGGTGGCGGCGAAGTTCGACGCGGCGAAGGAGGTGTTCACGTACGACGAGCTGGACGAGCTGCTCACGCCGTACTACGCGGACCGCCCGCCGAACGAGACGTTCGCGGCCGCCGAGGTCCTCGGGCTCAAAAGGAGCTGACAGGGCGAGGGAAGGGGGGGCGGCGACGGGAAAGTCCCGCCCCCGCGCCGCTCGTGGCGGCAGGGGAGCGGGACTTCTGTGCGAGGCGCCGCGGGTCACGGCGCGACGCGTCGCTCAGGAATCCGACGGCTGCCTGCGGTGGCGGCCCCGCGGCGCCGTGGCCTCGTCGTGCTCGGCCACCGGGCCCCGGTGCCTACCGGCGCCGGAGTGGGCGCCGGCCTGCGCGGCGGCGTGCGCCCCTTGCCACCGCTCGGTGTCCCACTGCGTCTCCGTACTGGTCTCGGTCGACATCTCGTTACTCACCCCGTAAGAAGATCCTTCGTACAACCGAGCGAGTCTAACCGGCCGCCACCCGGCCGGTCAGGGGTGCCTGCTGCAACGGGACGGGCCGGGTCGGGGCGGGCGGTGCCGGCTCGATCCGCACCGTCGCGGGAGGGTCCTGCGCGGGCGCGGGAAGCCGCGCGACACCGCAGGGCACCGCACGCGTCACAAAGGGAAGGTGCAGCTCGCCGTCCTTCGTCCAGCGCCCCGAACCGGCCAACCACCCCTCGGGGGCGCGCAGTTGACGCAGGCGCCGTTCGGCGGGCCGCCAGACGCCGAGCCAGGTGCCCGCCGCGCCGTCGATCCGCAGCGCCACCGCGCAGCCCTCGGGCAGGAGCGTCTGCCCCGGCTGGATCGCGAACGGCGTCACCGCGCAGTCCGCCAGCCGCAGCGACTCCGGGAAGCGCACCGGCAGGGCGCTGCCCAGCACGCCCCAGCCGAGCCGGTCGTGGCCCGGCGCGTTCGAGCGGATGAGGAGCAGGCCGCTGTCGGCGTCGGCGAGCAGCAGCCGGTCGTCGCTCTCCTCGGTGATCTGGAGCAGCGGCGAGACCTCGCCGCCGCGCTCCAGGTCGACCGCCACCGTCTTGACGTTGCCGCCGAACTCCCGGTCCAGGGCGAGCAGCCGCCCCACGCGGTCCAGCCAGACCCCGCCCGAGCAGCGCCCCGGCACCTCGGCGACATGCTCGGGCCCGAACGAGCCGCCCGCCACCAGCCAGACGTCCGTCGAGCGGGCGCCGACCGCGAGGGCGTAGGCGCGGGTCCCGCAGGGGGCGGGCGGCAGCAGCCGCAGGGTGCCCTCGCACTCCACGGAGCCGAGCGGCACCTCACCGGTCTCCGGGCCCGTCGGGTAGAGCAGCGCGAAGGCGTGCCGTCCGGCCACGAGCCGGTGGATGAGGACGCGGCCGTCGGACATCGGCAGCACCTCGGTGCCGGGCTCCTCGGGCTGGTGGCCGGCCAGCGGCACCACGTAGGGCTCGGGGGAGTCGAGCGTCCAGCGCTCGGGGAACCACGCTTCGCCCCGCCGGGCGAGCCGCGCCGCGTAGGAACCGTCCACCGTGATCGTTGCCGCTGTCATCGTTTCGGTGCCACCTCCGGCCCTGAAGCTAGTTTCGTCCGCACTGGCGTGGCATGGGTGGCCGTCCGCTTCACACGGATGGGTGGAGATGTCCCGGTTCGCCTGAGAAGCGGGGGGAGGTTGTGCACTCCACCCCTCCGTGGGTGCCCGGGCACGGTCCGTCACGGGAGACCTGCCGGTCACGGCGGGAAGGTAGCCTTTCCCCGTGCCCCGTCTGTCTGAAGTCATCGCCTCCCTCGACGCCCTGTGGCCCGCCGATCTGGCCGAGAGCTGGGACGCGGTCGGCACGGTCTGCGGAGACCCCGACGCGGAGGTCTCCCGGGTCCTCTTCGCCGTCGACCCGGTCCAGGAGATCGCCGACGAGGCGGTGCGCCTGGGCGCCCAGCTCCTGGTCACCCACCACCCGCTCTACCTGCGCGGCACGACGACGGTCGCGGCGTCCACCTTCAAGGGCCGCGTCGTCCACGACCTCATCAGGCACGACATCGCCCTGCACGTCGCGCACACCAACGCCGACCGCGCCGACCCCGGCGTCTCCGACGCGCTCGCGGGCGCCCTCGACCTGCGGGTCGTACGCCCCCTCGTGCCGGACCCCGCCGACCGGCATGGCCGCCGCGGACTCGGCAGGATCTGCGAGCTCGACCACCCGCTGACCCTCGCCGAACTCGCCGCGCACGCGGCCGGGCGGCTGCCCGCCACCGCGCAGGGCATCCGCGTCGCGGGCGACCCGGACGCGCCGATCAGGACCATCGCGGTCAGCGGCGGCTCCGGCGACAGCCTCTTCGACGACGTACGCGCCGCGGGCGTGGACGCCTTCCTCACCGCCGACCTGCGCCACCATCCGGCGTCCGAGGCCCGCGAGCGTACACCGCTCGCGCTGCTCGACGCCGCCCACTGGGCCACCGAGTGGCCCTGGTGCGAGCTGGCCGCAGCCCAGCTCGACGAGATCTCCGACCGGAACGGATGGGGACTTCGCGTCCACGTCTCGCACACGGTCACCGACCCCTGGACCGCCCACGCGGCGTCCACCCACTCTCCCACCTCTCGATCCACAGGAGCCCCCAACTGAACGCCGCGCCCGCCGACCAGATCCGCCTTCTCGACCTCCAGACCCTGGACACGCGTCTCCAGCAGCTCGCGCACAAGAAGAGGTCGCTGCCCGAGCACGACGAGATCGACTCGCTGACCAAGGACCTGACGCAGCTGCGCGACCTGCTCGTCGCCGCGACGACCGAGGAGAGCGACTGCGCCCGCGAGCAGACCAAGGCGGAGCAGGACGTCGACCAGGTCCGCCAGCGCGCCAACCGCGACCAGCAGCGCCTGGACTCCGGCGCGGTCACCTCCCCCAAGGACCTGGAGAACCTCCAGAAGGAGATCGTCTCCCTCGCCAAGCGCCAGGGTGACCTGGAGGACGTCGTCCTGGAGGTCATGGAGCGCCGCGAGTCCGCGCAGGAGCGGGTCGCCGAGCTGACCGGCCGGGTCTCCTCCGTCCAGTCGAAGATCGACGACGCGACGGGCCGCAGGGACGCCGCGTTCAAGGAGCTGGACGGCGAGGCCGCGACGGTCACCAAGGAGCGCGAGGTCGTGGCGGGTTCGATCCCGGCCGACCTGCTCAAGCTCTACGACAAGCTCCGCGGGCAGCAGGGCGGCGTCGGCGCGGCCAAGCTCTACCAGCGGCGCTGCGAGGGCTGCCGCCTGGAGCTCAACATCACCGAGGTCAACGAAGTGAAGGCGGCCTCCCCGGACACCGTCCTGCGCTGCGAGAACTGCCGCCGCATCCTGATCCGCACGTCCGAGTCCGGCCTGTAGGGACCGCCGGCCGTGCGCGAGTTCATCGTCGAGGCCGACGGCGGCTCCCGGGGCAACCCGGGGCCCGCCGGCTACGGCTCCGTGGTCATCGACGCGGCCACGGGGGAGACCCTGATGGAGGCCGCCGAGTACATCGGCGTCGCGACGAACAACGTCGCGGAGTACAAGGGCCTGGTGGCCGGCCTGAAGGCGGCCCGCCGGCTGGACCCGGCGGCCTCGGTGCGGGTCCGCATGGACTCCAAGCTCGTCGTCGAGCAGATGTCGGGCCGCTGGAAGATCAAGCACCCCGCCATGAAACCGCTCGCCGCCGAGGCCGCGCGGGTCTTCCCGCCGTCCCAGGTGACGTACGAGTGGATCCCGCGCGAGCGCAACAAGCACGCGGACCGGCTCGCGAACGAGGCGATGGACGCGGGCAAGGGGGGCGAGCGGTGGTCGCCGTCGGCGTCCACGGCGGACCTCGACGCCGGCGCCGCGCGAACGGCGGCGACGTCCGGGCCGGCGGACCCCCCAGGGGACGCGGCAGCGGGCGCGGCCAAGGCGCGGGCGGCCCTCGCGGAGGCCTTGGGCGCGGGAACGTCGGGCCCCGACGCCTCGGCCCCGTCCGCCTCCGGTATGGGCGGGTCGCAGACGTGGCCCGCCGCGTCGGGCACGGCCGATGTGAGGGGCGGGACCAGCGGGGCCGGTGGGTCTGACGGGCCTGGGGGGTCTGACGGGACCAGCGTGGCTGGCACGACCGACGTGGCCGGTGCGGGCGGTGCGACCGACGTGGCTGATGCGAGCGACGTGGCCGATGCGGCTGACGCGACCGTCGTAACCGACGCGGCTGGCGCGAGCGACGTGGCCGGTGCGGCTGACGCGACCGACGCAGCCGACGTGACCGCTGCGGCCGACGCCTCCGCGGCGACCGCTGTCGGCGGCGCGGAGAGGGGCGATCGGCGGGCGGCGGGGAGTGTCGCGCGGACGCCGTCCGTCGGCTGGGGGGCGTCCGCCGATCTCGGGGCGCCCGCCACCTTCGTACTGCTGCGGCACGGCGAGACCGCGCTCACGCCCCAGAAGAGGTTCTCCGGGAGTGGCGGCTCCGACCCGTCCCTGTCGGACGTGGGGCGCGAGCAGGCGCGCCGCGCCGCGGCCGCCTTCGCCGCGCGCGGCACCATCCAGGCCATCGTCTCCTCGCCGCTCAGGCGCTGCCGGGAGACCGCCCACGCCGTCGCCGCCCGCCTCGGACTCGACGTCGGCGTCGAAGAGGGCTTGCGCGAGACGGACTTCGGCGCCTGGGAGGGGCTGACCTTCGGCGAGGTGCGCGAGCGCCACCCCGAGCAGCTGACCGCCTGGCTGGCCTCACCGGAGGCGGCGCCGCCGGGCGGCGAGTCGTTCGCGGCGGTCGCCCACCGGGTCGCGGCCGCCCGCGACCGGCTGACCAAGGCGTACGCGGGCCGCACGGTCCTGCTCGTCACGCACGTCACGCCCATCAAGACGCTGGTGCGCCTCGCGCTCGGCGCCCCGCCGGAGTCCCTGTTCCGCATGGAACTCGCGGCGGCCTCGGTCTCCGCGGTGGCGTACTACGCCGACGGCAACGCCTCGCTGCGCCTCCTGAACGACACCTCGCACCTGCGCTAGCCCCGCCGGCCGGGCTCAGCGCAGGGCGGCCGCCTCGCGTGTCAGGGACGCGACGCGGGCCCAGTCCCGCGCGGCGACGGCGTCGGCGGGCAGCATCCAACTGCCGCCCACGCAGCCGACGTTGCCCAGCGCGAGGTACGAGGGCGCGGTGCCGGCCGTGATGCCGCCGGTCGGGCAGAAGCGGGCCTGGGGGAGCGGGCCGCCGAGGGACTTCAGATAGGCGGTGCCGCCGGCCGCCGCCGCGGGGAAGAACTTCATCTCCGTGACGCCGCGTTCGAGCAGCGCCACGACCTCCGAGGTCGTGGAGACCCCGGGCAGGAACGGCACCGCCGACCCCCGCATGGCCTCCAGCAGCGTGTCCGTCCAACCCGGACTGACGAGGAAGCGGGCGCCGGCCGCCGTGGCGTCGGCCACGTTCCGCGCGCTGATCACGGTCCCCGCGCCGACGACCGCCTCCGGCACCTCGGCGGCGATGGCCCGGATCGCGTCGAGCGCGACGGGCGTCCGCAGCGTCACCTCGATCGCGGGCAGCCCGCCGGCCACCAGGGCCCGTGCCAGCGGCACGGCGTCATTGAGGTCGTCGACGACGACCACGGGCACGACGGGAGCGAGATCGAGGACAGAGGGCTTCGCAGACGGCATGCCGGAATCCTGCCCCGGTCCCACAGCATGCGCAAAGGCCGTTGCGCATGTTGCAACACCCCCGGGCGCTCGGGGCCGGCCTCAGTGGATGTCCCGCACCACCACATCCAACGCCCAGGGCTTCCCCGCCCTCGCCGGCGCCTGCGCCTCCACCACGTGCCCCAGCTCCCGCAGCACCTCGACCAGCTCGGCCGGGTCCTTCGGCTGCGCGCCGGTCGCCAGCAGAGACCGTACGATCCGGCCCTTCGTGGCCTTGTTGAAGTGGGAGACCACGGACCGCTTCTCCACCCCGTCGACCAGCTGCGCGTGCAGCACCCGCACGGTCGCCGTCCGCCCGGCCACCTCGCCCTTCGGCTTCCACGCCGCCGCGTACGCCGACGACCGCAGGTCCAGGACGAGCCCGTCGCCCGCCGCCTCGGGCATGACGTCGGCCATCGGCGTGCGCCAGTACGCGCCGAGGGCGCCGAGGCCCGGCAGCTTCACGCCCATCGAGCAGCGGTAGGAGGGGATCTTGTCGCTGACGCCGACGGCACCCCACAGCCCCGAGAAGACGAGCAGGGAGCGGGCGGCGCGGCGCCTGGCGGCGGCGTCCAGAGAGGCGAGGTCCAGCGCGTCGTACAGCACGCCGGTGTAGATCTCCCCGGCGGGACGTGCGCCCGCGGTGCGCAGCCCGGCGTTCTTGGCGACCTCGCCCCGCAGCCCCTCGCTCAGCCCGAGCACGTCCCGCGCCTTCTCCTCGTCGGCGGCGCACAGCTCGACCAGCTCGTCGAACACCGCCCGACGCGCCTCCGCCAGCCCCGGCAACGACAGGGCCTCGAACTTGAGCGGGGCGCCCCGCCCCGAAGAGGCCTTGCCTTCGGACGGCGGCAGCAGGACGAGCACGATCGGACTCCTTGAGCGGTACGAGGGTGACGGGGGACGCGTAAAAGGTTACGGGGGCGCGAGCACCGGCCGGGTCCGCGCGGGCGGGGGCCTCGCGGGGGCGCGTAAGCCGGGGCGCCTGCCCACCCTAGGCAAGCCGGGACACCCGCCCACCCGCCCCGCAAGCCGGGGCACCCGCCCACCCCCCCCCGCAAACCGGAGCCCCCGCCCACCCCCCACAAACCGGACCGCCCGCACAGGGTGCCGAGCCGTCCCCGGCGCCCTACGCTCGGGGGCATGCCCCGCCGCCAGCTCCATGTGACCGGCGCAGCGGAGGCTCCGTTGCGGGCCGCGCTGCGCGAACTGCGTACGGCACTCGACGTGCCCGACGCCTTCCCGGCCGACGTCCTCGCCGAGGCGGAACAGGCCGCCGCCGCACCCCGGCTCCCGGACCACGACGCCACGGACATCCCCCTGTTCACCATCGACCCGCCCGCCTCCGTCGACCTGGACCAGGCCATGCACCTCGCGCGGCGCGGCAGCGGCGGCTTCCGGGTGCGGTACGCGATCGCCGACGTCGCCGCCTACGTCACACCCGGCGGCCCGACCGACGCCGAGGCGCACCGCCGCGTCACGACGCTCTACTTCCCCGACGAGAAGGTCCCGCTGCACCCCGCGGCCCTCAGCGAGGGCGCCGCCAGCCTGCTGCCCGGCCAGACCTGCCCGGCCGTCCTGTGGACGATCGACCTCGACGCGGACGGCCGCGCCACCCACACCGACGTACGCCGTGCCCTCGTACGCAGCCGGGCGAAACTGGACTACGCGGGCGTGCAGCGGGCCATCGACGACGGCACCGCGGAGGAGCCGCTCGCCCTGCTGCGGGACATCGGGACCCTGCGCGAGCACCTGGAGGTCGAGCGCGGCGGCATCTCCCTCAACGTGCCCGAACAGGAGATCGTCGAGCGCGCCGGCACGTACGAACTCGCCTACCGCGCCCCGCTGCCCGCCGACGGCTGGAACGCCCAGATCTCCCTGCTCACCGGCATGGCCGCCGCCCAGCTGATGATCGACTCCGGTACGGGCATCCTGCGCACCCTGCCCACCGCCCCCGACGGCGCCGTCGGGCGTCTGCGCCGCACCGCCAAGGCCCTGCGCATCGACTGGCCGCACCACGTCCCCTACGCGGAACTCGTCCGCTCCCTCGACCCCCGGCACCCCCACCACGCCGCGTTCCTCCAGGAGTGCACGACGCTGCTGCGCGGCGCGGGCTACACCGCGTTCAGCGGCGGCGCGCTCCCCGAACACACCCTGCACGCCGCCGTCGCCGCCCCCTACACGCACTGCACGGCCCCGCTGCGCCGCCTGGTGGACCGCTACGCCTCCGAGCTGTGCCTCGCGGCCTGCGCGGACGCGGGGGTCCCGCAGTGGGTGCTCGCCGCCCTGGACGAGCTGCCCAAGGAGATGGCGGACGGCGCCCGCCGCGGCAACACCGTGGAGCGCGAGTGCGTGGACATCGTGGAGGCCGCGCTGCTCAGGGACCGGGTGGGGGAGGTCTTCGACGCGGTGGTGGTGGACGTCAAGGAGCACCAGCCGGCCGTCGGCACCGTGCAGCTGACCGATCCGGCGATCGTGGCCCGCGTCGAGGGCGGCCCCACGGAACTCCCCCTGGGCGAGCATCTGCGCGTACGCCTCACCCAGGCCGACCCGGAGACGTCGAAGGTCCGGTTCACCCCGGCCTGACGCGGGAGGGACCCGCCGCGCCCGGAGAGACGGCGTTCACGAACGTCCTGGATGTCCCGGACATCCCGGTCCGAGGGTGCGGCCCCGGCCGGCGCGGCATGGAAGCAGGACGTGCGGGCGTTGCCCCTCGTACAGGAAGGTCGAGGTCCCGCGGGCGCCGGCCCGCGCGGAGCGGCACGGGGGAGCGGCGGCACATGAGCGAGCGGACGACGACGGCACGGGCGGGCCGCCCACGCGAACAGGCGCAGTGGGCCAGAGCGCCCCTCGGACCGGGCGGCGAGAGCCTCGACCTGCTGACCGCGCGCTTCGACCGGCACCGGTACGCCCCGCACTACCACGCGGAGTTCACCGTCGGCGTCTGCGTCGGCGGTACCGAGATCATCGACTACCGGGGCGGACAGCTGCACGTCGGACCTGGCACCGTCGTCGTCCTCGCCCCCGGCGAGGTGCACACCGGCGGCCCCGGCGCGAGCGGCGGCTACGCCTACCGGGCCATGTACCCCGCCCCGTCCCTCCTCACCGAGGGCACCGCGACCACGCCGCACTTCCCCGAGCCGGTCATGGACGACCCCGAACTGGCGGCGGCCCTGCGCGCGGCGCACACCGAACTGGGCGGCCACGGCGACCCGTTGGAGGCGGAATCCCGGCTCTCCTGGCTGCTCACCGCCCTCGCCCGCAGACACGGCGCCGCCCGCCCCCTCGCCGACCGCGTACCGGGCGCCGACCACCTCACCCGCGCCGTCCGCGACCGCCTCGCCGACGAACTCCTCGCCCCGCCCACCCTCGCCGAACTCGCCGCCCCGCTCGGCCTGTCCCGCTACCAACTCCTGCGCGCCTTCCGTACGTCGACGGGGATGCCGCCCTACGCCTGGCTCGCCCAGCACCGCGTGACACTGGCCCGCACGCACCTGGAGGCGGGCCTGCGCCCGGCGGAGGCGGCCGCCCTGGTGGGCTTCGCGGACCAGGCGCATCTCACGCGCTGGTTCCGCAGGGTGCTCGGGGTGACCCCGGCGGCGTACCGCGACAGCGTCGGACCGCAACAGCGTTCAAGACGGGGAGCGCCGACGCGGCCGAGACTGCCCGCATGACGGCACGCGGCTGGTTCCTCTTCTCACTCATGGGAGTCCTCTGGGGCATCCCCTACTTCATGATCAAAGTGGCGGTGGACAGCGACCTGTCCCCCTCGTTCGTGGTCTTCGCCCGCTGTGCGCTGGGCGCGGCGCTCCTGCTGCCCTTCGCCGTACGACAGGGCGGGCTGCCCCGCGTACTGAGGACGCACTGGCGCCCCATGCTGGCCTTCGCCGGTGTGGAGATCCTCGGCCCGTGGTGGACCCTGACCGACGCCGAACGCCGCATCTCCAGCTCCACGGCGGGGCTGCTCATCGCCGCCGTGCCGATCATCGGCGCCCTGCTGGCCCGCTTCTTCGGCGACACGGAACGCCTCGGCCCGCGCCGCCTGACCGGCCTGGGCCTCGGCCTCGCGGGCGTCGCGGTGCTGACCGTGCCGCATCTCGGGGGCGGCGACGCGTGGTCCCTGACCGAGGTCATGCTCACCGCGCTGGGCTACGCGGTGGCCCCGCTCATCGCGGCCCGCCACCTCCGCGAGGTCCCCACCCTCCAGCTGATCGCGCCCTGCCTGGTCCTCGCGGCCCTGGTCTACGCCCCCGCGGCGGCGGCCACCTGGCCGGGGACGTTGCCCGACGCCCCGACGCTGGCGTCCCTGGCGGGCCTCGGCGTGATCTGCACGGCGCTGGCGTTCGTCGTCTTCCTGGAGCTGATCCGGGAGGCAGGCCCGACCCGGGCGGTCGTCTTCACGTACGTCAATCCGGCGGTGGCGGTGGCGGCCGGCGTCACCTTCCTGTCCGAGCCGCTGACGGCGGACGTCGTGGCGGCCTTCACGCTGATTTTGGCGGGCTCCTTCCTGGCGACGGCGGCCACGGCGCCGAGCCCGGGGGCCCGGCGGGTAACATGGTCGGCACGGCAGACGAGCCGGGCGGACGGCCGCGTGAAGACCCCTTCGGGGGACCTTCCCGAGGAACGTCCGGGCTCCACAGGGCAAGGTGATGGCTAACGGCCACCCGGGGTGACCCGCGGGACAGTGCCACAGAAAACAGACCGCCCGGCGCTTCGGTGCCGGGTAAGGGTGAAACGGTGGTGTAAGAGACCACCAGTGCCCAGGGTGACCTGGGCAGCTAGGTAAACCCCACCTGGAGCAAGGTCAAAAGGAGACGCCCCGGCGTCTCTGCGCGGACGACCGAGGGCTGCCCGCCCGAGTCCGCGGGTAGACCGCACGAGGCCGGCAGCAATGCCGGCCCTAGATGGATGGCCGTCACCGCGACGTCCGCGAGGACCCGCGGCACAGAACCCGGCGTACAGCCCGACTCGTCTGCCGCCCCCATAGGGGGAGGCCCCTGATCTGGCATTTTGCCTGGTCAGGGGCCTTTTTCCTTCTCCAGGGCCGAGCTGTCGTTGCTCACTCTTTGTAGCTGATTACGGGTGTTTCTCAGTGCTGTGTGGCGATCCTGTGGCGGCGTGAGCGCCGCTAAGGCTCACCGCTCATGAGCCACCCGGAGACCGGCGTCGTGTCGTCGGAGAGTATGGCGGTCGTGCACGACCCAGATGACGTTCCGCGAGTGGCCGTGAACGAGGCTGTTGACGCGGTTCTAGAGGCCAGCGATGGGACACGCGCCGAGGAGAAGGCGGTCCGAGAGGCCGTCGAAGACCTCGCGGACGCCCACGACCTCAAGTTCTACGCGCTGAGAGAGCCCCGACTCATTCGCCTTCGGTGAGGGAACGAGCCGGGGCCTTGAGGCGCCTACGGCTTCGGTGTCTGCCCCTGCCTGGGGCGAGCGGCTGCCTAGCAGGTCCGGGCGAGCTGGCGGCGGCAGTATTGGCCTCGGGGAAGAGGACGCGCTTGGTCTCGGCGAGGCTTGTGGCGAACCCGTACGGCTCCCATGCATACCCGTTCCACCGCTCGATGGCGCGTGGTGCGTCAGGGCTCACGTGTGAACCCTTGGGGCTGTTGCCCGACACGATCGGGACCGCCCGTAGCTGGCCGACCTTCGCGTCCCGCCGCTCTGCCCACTCCGACAGAGGTTCCTCGTCCATGCGTCAACCCTAGCGTCGCTTCACAGACTCAGTAGGCAGCGTTGAGGCGATGCTCCCAGCGCAGTTCTGGGTGATCGCCGATCCAGTACGTATGGGACTGCTCCGTAATCCGGAGCTGTACTGCGGAGATGTCAGGTTTCCCTGCGGCGTGCCAGGCGATGAGGGTCCGCTCAACCTTGTCCCACAGAGCCACGGGACCACCTTGCCGGACGACCCAGCCATCACCGTCCTCAATGAAGTGCGCGAAGGACTCGCGCTCAGCATCGAAGAGGTAGAGCAGTCGGGCACCGTCGCTTGTGGCAGCACGGACGAAATGGGCGCCGGGAATGGAAAGCTGCGCGAGGAAGGCGGGTACCCATTCCTCCAGCCGGAGTGGCGACAACCTTGCCTCTCGCTTGCTGTTGGCATACGCGGTACGGGCCGACAGGTCACCGGCCACGGGGGTGACTGCCTGGGCGCGGGCCTGCATGAACGAGGAGCGCCCGATAATCGAACCCTCGGCGGTGCCGTTGTCATTGACGGTGACCTTCGCAAGGCCGGTTCCCCAGGGCCACGAGCCCACGGTGCTGAGGACGATGCCGTCGGGCCTCGTCTGCCTGACCCAGGTGTACGGGATGCGGCGGACGGCACAGGTAGCGATCACCCGGTCGTAGGGCGCTCGGCGCGGGTGGCCAAGAAGTCCATCGCCGGTCACGGTCCAAGTCGAGTAGCCGACTGTCTCCAGGGCAGCATCAGCGCGCGTTGCCACCTGCGGGTCGACCTCGATCGTGGTGACGTTGTCCTCGCCGAGGTAGTGGCACATCAGGGCCGTGGAGTAGCCGGTGCCAGTACCGATCTCCAGGACGCGGTGTTCCGCCTGGAGGTCCAAGGCCTCGATCATGCCCACGACTGTGGTCGGGTCGGTTGAGGAGGACGTCGGTACGCCCGAGACGGGCTCGCTCACTTGATCAGCGGTGAGGTGGCCGTCGAGCTGGGTGGTCAGGGTGTCGACGCTGTAGGCGATCTTCAGCCACTCGTCCGGGTCCGTCCCAAGAGCTGTCAGGGGTCGCCACGTCCGCCCCTCGTCGAGGAAGACCCCGGGGTGGAGGAATTGCTCGCGCGGCACGCTCTCCACCGCCCCGCGCAGCCAGGGAAGTGTCAGGACGCCCTTGTTCATGAGCGCGGCGGCCATGCGACGCCGCTCGGACGCGGAGTCTGTCATCGGCTGTCTCCTTGCGTGAGTAGGTCGGCAAAGGCTGCGGACATCGGGAGGCCGGTCTCAGTCTCCAGCCACCCCCATTGGCCGTTGGGGTTCAGCTCCAGCCACCAGTAATCCCCTGCGCGATCCACCGCGAAATCGAAGCTCCCTGATACCAGCTCCAGGCGGTCCAGGTAGGCGTGCAGTGCTTTGTCCACCCAGTCGGGGAGGTACTCAACGGTGTAGGTCAGGGCGCTGTAGTCCTTGCGCCAGTCCAGCAGTTCGGAGTCGATGCGCACGGCGAACGTGTGCCGGCCGACGATCAGGACCCGGAGGTCGGCGACCTTGTCCACCCGAGCCTGGAACAGATGAGGGGTGACGCGAATGGTCTCGTCGATCTCGTCGGAACTGACGGGGTCAGCCCACCCGGTGACCGGTACCCCGTCACGTGTGTACGGGGTCCATCTCAGTGTCTTGTAGATCGCGTCACCCTGGTCGCGAATGAACTCGCGGGCCTCGTCGGGGTCGTTGGTGACCAGGGTGGGTGGGACGGCGAAGCCGAGGCGCTGGGCGAGAGCGAGCTGAGCAGGTTTGTAGTCGGCCGCAGCGATTCGTAACGGGTGGTTGACCCAGAGCGGGCCGCCTAGGGCGTAGAGGGTGCCACCGAGCCCGTAGCGGACTTGCGCTGCCGCAAAGCGGGAGTCATCGGGTGACAGGTGAGGGAACGAGGGCCACTCGGGGCGGCGCCAGTACACCGACCGGATTTGGGTCAGGTCAGCGATTCTCGACGGGGTACGCACCTGCCCGACCACGGGGGCCGGGCAGGTGCCGAACCGAGCCGAGACCGCGAGGTCCCCGCCGATGTCAGCGGGATTGAACCGGACCACCGGCACGTCGAGCCGGTTGATTTCAGTGATGACCATGTCGGCGGTGATGTCGTCCGCCTCCGTGGCCACCAGGACCGGCCTCTTCTCGGCTTTCGTCATCAGTCCTGGTTGCTGTCCTGGTCGTGGCCCTGGTCGTTCTTGGAGTCGGAGTTCGTGGTCGTGGACGTCTCGGTGCCGGAACTCGTGCCGTGCTTGCCCATCTCGACCACGAGGCCAGCGCGGTCGCGGAACACGCCGAGCTGGGTGGCGGGGTCAATGGCGATCGTGGCGTGCGGGCGGTGGGTGGTGGTCGGGTACGGTGCCAGGCGGCCGATTCCCCACGGACGGGCGGTGGTCGGCGTAGTGGTCGTCACGAAGACTCCTCGGATGAGTGGATGGACTGTTGGGTGGCGCGGCCGACCTCGGGGGGAAGACGACCGCGCCGGGCCGCCCGGCTCGACCTGTCGAGAGTGGCGCCGGGCGGAGCGTGTGGACGGTGCCGCGTCAGACCGCGAGCACGTCGTATGCGGCGAGCGGCTCGGCCGCGTCGGGGTCGTCCCCATCGTCTTCGGTGGCAACCTCGGTGTCGCTTTCGACGACCTCGGCCTCGTCGGGCTCGGTCTCGGTGATAGCAGGCATAGTGCGCTCTCCTTCTCTCGTCGTCCCCGGACCCTCTGGGCGCGGGAGGTGCCCGTCCGTCGCCACGGCCTGGGCTCCGCCATCGGTTAAACAGCCGGCCGTGATGGAGCACCGGCGCCTCGGGTGGTCCCCACCGATGGCGGAAGTCCGTTAAGAGCCACCCCGCTCGCCGGGTCCCGGAAGGGGCCCGTGCGTAGAGGTCGCTTCGCTCTGCTGCCACCTGTTGAAATCCGCCGCGAGACGCTGGAGCGAGCGCTCGGTGAACTCCGGCGCGTCCCACTCCGGCGGGCGTGCCGCCCCAACCAGTAGGCGTGCTCCGTCCAGCCGCCGATGCAATTCACGCTGCGTCACGTGCCGGCACCACTGCCTTTGCAGCCACCAGCAGGCGCCCCAGAACTGATCGCGGAGAGTCGGCTTGGGAGGATGCATAATCCGCTGCATGTTGCGCTCGTAGTTTGAGAGCACCGGCCTGCGGCGGAACGCGCCCCTCATCGGCCCGTTACCTCGGGGAGGAACGAGGCGAGGGCCAGGGCAACGAGCACACCCATCCCGGCCAGGTACGTATACAGCGCGTGAATCGCGACCGGGTGTTTCTGGTGGATCACCTTCAGAGCGGCGAACCCCGTCTTGCCCCCCCGCCGACGCCCGGAACTTGAAGGCGGAGATCGTCAGGTACGAGCCTTCGGACGGCATGTCCGCGCCGCCCACCTCCTCAACCATGGCGTCGACGGCGTTGTAGGGCTCGAAGCGCCTCTGCACGGCCAGGTAGGTGCGGATGCGGCGCAGGCTCCAGAATTCCGGCATAACTAGCTCTTCCTGTTTCCTTGGGGGTGCGGGGATCTTGTGCGGAGGGCCCAGGACAAGTCGATGACCCGCCTCTTAGGAGTGGGCTGGCTCCCTCGTCTCTGCCGTCGAGGTGCCCCAGCCCTCACGGGTCAATAGGGCCAAGAGATCGCGTGTCGTCTGGGCGGCGCTCCTGGCGCTCTTCCGGGACGGTCGGCACTCCTCGCTGGCCACGGCTCGCGCGCGGGTGACCATCTCGCGAACCACGATTCGCCCCATGTCCAACTGCGTCTCGGCCTCCTGGGCGAGGGCCGAGAGGTACCCCTGAAGCGTGAGGATGGTGGCGTCAAGTTCACCGTCCTCGGCCTGGTCCAAATAGGTGCTGAGCACGTAATCCGCGGTCTGCTGGATGGCCTCGACCGTGATGTGGACAGGTCCATCCCCGGACTCCTCGACTTGCTGCCTTCGCATGGCAGCGAGTAACCGTTCAAGGAGGTCCGTTTCTGGTCCGACGCCCTCGGATGCGGCGAATCCCCGTTCAGGAAGGCGGTGTGTCCAGGACGAGCCCCGCTCGCGGCTCTCGGCCTGGCCGGGCAGCCCGAAGGCGCGAGGAACGACGGAGAACGCTGTACGTCGCTTCGCATGTTTGGCCATCACGCGGGCCTACCTTCGCGAAGCTCTGCCCATACGACCTTTCCCCACGGCTTTCGGTCGTAGCCCCAACGCCAGCTCATCGCATCTACAAGAAGCAGGCCGCGCCCGCCTTCCTGGCCGTCGCCGGGGTACTTCAGCTCGGGCGTACGACGGCACTTGTCGCTGACGCCGATCCGGACCACACCGCTGCCCGGCCGATGAACGCTGACGCGAACCAAGCGGCAAGAGGTGTGGTTGATGGCGTTGGCGACGAGTTCGGAGACGATGTACGTCCCAGCGTCGACCAGCTCGTCCGCTCCCCACGCGTTGAGGGCGGCAGAGACGAGCAAGCGGGCACGGCGGGCGGACTCCGGCTCGCATGGCCAGGTCTCGGTGTAACCGGGGGCACCTGTCCCAGTCGGTCGGGTGGCTGTCATGGTCACGGGGCTTCCCTCCGGGGTGGAGCGGCCGTCCTTGAAGGAGGGAGGCCGGCCGCTCTCCTCCATGCAGCGAGCACCATGGGTGGCGTCTCTTCGCTGCGGCGGTGGTGGCGAGAGACCAGTGCACCGCCGAGGCTTTGTCTTCGACAGGTGATTTCTCCAGATGCCGAAGGGGTGACCCCGGTGATTTTTACCTTCGGGGTGTCCCCCTTGGCGGCCCCGCCGCTACCTTGCGGTTGTGGGAGAGAACCGCAAGCTCGCTGCGGCTATGGACGACTGCCGGATAGGGCAGGCGGAGTTAGCTCGACGCATCAACACGGAGATCGGGGCTCTGACGGGGCAGGAAGGCCACGTCACTGATCGAGACATCCGGAGGTGGCTGGACGGCAAGACCCAATGGCCGCAGGCCAAGCAGCGGTTGTGTGTCGAGAAAGTACTCGGTCGTTCAGCCATCGACCTGGGTTTCGCCCCCCGGTCCAAGAAGGCAGCACAAGCACCACCGGAGGACCCGATGTACCGCCGTACTCTTTTCGCCGCCGCCACCGGAACCGCAGTCGCGCTCACGACGGGCGCCGCGCGCCCCCGCCTCGGCCAGAGCGACGTGAACCGCTTCCATGCCGAGTACGCCGAGATCGTTGCGGATGACCAAGCGCTCGGCGGTGCCGAGCAAGTTGAGAACCACGCCGTAGAACTGGCCATGCGAATCAAGTCGTCACTGGCCGCAGGCGGCGCCTCGGCATGGGTGCGGACGAAGCTCTACTGCCTGGCCTCGGACGTCACTTGCTCGGCGGCCTTCGCCGCCATCGACGCTCAAGCCCGTACCCGCGCTCGCAACCACCTGGACACCGCCGTCACGTTCGCCGGCCTGTCGGGAGACAGCGAGACGCAGTACCACGTGTGGAACCACCTTGCGATGGTGGCCGGACAGCGTAAGGACTACGCCGAAGTCTCCGCCGCAGCAGACGCGGCCAAGAGCTTGGCCATCGCGAAGAAGGACCCGCTGTACGCCTCACTCGCACACATGCGCAATGCCCACGCCTACGCAGGAAGCCGCGAGCGAAGCACCGCTCTCAGGGCCCTTAACGCCGCTGAACGCTCGTTCGGCCGACACATGGACGTGGGGCGGCCCCCATGGATCACGTTCTACGACGAAGCCGAACTTGACGGCCTCACGTCGATCGTGTGGCTCCGTCTTGGTGAACCCGAGCGTGCGGAGTACCACTTGCACCGTGCTCTGCGTGCCATCCGTCCGGATCTCCTCCGGAACCGGACTTACTACACCGCGCACTTGTCCCTGGCGCAGGCCAAGCAAGGTGACCTGGAGCAAGCTTGCAGCACGGCAAACCGAGCTGTCGGCCTCCTGGCCAAGGTTCGCGGATCGAAGCGCACGACCGACACCCTGGCGAACGTTCGCAAGCTCGTGGTGTCGTCGGGGACAAGGGAGCCCAGTGTTCTGGACTGGGCAGAGAGGGCACAGGCATGGATCTGAAGACCTACGCGCATAAGGACGCTGCCGACATCCGGGAGATGCTCCTCGACATGCACGACGCTGTCTACGACGGCGGCGAGGACCGCTTCCACGAGAGGGAACGCTTCGCCTGGTTCGTAGATCACTGGAACAGCAAGGAGAGCTGGTCATGTGTCGTGGGGTTCGACAAGGGGGCGCCCACAGGCTTCGCCTATGGCGCGGCGTTCGAACCCGGTGGTTGGTGGAAGGGATCGGAACGCCCCGAATCCGTACCATCTGAGGCTGCGGTCTTCGCTCTGTCAGAGTTGATGGTGATGGAGAAGTGGCGCAAGACCGGTGTTTCCACGAAGCTCCATGAGGCGCTGGTGGACAGCCGTAGCGATGACTTCGCGACGCTCCTGGTCGACACGACACATCCGAAAGTCCAGGCCCTTTACGAGTCCTGGAAGTACGAGAAGATCGGCGAGCAAAAGCCTTTCGAGGATTCGCCCGTCTTCACGATCATGGTCAAGCGACTTGGGACTTCTGGGCGGCTGCTGGCTTGAGTTGCAGATAGGTGCATAGCTGGTCCCAACAAGGCGGCCCCGCTCCCAGATGGGAGCGGGGCCATGCTCAGGCGGCAGCCTCCAGCTCGTCGTACCCGTCGATGTAGGTCCGGCCGTTCAGCCACGCGGCGAGCTTGCCCACGCCGCGCTCGACGCGGTACCGCACCGCCCGATCGGTCACTCCGTCACGGGCAGCGATCAGGGCATCCGGCCAGTCGAGGGCGAACCGCAGGAACAGTGCCCGGCGTATAGGCCGACTCGTCTGCCGCCCCTTCGGGGGCAGGCCCCTGATCAGGTGTTTTGCCTGGTCAGGGGCCACTTCTATACCTCCGCCGTCGAGTGATCGCTGCTCACTCTTTGTGACTGTTTCCGGGTGTTTCTCGGTGCTGCGTGGCGATCCTGTGGCGGCGAAGGGCGTCGCCCTGGGCTTACCAATGACGCGTCCTCACCAGGTAATTCGGACTGGATCGGAGTCGCGAGCAGCAGGGCGACGCGATGGGCAGAGGGCTCAGGAGTCTTCGATGAGCACATCGACGGCCGAGTAGTAGGCGTTCGGGCTATCCGCGACATTCCATCGTCCGAGGATGGTGTGCCTGCCGGTGAGGCCGCCCAGCGGCACGTTGTGCTTTACCACAGACGGCGGGGTCGTGTTGTGGAAGTCGAACGAAGCGAGCAGGGTGTTGTCGGCGGTGATAGCGATGTACTCGAATGTGGCAGTGCGGTGGGGGGGGGCGGTGAGCTTCCAGGTGAAGTCGATGTCCACGGTATCTGCGGGCACTGTGAAGACGTGGTCCGCAAAAATGGAATCGTCGTTCAATTCCGCGAAGCGAGCACCGTCCCCGTTGGGGAGGAAGCTCCCCTTGGGGGCTTCGACGTTCTGCGGCTCGTACCGGGCATCCCCCGCGCCGGGAATTTTACTCAGACGTGCCCAGTACTGACGGCTCGGAGGGGCGCTGATGTATCCGGACACAATTCCTCCTGTTGATCACGGGGCCGGTCAGTCCCTTCCTGCCCGGGTCATATTCCCCTAATCCAAGACAGCCCTCGAACTACCCTTCCGGGGGTCTTCGAGGGAACAGGAGTACGACAAGGGCGCATGAGGTCACTCGCCGCTCGGCCCGCGGGCACCGCACCGCCGATATCGTCTGGGCTGGCCCAATTAACGTCCGACTCATCTAATGCTGGAGCTGGCAGATCCCCGCAACGGTCAACTCGCAGGGGTTCGGTTCGGAAGTGACGATCGGGAGCAAACGAAACGGCCTGTAGTCGTTCAGGGTGAGGTTGACCGCTGGGGAGTTCGGGGCATCAGAACCCGGTAACAGGCTGCCCAGTCAACCGCTGGGCTACCTGCCACAACATGCCGCCTCGCGATGCCTTTACGAGCACCTTGTCACCATGCAGAAGGATCTTTTCGAGCAGGGCTGCGGCCGTCTCATTGTCGGCGACCATCGCAACGTCGGGCACGCCAGCCGCGCCCGCGTATAGAACGAGCTGCTTCACCATGTCCCCGCCGACGCCGATCACCATGTCAACGCCCAGTTCGCCAGCCATGCGCCCCACGGAACGATGGGCCTCCACGGCTCCGTCGCCCAGCTCCAGCATCTCGCCCAGTACAGCGATCGTCCGTCCGCCTACCGGCTCGGCTTCTGCATCGGTTACGTCGGTGGCGGTCGCACCGTCTGCCTCGGTCATCGGAACTCTCCGTTGGTCAGGGGAGCGAAGGTAATCGCGCGGCCCGTGTAAGAGGGGGCCAGGCGGCTGAGTGGAACGCTGTCGTGCCTCTGGCCCCACGCGGACGGGTCGCGGAAGTGGATGGTTGGATCTGGGCCGTCTTCGTATCCGCGCAGGATGACGAGGTGGCCGCCCGAACGTCCATCGTCGGGGAACTGCTCGGTCACGGACACGATGAGTGGTGCTTCATCGAGTCTGGCCGGCAGCTCCTCGACGCGGACGGGTTCAGCGGTCGAGGGAACTCCTAGCTCGGTGGCCAGGCTTGCGATCCCCGCGTGCAGGGCTCCGCGGGGCGTCAGCACTTCGTTCTTGACAGCCAGTTTCAAAAGTTCCGTCACTGTGGGCGCTTCCTGACCGTACGCCAGGAGAATCATCCGGAGCGACGCCAGGCCGCACGCCCGGTTGGACCATTCGATCCTGTCTCCCAGTGCCCACCCTCCGTGGAGATCCCATTCGGCGGGGGTGATGAGCTGTCGGCACATGGGGACTTCGTGGGCGCGCGGCACAGTGGCATTGCTCCTACAGGGAGACGGCAGCCTCCCGCGTCACCGTGGTGCTGGAGAACACGGGAGGGGGCAGGGGAACATCGTACGGTGGCCGGGTCAGGGCCTCATGAAGCATCGCCAGTACGACATCCGTGTGCGTGAGCCCGACCATCGCCGCCCCGACCGCGAAGTTGCTGTCACGGGACATGCCCGGCGTGCTGTTGACCTCCAGCACGTACGCGTCGCCCTTCTCGGTGACGATGAAGTCGATGCGGGCCGAGCCGCGCAGCCCGATCCCTTCCCACAGCGTCCGGGCGTCCCCGGCGATCCGGTTCATCGCTACGGTCTCCAGCTCGGCGGCGCGGACGGTGACGGCGCCCCTCGAGTCCGCGTCGAGCTTGGTGTCGGCGTCGTAGAACTCGGCATCGGTCGCCTCGGTGGTCAGCGGCGGGAAGACGATCACCGAGCCGCCCGGAAGCTCCAGCATTCCCACGGTCACGGGGGTGCCGACCACGTAGTCCTCGACGAGCACCTCGTCGCCGTTTTCACCTGCGGCCTCCGCCAGGGCGCCGGGCAGGTCGACCGCGTCGCGGACGAGGCTCATGCCCACGCTGGACCCGCCGAACGGCGGCTTCACCATGACGGCTCGGCTGCCCCAGTTCACCGGGCCGCCGGACCAGACGCGCCAACCGGGCGTCGGGACGCCGAGGGTCAGCATGATCCGCTTGCAGAGGATCTTGTCAGCGGCCACCGCGGACGCCTGTACCCCGCTGCCGCAGTAGGGCACGCGAAGGTAGTCGAGCAGGCCCTGAAGACGACCGTCCTCACCGTAGGGGCCGTGCAGGTTCGAGAGGGCCACGTCGTACGAGACCAGTTCCCTGATGAAGTCGGGCTGGGTGGGGTCCAGCACGTTCCACCGCGCGCCGATCTCTTCGAGGGCCTCGCCCAGGGCGGTCACGGACCGCTGCTCGACGGGGCACTGGGAATGGTAGAGCCTGTCTTCGGCGGACACCGGCCCGTAGATGAGGGCGACGCCGAGGCCCTGCCGGCCTCGCGCCCACTCGCGGATTTTCTCGGCGGCGTTCCGCGCCGCCTGCTTCGAGGTCGAGTCGAGAAAGACGGTCATGCGAGTACCCCTTCGAAGGTCTGGGTGACGGGGCCGCCAACCCAGGCGGCCCGATCCGGGCGGGCGTCGTGCGGACGGACGGTGAGCGGCTCACCGGCCCGGTTGTGAACGGTGACCTCGCGCTTGGCGACGAGACCGCGCATGGTGGCGATGACGACGGCTGCGACAGCCCCGCTGCCGCAGGAGAGCGTCTCGGCTTCGACACCGCGTTCGTAGGTGCGGATCTTGAGCGCCTGGCGGCCGAGGCGCTGGACGAAGTTGACGTTCGTGCCGAGCGGCGCCACGTTCTTGTGGTGCCGCACGACTCGGCCGACCACTTCCGCGTGGATGGCGTCCACGTCGTCCACGACGGCGACGACGTGTTCCGTGCCGGTGTGCGCGCTGTCGAACCACGTCGGCCTGCCGTTGATGATCGTCTGCAAGACGCGGGGTTGGATGGCGCCCACTTCGGCCGTGACCCATACGGCTTCCTGGTCGACGAGCGCCTCGTGCATGACTCCCGCCATGCGGAGCTTCATGGCGGTCGTCGACCCCGAGCTCTCGTCGTGGGCGACCCACGCCGCGCACCGCAGCGCGTTGCCGCACATCGTTGCCGCCGACCCGTCCGCGTTGAAGCAGGCGACTTCGAACACGTTGGTGTCGTCCTCGGCGGGACGGCTGATGACCAGGCCATCGGCGCCGACGCCGGTACGCCTCGCACACAGGCGCTCTGCCGTCTTGGCCCAGACCCTGGTGTCTCTCGGCTCCGCGTTGGTGACGAGGACGAAGTCGTTGCCCGCCCCATGGACCTTGCGAAATTCCATGCCAAAGCTCCCCGCGTCGTGCGGTGACGGTTTTTGGTACGAAGCCCGAGCGGGCTGATCAGATGGGGCGGAAGACGGTGCGCGCCTCGCGCAGGGTCAAGGGCGGCCGTCCGGCGAAGTGCAGGACGCGGATGTAGGAGTTGCCTGCGGACCTCATGTCCCGTATCCGGTGGTACCTGCCGTCAAGAAGAATGAAGTCGCCGATGTGGATCTCGCCGGGCGTGCTGTGCAGCTTCACGGTCCCGACCGGAGCAGGCGGCGCTTCAGCGCGTGCAGCTGCTTTGGTGCACGTAGCGCATTCAGCCCCTCCAGATTCCGAGCACGATGGCACCGCCGATCAAAAAGACGGCAGCCATGTAAGCGAGCTGCTGGGCGCGGTGACTCATTGGGCCCCGACCAAGAGGCTCTCGACGCGACGCTGGACAGCCTCGATGCCGATCTTGGAGAGGGGCATCCAAGCGGCTGCACCCATTTCGATCGCTGAGGGGAAGACGGCGCCGGAGTGCGCGCGGAACAGGTAACGGATGCCGACTCGGAGGCGGGGGCCATAGGGGTGGCGTCCCGGCCTGGTTACGTCGACCAGAAAGGGGCCCTCGGCGCCTGGTTGGATCCACACGTCCCGAATGCCGACCTGCTCAGCCGGCAAGCGCAGAGCGGCACCGCTGAGCGTGTCGTCCTCGTCTTCCGGCTCGGCCTCGGCGAGGGCGTAACGGGTTCCGTTCCGTAGGCAGAGGACGCAGCCATCCTCGTTCACGACGACGCCCCCCGTGACGATAAGAGGGCAATGCTGCTCGTGGGTGCAAGCTCGGCGCCGTGAGTGGTCAACGGCGGCGTCATACACCGGCATCAAAGCCATCCGTTCGTCCGGGTGCTCGTAGATATAGTGCGAGAGTTCCCGGATGATCTGGTCTTCCTTGACGCTCACGGCGCACCCAGCCCGTTGCGCTCGGTATAGATCCAGAGGAGGCGTCGCGTGAGCGTTGCCGCGTCCCGAAGGTAGAGGAACGCCCCGAAAGCCGGAGTGCTCGCGGTCGGCCGGTTCATGGGATCGATCAGGTTGTTGCCCTTGCGAACGAGCTCCCGCACCTGCGGGTCATCCTCCGCACCCAAGTCCTCACCGAGCAGAGAGTTGAGCTGCTGAACAATGGCCGGCGTGACGCCGTCTATGTCCGCACGGGTCGAGGAATCCATCCGCATGGTGAGTACGGAGTCGGTGCGCGAGGAGATCGCCTCAACGTCGATGGCAGCCGGGGGCCCGTCCACCGTGTTCCCGACCAGTCCCTTTTTCTTGCCGATACTTGCCAACGTCATCACTGCCCTCTCCGGGCACGTTTTGAGCCGTGCCCATGAAGTTAGAAAGAGGAGTGGGTGAGGGGCCACGAGTGTGCCCGGACTTGCCAGGCATTCACCCGAGAGAGTCGATGGCGTCCGTAATGATTTCGCGTGCGGCGACACCCGTGACGGCAAGTTCGGCCAGCTCAGCGAACGTCTGGGCATACATGGCAAGTTCGTGCCGCTGGACGATGGTGAGGTGTGCGGAGACCAGCTCGACATTCACGAGTTCATCGTCGTAGAGGAAGAACCCCTCGACAGGCCACAGGCCCGAGCGATCGGCGTTCTGAGGGATGATGCCGATGCTGATGGAGGGGAGCGCCATTGCGCTCAGCAGATAGCCGAGTTGCCCCGCCATCACGTCGGTGCCACCGATGCGGGTTCGGAGGACGCTTTCCTCCAGGATGATGGCGAAGGTGTGCCTTCCGTAGACGACCTGTTGCTTCTCAACGCGTACTTTCACTGCCGCCGGTACGTCGTCGATGAGTCCTCGGCGACTGCGGAGGGAGGTCAGGAGGGCGGTGATGTACGAGGCCGTCTGTACGGGGCCAGGGATGAGCCACGGCGAGTAGATGCGGAAGCGTTCTGTGCGCTCCCAGAGGGGGACGACAGACTCTTGGGCCAGCTTGAGGCCGTTGCTCTCCATGTCTCGCCACTCGACGTACATGCCCTCGATGCCGCGGGCTGTCGAGATGAGGTCTTCCGCTTCGCTTTGCGCGTTACAGGCAGCACACCAATCACGAAGGTCGCGCTCCGAGGGGGCGCGCGTGCCCCTCTCGAAGCGCGAAGCCTTCGATTCGTGCCAGCCGCAACGCTTGGCCAACTCCCGCTTGGTGATTCCGGCTGCGGTGCGGATATCAGCCAGTCGTTTTCCGAGCGCTTTGCGGGCTTCCTGGACGCTCGAAGATGGCGATGTCATGTCGTCGTGGCTGGGGCTATCAGATCAGCTCGAACTCTGCGTGTGGAGTCGCACGCTCCCACACGGCCTCGAAGGCCGAGTCGCAGAGCTTCGCCACCTTCGGGTCTTCGGTCAGCTCCAGCGCCATGTTCTCGCCCTCGCCGTCGAAGTGGTTGACGAGCACGAGGGTGGAGTCGAAGAGCCAGAAGTCGTTGCCCGGAAGCGTCAACCCGGTTGCGTTGCGTCGCGAGAGCCAACGCACGCTCTCCCCAGCAGCGATGTTCAACCCATCCGTCACGTCGTACTCGAAACGGACGTACTCGCTGACGGGCGTCGAAACGATGCGGGCGCGTCGGACCTCGACACCCCGTGAGGCAGCTTCCGTGACGATTGCGTGCCAGCCTGCCCAGCGCTCGGCAGGGTCGAGGACCACGCCGGCCTTCCAGTCGATGAAGGCCGGGTCAGACTTCATGTAGGCGTCGCGCATCTCCAGGTGGACGGCTGTCCTCTGGCAGTCGCGGAAGAGCTCCTCAAACGTCGGGGTCCGCGTCATCCTTCTTCACCTCCGGGTCGGCGTCCTTGGTCTCCTGGCTCAGCTCCAAGAAGAACTGCACCATGCGCCGGGGGATCTCTACCACCGACTCGTGGCCGGGGATGTCCATCACATCGAGGCGCTCGGCCTCTTCCACCTTCCACCCCTGGACGAGGTAGGTGTCCTTCTCATCGTCGAGGTAGATGGTGGGCGATCCGCCGCTAGGGCTCTCCGGGTCTTTGCCGAGCGCAACCAGGGCCATGATGTCCTCCTCGAACGTCGGAGACGATCTGTGTGCCTGAGCTTGCCCGTAGCGTCACCGGGAAGCGAGGAACTTGCCAAAACTTGCCAGGACCTCGACGAAGACCTAAGGGGACGTGGCGGAAGGAACGAGCAGTTGATCAGCCGCATACGTCTGTGACCTGGCCCGATGTGATCCCTCACCGCCACGTCCTGGCACCTATGCGGCGGCCTCCAGCTCGTCGTACCCGTCGATGCAGGCCCGACCGTTCAACCAGGTGGCGAGCTTGCCCACACCCGGTTCGCCGCGATACCGCACGGCTCGGTCGGTCACTCCGTCGCGGGCAGTGATCAGGGCATCCGGCCAGTCGAGGGCGAACCGCAGGAACAGCGCCCGCCACTCACCCAGTTCGAGCGGACAGGACGCCCACCTCGCCGCTACGAAGGTAGCCATGAAGCTGGCCACGCTGGGGGGCTCGGCGTAGGCCCCGGCACTCCAGCAGAGATATCAGGGCGGCGGTTTCCGGTGCCTGCCGGTCCCGGGGTCGAGCCTCGGTGTTGTTGTCTCCGGCGCGGAGGCAGCCTCTGCGTGGGGAAACAGGACGCGCCTTGCTTCCGCGAGGTTCGCCGCGAAGCCGTGCGGCTCCCACATGTGGCCGTTCCACCGCTGGATCGCGCGGGGCGCCTCGGGGTTCAGATGCGATGCCCGCGGGCCCCCGCCGGTCACGAGGGGTACGGCGCGAAGCTGCCCGACCCTCGCATCCCGGCGCTCGGCCCACTCGGCGAGCGGCTCGTCGTCCATGCCCGGAGCGTAGTGGGTCAGGTGACCCGGTGCTCCCAGCACAGGGAGGGGCCCGGTCGATCCAGTACCGGCGGGAGCCGCACGGGGCCGATCTCTGCGGCGACCGTCTCCGCGCGGGTAAGTGTGACCGGCCTGGACTCCCGACCCTGCCCCAACGCCGTCTCGCGAAGCGGCGTTTGTGCGTACCTGGACGTCTTCGGTCTCCAGGCGCATGGGAGAGTGGCGTCGGCTTTTGGCCATCTGCCATGGGACAACGAGCAAAGGAACACAGTTGAAGAAGCACCTGACCATGCCCCTGGCCGCCGGCGCTCTGGCCGTGGCCATGGTGGGTCTCTCCGCCGGGGGAGCCCAGGCCGCGACATACGAGTACCCCGGTGCCAAGGTCTCCTGGGCCGCCAAGGGCGAAGTCCTCAAGGTCAAGGACACCAAGAGCGACCACCGGTACATCTATGCCATGGGCCAGTACGTGGGCACCAACAAGAACCTCACGCCCTTCTGCAGCACCAAGGGCCGAAGCAGCAAGACGTGTGACTACTCGGTCAAGGAAGGTAAGAAGATCAACTTCTGGATCATGTCGGTCAAGGGCAGCGACATGAGGAAGATCGGCGAGTTCACCGTGACTGCCTGAGCCTGACCGGCCGAGGTCCCCCTGGTTCCCCCTTGGCTCTGGGTGCGGCCAGGGGGAAACTCCACGACGGCCTTCCGTGCGTCCGTCTTCCCCGTGTCGATAAGGAGAAGTAGGAATGGTGGTCGACAGCCCCACCGTTGCATTCCTGGCGAGAATCGAGCACGGGTGTCTTATCCTGCGGGATGCGCTAAGTGACGATGACGTCAGCGAGTGGGAGCCGCAATCGAGCATGTGGCATCGAGAGGGCAGCGCGCTCATTTTCGGCGTGCAGCCCAGTGTCGACGGGGCCGTCGAGTGCGAGGTGTGGAAGGCGACTCCACCTGCGGAGCTTCCCGTGACCCTCCTGGAGGTGTCACTTCCTTGTCCCTCCGGGTGGCTGGTACTCCACGACCCGAACGAACATGTCCGCATGCAGTTCGGGGCATTTCGTGACCCCGTGACGTGTGCGGTCACGGTGGATGATCCGCAATTCCCGTCGAGGGTTTAGATTGTTCTCAGCGGAGGGGGCGGGTAGTTACGGACCTGCGGGCCTAAGGACCAACGGGCCGCTCAGCCGGAGGTCAAAGGCCGCCCAAGGCGCCGCTCAAGGCATCGAGCGCGCCCCCGTCTGCGTCGCGTTTTCCGTCATGCTCAGGCGGATCAGGTGCGCCACCGTCGGCGCCGTCCGCTTGGTGCGGATGCGGCGCAGGTACGTGCTGACCGTGTGCACGCTGATGCCCAGGCGCCTGGCGACCTGCTTGTGGGAGAGGCCCTCCGCTAGGTGCGCCAGCACCTGACGCTCCCTGTGGGACAGCGCCGGTGCGCTCTGCGGGCGGGTGGTTGCTGGCATCTTCCCTCCCGGAGGGACGGGCGACTTCTGCGGGGCTGCGGCCGCTTCTGCCGCTACAGGGGGCGACCGCTTCTGCACGGCTGTGACCGCCACTTGATCTAACCACGCCCGTGCGGAAACAGAAAGGAATCCCCCGCCCGCGCCCGACGCCCCACCGAGGCTCGCGGTACCGAGCGCCTCAGGACCTGTCAAGTCACCAACTCGGGTGACTTTAGGCGCGCTTCGGGGCGAGTGAGTGTGAAGCCGCAGCACGAGGGCGGCACAGAAACAACACAGGGCCAGTACAGAGGCGGACCAGGGGGAACGTTGAGGCACTTTCGCCTGCTCGTCGTGGGGAACGGCGTCTCGGCGTACGGCAGTTACCTGAACATGGTCGCCCTGAACGTCTTCATCTACGAGGTGACCGACAGCGCCCTGGCCGCCGGGCTCTTCATGGCCGTGCGCCTGATGACCAGCGTCGTATCCGGCTTTGTGAGCGGACGGCTGGTCTCGGCGTACGACCGCAAGAGGTTGATGGTCGGCGCCGATCTCACGCAGTGCCTGGCCATGGTAGCGCTGTTGATCGCTCCTGAGGCAGGCCGGGCGGGGCTTTTGTACGTCCTCGCCGTCGTCACCGGGTTCTGCTCCACCCTCTCGGGCGTCGCCCTGCGCAGCAGCATCCCGGAGATCGTCGGCGGTGAACTGCGCGTACGCGCCAACTCCCTGCTCGCCACCGGGCGTTCCCTCGCCATGATCGCCGGGTTCGCCTCCGCCGGGCTCATCGTCGCCCAGCTCGGCTACACCGCCGCCATCTCCCTCGACGCCGCCTCCTTCGCCGTCTCCGCCTGCGTCCTCCTCGCCCTGCCCATCCGTACCAAGGCGGCCCGGGCCTCGGAGAGCGGGGAGGACGAAGCCGGACGTGAGCGGCCGCCGCGGAGCGGCTCCCTGGTGCTGCTGCGCGCCGCGCCCGTCCTCGCCGTGATGATCGCCGTCCGGGCCGCCGACGGCCTCGGATCCTCGTCCCACAACGTCGCCCTGCCCGTCTACTCCAGCGCCCTCGACCCCTCCCACCCCGCCACGTTCGTCAGCCAGTTCTGGGCCACCTGGGCCATCGGCAACATCGTCATGCAGCAGCTCTGCGGGCGCCTGTGGACAGGCCGCGACGGGCGGCAGGGGCCGGGCGAGCGGGCCTTCGCCGTCGGGGCCTGCGTGATGTCGGCCGCGTTCATCGTCGTCTTCGCCGGGCTGCCCACCGTCGTCGCCGTCGCCGCCGCCCTGATCGCCGGCATGGCCGACGGGCTCACCGAGATCGCCTACGTCAGCCGGCTCCAGGCGGCCCCCGACGAGCAGCGCGGCCGGCTCTTCGGCCTCTCCGCCTCCGTCGAGAACACCGGCTTCGGGCTCGGCATGCTCGTCAGCGGCGCGCTCCTGGACCACTTCCGCCCGCTCCAGGTCGTAGGCCTGCTGCACGGCCTCGCGATCGCGCTGTGCCTCGCGATGTTCGTCGTCCTCGTGCGGTACGGCCGTGAGCGCGCCGCCGCGCCGCCACGCGATGTGCCCTCCGTCGAGAGCGAGGCCCGATGAGTGCCGCCGCCGCCCGCGATGCCGTCGCCGTCGTCGGGATGTCCTTCCGGCTGCCCGGCGCGGACACCCCGGAGGAGTACTGGCGCACCATCCACGACGGCGCCGACCGTGTACGCCGCTTCACCGAGGCCGAACTGGCCGCCGCCGGGGTCGGCGAGGAGCAGTACCGCGCCGACGACTTCGTCGGGGCGAGCGGCGTCCTGGAGGACATCGCGGGCTTCGACCCGGGCTTCTTCGGGATGAGCGCCCACGAGGCCCGCATCACCGACCCGCAGCAGCGACTGTTCCTGGAGTGCGTGCACCACGCCCTGGAGGACGCCGGCTACGCGGGCGGGCAAGGAGCCGGCGGCAGCGACATCGGCGTCTACGCCAGCACCGGCTACCACCTCTACTCCCTCCAGACCTACCTCCAGAACAACGTCCTGCCGGCCGGCGTGGCCGACTGGGTCGCCGGACTCCAGGTCACCGTCGGCAACTTCACCGACTTCACCGCCAACCGCGTCTCCCACCGCCTCAATCTGACCGGCCCCGCCCTCAACGTCCAGACCGCGTGCTCCAGTTCGCTGGTCGCCGTGACCACCGCCGCGCAGGCCGTCGTCCACGGCGAGTGCGACCTCGCGGTGGCGGGCGCCGCCGCGATCCACGTGCCGCAGGTCCTCGGCTACCAGTACGTCAAGGGGTCCATCCTCTCCAAGAGCGGCCGGCTGCGGCCCTTCGACGCCGACGCGGACGGCACCGTCGGCGGCACGGGCGTCGCGGCCCTCGTCCTCAAGCGGCTCGACCGGGCCCTCGCGGACGGCGACCACGTCCACGGCGTCATCCGGGGCTGGGGCGTCAACAACGACGGCGCCGACAAGCGGGCGTTCAGCGCCCCCAGCGCCGACGGCCAGCGGGGCGCCATCCGGCGCGCCCTGGACCGGGCGGGCGTCGACGCGGGAAGCATCGGCTACCTGGAGACCCACGGCACCGGCACGTTCAAGGGCGACCCGATCGAGTTCGAGGGCGCCACCGCCGCGTTCCGCGCCGACACCGACCGCACCGGCTACTGCGCGCTCGGCTCCGTCAAGGCCAACATCGGTCACCTCGACGTCTGTTCGGGCCTGGCGAGCCTCATCAAGGCGCTGCTCGTGCTGCGGCACGGCGTCATCCCGCCGATGGCCAACTTCCGCCGCCCCAACCCGGCCCTGGACCTCGCGGCCAGCCCGTTCTACGTCCCCGAATCCGCCCGCCCCTGGCCGAGGGGCGAGGAGCCGCGCAGGGCCGGCGTCAGCTCCTTCGGCGTCGGCGGCACCAACGCCCACGTCATCCTCGAAGAGGCCCCCGAACCCGCGCCGCGCCCCACCGGCGCCCCGCCGGCCCCCGGCATCCTCCTCGTCGCGGGCCACACGCGGGCCGCCCTCATCGACAACGCGTCCGCCCTCCGCGACCACCTGCGCGCCCACCCCGGCACGGACCCCGCCGACCTCGTCACGACGCTGGCACTCGGCCGCGCCCACCGCGGACACCGCCTCGCGCTGCGGGGCGACACCGTCGCCGCCTTCACCGCCGGCCTCGACGCCTGGCTCGCGGACCCGACACAGGACCCGACACGGGACCCGGCACGGGACGCGCCAGGGACGGGCGGAGCCGGTACCGGCGGGGCCGGCACCGGGTTCCTCTTCACGGGGCAGGGCAGCCTGCACCGGGGCGCGGCCCGCGACCTGTACGAGCGTTTTCCCGTCGTACGCGAGGTCCTGGACGCCTGCGAGCGGCAGTACGCGGCGCTCACCGGCGGCGACAGCCTCCTCACCCCGCTGCTCGCGCCCGAGGGGGAGGACGGGAGCGAGCCGCCGTGGCCCACCGACATGGCGCAGCCCGCGCTCTACGCCCTCCAGAGCGCGCTCGTACGCCTGTGGGGCGCGTCCGGGATCACGCCGAGCGTGGTCGCCGGGCACAGCGTGGGGGAGTACGCGGCGCTGCACGCGGCCGGCGCCCTCTCCGTCGAGGACGGCCTGCGCCTGACCACCGGACGCGGCGCGCTCATGCAGCGCCTGTGCGCAGCCGGCGCGATGGTCGCGGTACCCCTCGCCGAGGGCGCGGCACGGGAGCTGGCCGCCGAGGTGCCCGGCGTGGAACTCGCCGTCGGCAACGGCACGCACAGCCAGGTCCTCGCGGGCCCGGCCGCCGCCGTGGCACGCCTGACCGCCCTGCTCGCCAGGCGGGGCATACCGGCACGGGAGCTGCCGGTGCGGCACGCGTTCCACACCGCGCTGATGGACCCCGTGCTGGACGGGCTGCGCGAGCTGTGCGCCGGGGTGGAGTTCCGCCCGTGCGCGGTGCCGTTCGTGAGCGGCCTGGACGGGCGCACCCGGCCGCCCGGCTGGCTCCCGGACGCCGACTACCTCGTGCGGCAGGCGCGCGAACCGGTGCGCTTCGCCAACGCGCTGCGCGAACTCGGCGCCGCGCACCCCGGCGTCGGCACGCTGCTGGAGGCCGGCCCGCACGGCACGCTCAGCGGGCTCGCGCGGCGCGAACTGCCGGGCCGGGCGGCGTATCCGACGCTGCGGCGCGGCGCCGGGCTCGCATCGCTGTGGGACGCGGCGGCGGGCCTGTACCGGCGCGGGGCGCCGGTCGACTGGCGGACTCTCATGGCCGGGGCGGGCCGCAGGATCCCCCTGCCCGGCTACCGATTCCAGCACAAGGACTACTGGACAGGGCCGGAGAATTTCCTTCCCCGGCCCGCACAACCGGCAAGGGATGGGGCCGAAGTGGCACAGGACGAGGCAGCGGTCGAGCGTGTGCTCCAGCACATCATCAAGGTCACCGCGAAACACCTCAGCTACGACACCAGCGAGATAGCGGAGGACGCCTCCTTCTTCGACCTCGGTGCCGACTCGCTGCAGATGATCGGTGTGCTGCGGGAGTTGGAGGAGGAGCACCGGGTCAAGGTCTCGATGCGGGAGCTGTTCGAGGAGGCCGGCACGTCCAAGGGCCTCGCTCTGATCATCGTACGGAAGATGGGGGGCGGGGCGCCGTCGGCCCCGAGCACCCCAGCGGCCCCGGACGTGACGCCCGCCCCGGACGTGATACCGGCCCCACAGGCGATACCGGCCCCGAGCGCGCCACCGGCCCCGCCCGCCCCCGCTCCGTACACCCCGGCCTCACCGGCACCCGCGCCCACCGCGTACGCCCCCACGCCGCCCGCGCCGCCCGCGCCCACCGCGTACGCCCCCACGCCGGCCGCCGCCACCGCCTACCCGCCCGAGCCGGTCCCGGCAGTCGCCCCCGCCCCCGGCGCCGAGTACGCCACCCGCCGCGAGGTGGAGGACCTCGTACGCCAGGTCCACCAGCTCTCGCAGATGCAGCTCCAACTGATGGGGCAGCTCTCCCAGCTGCTGGCGGCCCAGACCGGCCAGGCCAACCGATGAGCGCGGGCCAGGGCTCCGTCTCCGCCGCCGTCGACCAGGACCTCGCCGCGATGGCCGAACTGTCGCGGCGCATCACCGAGCAGCTGGGCGCCGGGAGCGCCGCCGAGGCGGACCGCCCCGCCCAGCACGGCCCCCGCCTGGAGGTGTCCCGCGCCTCCGGCATGGTCCGCGGCGGCTCCCCGGCGTCGCAGCGCGCCCACCTGGACGACCTCGTGCGGCGCTACACCGCCAAGACGCCCACCTCCAAGCGCATCGCCCAGCGCTACCGCAGGGTGCTCGCCGACAGCCGGGCCGCCGTCGGCTTCCGCAGCAGCACGAAGGAGATGCTGTACCCCATCGCGGGCCGGCGGGCGCACGGCTCCCGGCTGGAGGACATCGACGGCAACCACTACGTCGACATCACCATGGGCTTCGGCGTGCTGCTCTTCGGCCACGAGCCCGCCTTCGTCTCCGAGGCGGTCCGCGAGCACCTCTCGCGCGGCATCCAGCTCGGCCCCCGCAACGTCGAGACCGGCGAGGCGGCCGAGCTGCTCGCCGAGCTGACCGGCATGGAGCGCGTCGCCTTCGCCAACTCCGGCACGGAGGCCAACTCCGCCGCCATCCGCCTCGCCCGCGCCGCGACCGGCCGCGCCAAGATCATCACCTTCGAGGGCGCCTACCACGGCCACAACGACAACGTCCTCGGCCGCTCCCCGCACACCGGCGGCGAGGGCCTGACCACCGTCCCGATGTCCGCGGGCATCCCGCAGAACGCCGTCGCCGACCTGCTCGTGCTGCCCTACGGCAGCGAGGAGAGCCTCGCCGTCATCGAACGGCAGGCGGGCGAGATCGCGGCGGTCGTGGTCGAGCCGGTGCAGAGCCGCCACCCCTCGCTGCGGCCCGCCGCCTTCGTGCGCCGGCTGCGCGAGCTGACCGCGCGCCACGGCATCGTGCTGCTCTTCGACGAGATGCTGACCGGCTTCCGCCCCGCGCCACGCGGCGCGCAGGAGCTGTACGGCGTCACCCCCGACCTCGCCACCTACGGCAAACTGCTCGGCGGCGGCTTCCCCATCGGCGCCATCGCCGGGCGGGCCGACATCATGGACGGCATCGACGGCGGGTACTGGAGCTACGGCGACGACAGCTACCCCGCGGCCGACACGACGTTCTTCGGCGGTACGTACATCCAGCACCCCGTGTCGATGGTCGCCACGCGGGCCGTGCTGGCCCACCTGAAGGAGCACAGTCCGCGGCTCCAGGAGCGGCTGAACGCCCGCACCGACCACCTGGCCGACTCGCTCAACGCCTTCTTCGAGGCGGAGGAGTTCGCGCTGAGCCTGAGCCACTTCGGCTCGATGTTCCGGTTCGAGCACCGGGCGGACATGGAGCTGCTCTACCACCACCTCATGCTGCGCGGCGTCCACGTGTGGGAGTGGCGCAACTTCTTCCTCTCCACCGAACACACCGACGACGACGTCGAGTTCATCGTGGACGCGGTCAAGGGCTCCCTGCGGGAGCTGCGGGACGCGGGCTTCTTCCGTACGAAGGCACGGGCGACGCCGGCCGCGGCGATCCCGGAGCGCAAGCAGCCGGCGGCACCCGCGCCCCGGACAGAGACAGCATCCGCGCCCCGGACGGCGTCGGCGACGGCGTCGGCCCCCGACCCCCGGTCCGAGGCGGCGTCCAGGCCGCAGGCCATGGCCTGGAACGGCGCCGCGGCCGCCGCCGCGCCCCGGGCCGAGGCGACGGAGCGCACGCCCGCCCGCCCCCTCGACTTCGGCGTCTACTTCTTCGGCGACTACCCGCAGGACGAGAACAGCCCCCGCCGCGGCAAGTACGACCACCTCCTGGAGACCGCCCGCTTCGCCGACCGCAACGGCTTCCACTCCCTGTGGATCCCCGAACGGCACTTCCACTCCTTCGGCGGACTCTTCCCCAACCCCGCGGTGCTCGCCGCCGCCCTCGCCCGCGAGACCGACCGCGTCCGCATCAACGCCGGCTCCGTCGTCCTGCCGATCCACGACCCGATCCGGGTGGCCGAGGAGTGGTCGATGGTCGACAACCTCTCCGGGGGCCGGATCGGCATCGGCTGCGCCAGCGGCTGGCACGCCAACGACTTCGTCTTCTTCCCCGAGCGCTTCGGCACCCACAAGGAGAAGATGTATGAACAGGTGGCCCAGGTACGGCAGTTGTGGCGCGGCGACACGGTGCGCCGCACCACCGGCGACGGGGAGAGCGACCTGCGCCTGTTCCCGCGCCCCGTCCAGGACGCCCCGCCCATGTACACGGCCGTCGTCGGCAATCCCGCCTCGTACGCACTGGCCGCCCGCCACGACCTCGGCATCGTCACCAACCTCATGACGCAGGGCATCGACCGGCTCCGCGAGAACGTCGCCCTCTACCGGCGTACGCGCGCCGAGCACGGCCTGGACCCGGACGCGGGGCGCGTCGCCGTGCTCCTGCACACCTACCTCGCCGAGGACCACGCGGCGGCCCGCGCCGAGGCCCGTGAACCGCTGTCGCGGTACATGCGGGCGTCGCTCTCGCTGTTCGGCGGGGTCGCCAACAGCCTGGGCCACCAGGTCGACATGTCGGCGATGTCGGAGGACGACCTGGACGTCCTGTTCCGCCGCGCCTACGACCGCTACTGCGACCAGCGCGCCCTCATCGGCAGCCCCGAGAGCGTGCGGCCCGTCGTGGACGAGGTGCGTGCCGCGGGCGCCGACGAGGTCGTCGCCCTGGTCGACTTCGGCGTGCGGCCCACCTCCCTGCGGGCCGGCCTGGTCCACCTCGACGCCCTGCGCCGCTCCTGCGCGACAGCCGCCCCCGCCCCGGCGACGACCACCCCCGCCCCGGCCGCGACCGCCCCCGTGCCGGTGTCCGACCCCGGGGCGCCCCTGTCCCCCGGCCAGCAGCGGATCTGGTTCCTGGAGCGCATGCTCCCCGGCCGCACCGCCTACAACGAGGTCAAGGCCATCGAGCTGGCGGGACCGCTGGACGCGGGCGCGCTGCGGTCGGCCCTGCGCGCACTGGTCGCCCGGCACGAGCAGCTTCGTACGGTCTTCCGGGAAGTGGCCGGAGAGGCACGGCAGTTCGCGCGGGCGCCCGGCGAGGTGGACTTCGCCGTCGTCGACGGCACGGCGGGCGACCGTGACGCCGTCGCCGACACCCTCAAGGCGGAGAGCGAGCGCCGCTTCGACCTGGCGAGCGGGCCCCTGTTCGTCACCCGCCTGGTCCGGCTGGGCGCCGAGCGGCACGTCCTCGTCCTGTCCCTGCACCACATCGTGATGGACGCCGCGTCGGCCGCCGTCCTCGCCCGCGACGTGTCCGCCCTCTACCGCGCGGAACTCGCGGGCGCCCCGGCCGCCGAACTGCCCGCCCTCCCGCACACCTACGCCGAGCACGCCCGCCGACAGCTCGACTCCCTCGGCGGCCCGAAGGCGGCGGAGGACCTCGCGTACTGGAAGAAGGCGCTCGACGGCGACCTGCCGGTCCTGGCCCTGCCCACCGACCGGCCGAGGCCGCGCGTGATGACGTCGAACGGCCGCGCCCTGTTCCGGACGCTCGACACCGGACTCTCCGACGCCGTACGGAAGTTCAGCCGCGAGCGGCGCAGCACCCTCTTCATGACGCTGCTCGCCGGGTACGCGGCCGCGCTGGGCCGGGTGACCGGACAGGACGACCTCGTCATCGGCACCCCCATGTCCGACCGCACCCCCGCGTACGAGGACGTCGTCGGCTTCTTCGTGAACACCCTGGCGCTGCGCGTGGACCTCTCGGGCGACCCGGACTTCGGCACGCTCCTGGACCGGGTGCGGGCGGTGGCCCTGGACGCCTACGACCACGCCGAGGTGCCCTTCGAGGCGGTCGTCCGGGAACTCACCCCCGCGCGGGCGCTGGACAGGACCCCCGTCTTCCAGACCCTCGCCGAGTTCGAGACCGGCGACCCGTTCCACTTCGACCTGCCCGGGGTGCGGGCCACCCCGCTCGACTCGGGGCCCGACAAGGCGCTGACCGACCTCAGCGTCTACTTCACCGACCAGCCCGACGGCATCCGCTGCCACCTGGAGTACAACACAGACCTGTTCGACGAGGTGACCGTCGACGCCCTTTTCGGTACGTTCCGTGCCGTCCTCGCCGACGCGGTGGGCGCCCGCGCCGACGCCGTGCCCGACGCCTGGCGGCACGGGCCCGTCCGCCGGCGGACCCGCAGCACCGTGCACGCCCTGGCGTCGCGGTGGGCCGAGGCGGCCCCCGGCCGCACGGCGGTGATCAGCGGCGAACAGACGTTGACCTATCGCGAGTTGGACGAGCGGGCCGAGCGGCTCGCGGCCGTCCTGCGCGGGGCGGGCGGCACCGGGGCGCCGGTCGCGCTGTGGCTGCCCCGCGGCGCGGACCTGATCGTCGCCATGCTCGCCGCCCTCAAGTCCGGCCACGGCTATGTCTCGTTGGACCCCGGCCAGGGCAGGGCCCGGGCCGAGACGATCCTCGGCGAGAGCGGCGCGCGCGTCCTGGTGGTGAGCGGCGGGGGGCGTACGGACGAGCGGCCGACACCGCCGCACGGCACCACCGTGGTGGACCTCGACGCCCTGCCGCCGGCCCCCGCGCCCGGCGCCGCCCCGGCGGACGCCGAGCCGGGCCCCGACTCGCTCTGCCTCGCCATCTACACCTCGGGGAGCACCGGCACCCCCAAGGGGGTGGCCGTCCCGCACCGCGCCGTCGTGGACCTGTGCCAGTGGCACCACGAGCGCTTCGGGTTCACGGCCGACGACCGCAGCGCGGCCGTCTGCGGGCAGAGCTTCGACGCCGCCGTACTGGAGATCTGGGCCGCGCTGACCGCGGGCGCCACGGTCGTCGTCGCCGACGACACGGTCCGCAAGGACCCCGCCGCCCTCGCCCGCTGGTACGCCGACCACGGCATCACCTTCTCCATCCTGCCGACCGCGCTCGGCGAGGCCGTCCTCGCGCTGCCGGACGACCGCCAGCCCCCGCTGCGGCACCTGCTGATCGGCGGCGACGTACTGCGCACCCGGCCGCGCCCCGGCGCCCCGTACGAGACGGTGAACGTCTACGGCCCCACCGAGGTGACCGTGCTCTGCACGAGCCAGACGGTGGAGCCCGCCGGCGCCCCGGTCACCTCGGCCGCCGGCGCGGTCGACGCCCCGATCCCGATCGGCCGTCCGGTGGACAACGTCACGCTGCGCGTCCTGGACGCGCACGGCCGCGAGGTGCCCGCCGGGGAGGTGGGGGAGCTGTACGTCGGCGGGCCCGGGGTGGCCACCGGCTACCTGGGCCGGCCCGATCTGACGGCGGAGCGCTTCGTCCCCGACCCGCTGGGCGGCACCGTGCCGATGTACCGCACGGGCGACCTCGTACGGTGGGACGCGGCCGGGGCCCTGGAGTTCCGGGGCCGGTCCGACGACCAGGTGAAGATACGGGGGTTCCGCGTCGAGCCCGAAGAGGTCACGCGGGCCCTCAACGCGTCGCCGGAGGTCGCCGAGGCGGTCGTCCTGGCCCACCGCGACCGGCGGGGCGATGCCTGGCTCGCCGCCTACGTCGTCCCCGCGACGCCCACGGCGGGGACGGCACGGTCCCAGGAGGTGGCCGACCGTCTGGCGCGGGAGCTGGCCGCGCGACTGCCCGACCACCTCGTGCCGCGCGCATGGGCCGTCCTGCCCGCGCTCCCGCTGTCCGGCAACGGCAAGCTGGACCGCGCCGCGCTGCCCGAGCCCGCCCTGACCGCCTCGCCCACCGGCCCCGCCGCCCCGCCCACCCCCGCGCGCACCGCCCGGCGGGACGTCGAGGCACGCCTGCGGGAGCTGTGGGCCGAGGAGTTCGGGACCGACGCGGGGACCATCGGCCCCGACGCCTCGTTCTTCGAGCTGGGCGGCCACTCCATCACGGCCATCCGCCTGGCCAACGCCGTGCGCGAGGAGTTCGGCGCGGAGTACCCCGTCGCCCGCTTCTACGAGGAGCCGTCACTGCGGGCCATGGCGGCGTACCTCACCGGCGAGACGGGCGAGACCGAGCCGGGAGCGGCAGGCAGGGCGGGCGAGCCCGGGGAGTCCGATGATTCCGCCGATGACCCGGACGACGTGGTCGCCACCGCCCCCGTCACCGCCCAGCAAGGCGCCTTCATCACCCGGCACCTGACCCACCCCCGCCCGCAGATCTACAACGTGGCGATGCGCCTCACCCTCACCGGCGAGCTGGACGTCCCGGCCCTGCGGAGCGCCCTGACCCGGCTCGTCGCCCGCCACGAGGCGCTGCGCACCCGGCTCGTGGAGGACGAGGGCACGGGGGAGTGGCGCCAGGAGGCGCTGCGCCCCCGCCCGGTCGAGCTGCCGGAGGACGATCTGGTCGCCCGGCTCGGTTCGGCGCGGGACGCGGCGGCGGAGGCGGAGCGCCTGGCCGCCGCCACGGCCGCGGTGCCGTTCGACATACGCGCCGAACTCGCGCCGGTGTTCCGGCTCTCGCGCGTCGGCCGCGACCGCTGGACGCTGCTCTTCGTCCTGCACCACGCCACCTGTGACGGCTGGTCGGTCAGCGTGCTGCTGCGCGAACTGGCCGCGTTGTACCGGGCGGAGGTCACCGGTGAGCCGCACGGCCTCCCCGACGGCGTGCCGCAGCCCGGCGGGTACGCGCGCTGGCAGCGCGAGCAGGGCCTGACGCGGGACAAGGGCCGCCTGGTCGATTACTGGGCCCGGCAGTTGAAGGGCGCCCTCTTCGCCCTGCCGCTGCCCCTGGACCGGCCCCGTCCCGCGGAGCTGAGCGGCGCCGGCGACGTGGTGCTGTTCACCGTGGACCGGAAGACCCGGGCGGGCGTGGAAGCGCTGGCGCGGCGGCACCGCACGACGCCCTTCGTGGTGACGGCGGCTGCCCTGGCCCGGCTGGTCGAGAAGGTCGCGGGCGAGCCGGACGTCGTCCTCGGCATCTCCCACGCCAACCGCGAGCGGCGGGAGTTCGAGGCCCTCGCCGCCTGCACGGTGTCGTCCTTCACGCTGCGGATCCGGGGCCACGAGGCGACGACGTTCGGCGCGCTGGTGGACCAGGTGGCGCGCGGCGCGGTCGGGGCACTCGACCACGCGGCGCCGATCCGGACGCTGGCGGCGGACCTCGGGGAGGCGCTGGGCACCGAGGTCCCCGAGCGGCTGCCGCTCGGCTTCCAGTACCAGAGTTCGCTGGAGACGGACATCGAACTGCCGGGCCTGACCACGGCGGTGGAGGACCTCGCGGTGCCGGGCGCGCGCTCGGAGTTCAACTTCGGCCTGATCCCCACGGGCGACGTCCTCTCCGGCTATCTGGAGTTCTCGACCGACCTGTGGGACCGCGCCACGGTCGAGGCGTGGACCACCGCGTACGTCGAGCTGCTGGCCCAGAGCGTCGCCGAGACGGAAGGCGGGAGCTGAGCGGACCCACGGCGGGGCGCGGCCCGATGGGGTCGCGCCTCACCGCGCCCTGCCGCGCCCGTCCCGCCCCCGCCCTGTCGCGTCACGCGGCCCCGCCGACGGCGGAAACTCGCTCGTGGCCCCGCCACGGCGAGCACTACCGTGCCCCTCATGCTGCCCGAGGTGTACACGGACGAGGAGTGGGACCGCGTCGTCCCCGACGAGGCGATCATGCGGCCCGGGGCGGAGGACCTGTGCGCGCGGCTCGGGTTCGCCGGGGCGCCGCTGACCCGCTACCCGGAGGGGTCCCAGCCCGTCTACGCGGTCGGTGACCGGCACGTGGTGAAGCTCTTCCCCGGCCTGGACGCCCAGGACGCCGTGACCGAGGCCCGCGTGCTCGCCCACGTCCATGGCCGACTACCCGTCCCCACCCCCCGGGTGCACGACGTCGGCGACTACGAGAACGGCTGGCGCTACGTCCTGATGTCCCGCCTGCCGGGCCGGGGTCTCGCCGCCGCCTGGCCCGACATCCCGCGCGCCGACCGGGAACGGATCGTCACCGACGCGGCGGAGGCCCTCGCGGCGCTGCACGCCCTGGACCCCGAACCCCTCGCGGACGTGCTCGGGCCCGAGGACTGGGACGCCTTCCTCGCCGGGCAGCGGGCGGGTGCGGTGGACCGGCAGAGCGCCTTCGCGCTGCCCGCGCACTGGCGGGAGCAGATACCCGGCTTCCTCGACTCCGTGCCCCTGCCCGTGACGGACAACGGCTCGGGCACCCGACGGGCCCTGCTGCACACGGAGTTCATGCGCCAGCACCTGACCGTCGACCCCGCCGACGGCTGGCGCCTCACCGGCCTCCTCGACTTCGAACCCGCCATGATCGGTGACCCGGCGTACGACTTCGTGGGTGTCGGGCTCTTCGTCACGCGGGCCGAGCCGGGACTGCTGCCGCGCTTCATGAAGGCGTACGGAACGACGTACGAGCCGCGTCAGATCCTCGCGTACACCCTGCTCCACGTGTACAGCAACCTGCCCTCGTGCCTGCGGGAGCTGCCCGCCCCGCCCGAGCCCACGCTGGACGCCCTGGCCGAGACCTGGTTCGGACAGGGACTGTAGGGCGGGACCTCAGACCGTCCTCAGCCGGCGGTGCGGTCCCTCGGGCAGGACGACCTCAATGGCGTCGCCGGGGCGGATCTCACCGCTCTGACGGACCACGCTCATGACCCCGGACCGGTGGGCGACGGCGCCGTTCTCGTCGCGTCCGACGACCTTCTTCATGAGGCCGGCCCGGAAACCGTCGATCTGGCGGCACGGGTTGCGCAGCCCCGTGATCTCCACGACGGCGGACGCGCCGATGCGCAGCAGCGCGCCCGTGGGCAGCCCGAGCAGGTCGACGCCGCGTGTGGTGATGTTCTCGCCCAGTTCGCCCGGCGCCACGGCGAAGCCGTCCGCCACCAGCTCGTCCAGGAGTTCCTCGTGGATGAGGTGGACCTGGCGCAGATTCGGCTGGTCCGGGTCCCGCCGCATCCGGAACCGGTGCTTGACCTTCTCCCCGGCGTGCACGTCCCCCTCGACCCCGAGCCCGGCGAGCAGCGTGACGCTCTCGCGGTTCGGCTTGCTGAAGGAGTACGTGGGGTTGCTGCTGACCGCCGTGACCCTCGCGCCCATCGTGCGCGGCCCCCTCTTTCCCGTCCGCCCTGTCCGCGCCCCCGGCCACCCCGGCCGGGCCGCGCGCCGTACCCGCGTGACCCTAACGCGGGCGGCGCCTCGCCGGACGCGTACGCCCGTTCGGCCGGACCCGGCGGCTACGCCTGCGGGGCGGCGTCCTCGCTCTGTTCGCGGACCTTCTTGTTCCTGGCGCCCAGTGTCGCGAGTACCCCGACCGCCGTCCCGGCGAGCGCGGCCGGCACCATCCAGGCGCGGTTGAGGGAGTGGCCGAGCGCGTGGTCGAGGGAGTAGCGGCCGGGGCCCGTGACCGCGAGGGCCGCGGCGACCAGGCCGAGGAACGCCGGGTACTCGTAGCCGCCGCCCTGGCTGAAGAAGCCGTGCGGGGTGTGCACGGCGGCGGCGCCCGCCATCGCGCCCGCCGCGGCGGACCCGGCCGCCGGGGTCGCGAGGCCGAGGGCGAGGAGTGTGCCGCCGCCCGCCTCGGCGAGGCCCGCGACCGTGGCGTTCGCCTTGCCGGGCGCGTAGCCGATGGACTCCATCCACGCCCCCGTGCCCTCCAGGCCGCCGCCGCCGAACCAGCCGAACAGCTTCTGGGCGCCGTGCGCGGCGAGCACCCCTCCGGTGCCCACGCGCAGCAGCAGCAGCCCGAGGTCGCGTCGGTCCAGGCAAGAACAGGTCATCGGGGCTCCCGGGTCGGTGGGGCGGCAAGCCGGTGAGGTGGGCCCGCCTTTCCTCCACCGTCCGACGGACCGGCGCCGGGCACCCGGCCCGCGCGGCCGTACGGGTGAGACGTCCGCTCGCCCCCGGTGGCGCGGCCGGTGGCTCGATGTGACGGTGGGCCCATGACCATTCAGGTAAACCGGCTCGGCGACCCCGCGGTCCGGGCCTTCGTCACCGCGGTGAACGCCCACGACAAGGCCGCCTTCGAGGCGCTGCTGACCCCGGACGCGACGATGTCCGACGACGGCACGGACCGGGACCTCGCCGAGTGGGCCGACCGGGAGATCTTCTCCTCCAACGGCCACATGGACGTCGAGTCGGAGTCGGCCGGCGGCCGCACGCTGCTCGTCGGCTACCGCAACGACACCTGGGGCGAGATGCGCACCAAGTGGTACTTCACCGTCGAGGACGACGGCCGGATCTCCCGTTTCGAGACGGGCCAGGCCTGACCCGCGGCGCACCGCGCGCCCGCCCGGCCCCCTCGGCGCAGGTCAGTGGCAGTTCTTCGTGCCGTGGTCGGCGCGCGTCCAGGAGCAGGAGTCCTGGAGCGAGCCGCTCGGCCTGACGAGGCGCGCCTTGTCGCCGGTGTTGTTCCAGACGTAGCTGCCCCGGCCCCAGTAGCGCACGCCGGAGGCGTCGGAGCCCTTGCCGGTGCGCACCTTGACGGTCTTGCCGGCGCCGATCCGGTAGCTGCCGAAGGTGTAGGTGTAGCCGGTGTCGTCCTTGAGCCGGTAGCCCTTGAGCTGGATCGCGGACGAGCTGCTGTTGTGGATGTTCACCCACTCCGCGTTGAGCGAGGAGTTCGAACGGGTGTCGCTGCCCGGGCTGTCGTACTGGATGTAGCCGAGGTGCAGCCCGCCCTGGTGGCGCGCGGTCACCGCCGAGGCGGGCGACGCGGCGAGCAGGGACACCGACAGGGCGGTGGCGGCCAGGACAGCGGGGGCCATGGTGCGTATGCGCAAGGAGTGCTCCAGGTGTGAAGTTCTCGTGGAGAGGAGCTGAGCATACGGGGCCCACCGCCCGGGACTGAGTCGGTAGTTCCCATTCCACTTGTGCAGATGTGCCGGGCGCGGGCGGACTCAACCCCGCCCGATGTACGGCATGGTGGTGGCGAGGACCGTCGCGAACTGCACGTTCGCCTCCAGCGGCAGCTCCGCCATGTGCCGCACCGTGCGCGCCACGTCCGCCACGTCCATCACGGGCTCGCTCGCCAGCCGGCCGTCGGCCTGGGGGACCCCGGACTGCATGCGCGCGGTCATGTCGGTCGCGGCGTTGCCGATGTCGATCTGCCCGACGGCGATCCGGTACGGCCGCCCGTCCAGGGACAGTGACTTCGTCAGACCGGTCAGGGCGTGCTTCGTCGCGGTGTACGCCACCGAGTGCGGCCGCGGCGCGTGCGCCGAGATCGACCCGTTGTTGATGATCCGTCCGCCCTGCGGGAGCTGCTCCTTCATCTGCCGGAAGGCCGCCTGGGCGCACAGGAAGGCGCCGTTGAGGTTGGTGTCGACGACGTGGCGCCAGGCGTCGTAGGGGAGTTCCTCGACCGGGACGCCGCCGGGGCCGAACGTCCCGGCGTTGTTGAAGAGCAGGTCCAGGCGGCCGAAGCGCTCGCGTACGCCGGTGAAGAGCGCCGCCACGTCCTCGGGCCGCGACACGTCGGTCCGTACGCACAAGGTGGCGCCGTCCTTCGCGACGGCGAGGGCGGCCGTCTCCTCCAGGGCCTCCACGCGGCGGCCCGCGAGCGCCACCGACCACCCCGCCGCGAGCAGTTCGACGGCGACGGCCCGGCCGATCCCGGACCCGGCGCCGGTCACCACGGCGACCTTCGGGGTCTTGTGCGGGGCGCTCTCCACGAGGCTTTCCACGAGGCTCTCCGCGGCGCTCTCCACGACGCTCTCGGCGGCGGCGACCACGGCCGGCTCCCCGACGCCCTCCGCGGTGGTCTCCACAGTGCCGTCCCCGGTGGTCTCCACGGGAATGCCCGGCGCGGTCGATGAGGCAGTTCGCTCAGCGTTCATGGCCCCGCAGCGTACGGGAGGCCCGGCCACGGGGACATCACCCGCCCGCCATGCGGCTGTTGTGTACGCGACAGTCACAGGTCGTTCCCCGCCAGTTACATGCCCCTGACAGCAATCGTCAGGGGAGGGCCACATGTCACTCGCAGCCCAGCAGTACTCGCCCGAACTCCGCGCCGCCGCACGCCACGTGGGGCGCCGCCGCTTCCTCACCGTGACCGGCGCCGCCGCCGCGCTCGCCTTCACCACCAACCTGCCCGTCGCGGGTGTCGCCGGCGCCGCCGAGCTGGACGCCCGCCGCATCGGCAAGGACCCCTTCACCCTCGGCGTCGCCTCGGGCGACCCGCTGCCCACCTCGGTGCTGCTGTGGACCCGGCTCGCCCCCGCCCCCTACGAGCCCGGCGGCGGCCTGCCGGCCGAACGCGTCGCCGTCCACTGGGAACTGGCCCACGACGCCCGCTTCCGGCGCGTCGCCAGACGGGGCGTCGCCACCGCCCACCCCGAGTTCGACCACACCGTGCACGTCGAGGTCGACCACCTGGAGCCGGGCCGCGGCTACTACTTCCGCTTCAAGGCGGGCCGCTGGACCAGCGGGACGGGCCGCACCCGCACCGCCCCCGCGCCGGGCAGCGCCGCGAGCACCCTCACCCTCGCGGCCGTCTCCTGCCAGGCCTACCACGACGGCTACTTCACCGCGTACAAGCACCTGGCGCAGGACGACGTCGACGTCGTCTTCCACCTCGGCGACTACCTCTACGAGTACGCGGTCGACGCCAGGGGCGGCGCCCGCGCCTACACCGACCGCACGCTGCCCGCGCACTTCAACAAGGAGACGCTGACCCTGGAGGACTACCGCCTGCGGTACGCCCTCTACAAGTCCGACCCCGACCTGCGGGCCGCGCACGCCGCGCACCCCTTCGTCGTCACCTGGGACGACCACGAGACGGAGAACAACTACGCGGACGACGTCGACGAGAACGGCAACCCCCCGGCCGAGTTCCTGCTGCGCCGCGCCGCCGCCTACCGCGCCTACTGGGAGAACCTGCCGCTGCGCCTCCCGCAGCGGCCCAAGGGCCCCGACGCGCGCCTCTACCGCCGCCTGACCTGGGGCCGCCTCGCCCAGTTCGACATCCTCGACACCCGGCAGTACCGCTCCGACCAGGCGTACGGCGACAAGGCGCACGCCCCCGGGCCCGAGACGGACGACCCGAGGCGCACCATCACCGGCGCCGCCCAGGAGCGCTGGCTCCTCGACGGCTGGCGCCGCTCGCGCGCCCTGTGGAACGTCGTCCCGCAGCAGGTCACCTTCTCCCAGCGCAAACTGGACCTCACCGACCGGGCCAAGCTCTCCATGGACGCCTGGGACGGCTACCGCGCCTCCCGCGCGCGCGTCCTCGCGGGCGCCAGGGCGGCCGGCCTGGAGAACCTCATGGTCCTCACCGGTGACGTGCACGTCGGCTACGCCTTCGACATCAAGGCCGACTTCGACGACCCGTCCTCCAGGACCGTCGGCACCGAGATCGTCACGACATCCATCGCCAGCGGCAAGGACGGCGCGGACAAGCCGGCCAACTGGGACACGTACACCAAGGCGAACCCGCACCTGAAGTTCTACAACGGGCGCCGCGGCTACGTGACGGTCGGCCTCGGCCGCGAGGAGGCGCGGGCGGACTTCAAGACGGTCTCGGCGGTCACGACGCCCGGCGCCTCCCTCCGGACGGCGGCGTCCTTCGTGACCGAGGCGGGCGACCCGGGGCTGCGGCCCGCGTAGTCGCCCTGCCCGCCCGGACGCTGTCCGGTCAGGCCCTGGCCGGCGGGGCTCCGGTCGGCCCGGTCCGGGGCCTCTTTGAGCGTCAGGGCCAGGTCGTGGTGCGCGGTGAAGCAGGGGCGCACCAGGACGGGCGTGCCGGGCTCGCCCATGAGCGCCTCGGCGGCCGCGTACACATCGCTCCGCCTGCGGTCGACGACGTCCCCGAGGACGCGCCCCACCCGCACGGGCTCGGCCCCGGGCGCAAGGCGCAGCGACAGCTCCCAGGTCTCGGGCGCGCCGTCGCCCGCCGCCAGGGCCAGGGCGTAGGGCAGGCGGAAGCGGAAGCGGTGCGCCCCGGAGGTCGTCACCTCGGTCTCGAAGGCGGCGGCGGGATCCCGGCGCGGCACGGCGAGCAGGCGGGGGCACTGGCCCGGCGCGAACGCGGCGCCGTGCAGGGCGCCCTCCACCGTGCACGACGTGCGGTCGGTGGTCAGCGTGTGGGCCTCGGCGTGGGCGGGGCGGCGCCAGGTGCGCAGGGAGAGGTTGTTCTTGACGGTCGGATAGGGGATCCACCAGCGGAACGGCGGGTCCGGCAGGGCCGCCAGGTCCACCAGCGCGCGCTGGTCGACGCTCGTGGCGGCGACACGGCGGCGGGCCCCGTCGTCCGACCGGATGACGTGGAAGTCCCAGCGGCCCTCGGCGAGCGAGTGGGCGCCGCGCTCCAGGACGGCCGTCCACGGCGCCCCGTCCGTCTCGGGCGGCCGCAGCGGCACGGCGAGCGGCTCCTCGCCCCGGCCCTCGGCCCCCCGCAGCGTCGCCGTCAGCGTGAACGCGCCGCCCCGCATCCCCGCCTGCTCCAGACGTACGACGAGACCGCCCCCGGCGTCCACGGCGCACGCCGCCCTCGGGCGCAGCGGGTCCAGGCCGCCGGGGCGTCCCCGCGCCGCCCGGCGCACGGTGCGCGCCGTCTGCAACAGCGTCCGGCGGGCGGCCGTCCCGGCGTGGGCGACGCCGGCCGCCAGTCGGCGGTCGAGGGGGACCGGCGTGGGCGGTGCGGAGGTCCGCAGTCCGGCGATCAGCTCCTCGTAGCGCCGGGCGATGTGCTCCGGCGCGTACCGCTCGGCGTTGCGCCGGGCGGCGGTGCCCATGGCACGCCGCAGGTCCGCGTCCTCGATGAGAGTGATCAGGGCACGGGCGAAGGCCTTGCTGTCGCCCGGCGGGACGAGCAGCCCGTCCTCGCCGTCCCGGATGATCTCCCCGGGCCCGTGCGGGCAGTCGGTGGCGACCACGGGAGTGCCGCACTGCATGGCCTCCACGATGGTCATGCCGAACGACTCCTCGCGCGAGGAGACGGCGGCGATCGCGCCCTTGGCCCACTCGGTGGCGAGGCAGGGGTTGGCGCCCATCAGGAAGACGTGGTCGTTCAGGCCGCGTTCGTCGATGCGGGCGCGCAGCGCGGCCTGCTGGGGGCCCCGGCCGTAGATCCGCAGCCGCCAGTCCGGGTGCGCGGCGGCCACGGGGGCGAAGGCGTCCACGAGGAGGCCGTACCGCTTCACCGGGATCAGGCGCCCGCCGGCGACGACCAGGCGTGAGCCGCCGTCCGAGGGCGCCGTGGCGGGCGGCGGCGAGGAGTTGGGCAGGTGCGCGATCGGGGTGCCCGTGGCCGCGAGGTGCCGGCGGTGGGTGAGGGCGTCCGCCTCGGTGACGGTGGTGTGCGCGTCCAGCGCGGCGATGGCGGCGTCCTGGGCGGCGCGGATGCCGGGCTCGTGGGTGCCGTAGACCCGGTGTTCCTGGCCGATCCGCAGGTAGTGGCGGCGGCCGAACTCGGCCAGGTAGATCACCAGTCCCGGCCGGGTGGCCACCACCACGTCGGCGTCGGTGCGGGTGAGGAACCGCGCCACCCGCCGGTCGGTGAGCCGGTCGAAGCCGGCGCCGCGCGCCTCCACCGGGGGGACCAGCGTGCTCGGCCCGCTCACCGCTCCGGGGCCGCCCCGGCGGGAGTGCGGACGCCTGTCGATGAGCGGCCGCAGCCGGACCTTTCCGCTGAGCGGGAAGCTGGGCCGGTCGTGCGTCCGCCAGACGCTGACGATCTCCACGTCATGGCGTTCGGCGAGGGCGCCGGCGGAATTGAAAGTGGCGCGGACGGTGCCACCCATTCCGTAAGCGTTCTGCAGCAGAAAGGAGATTTTCATCGGGCCTTGTCCGGATCGGCAAGTGGTCAGGGGGGTGCCACACTTCCACCTCCCGGGTGCTCGTGAGGTGAGCACACGCTCCGGGGTCCGAGGGGCACCCCGTCCGGTGAACGGGCGTTCGCCGAGTTGACTTCGGGCGCCAGGGGAAAGGGGGACGCCGGTGCACAGTAATGCCGGGGGCCATTGCTCATCCGCCGCTCGCCATGAACGTAATAGTGCTCGAAAAGGGAATCCTTGTACGCTTTTTCGGCGGCCCCGGGATTCGCTGGGCGCAGGGGAGTCCCCTCCCCTCCGTATCCCCGCGGCCCAGGTTTTCCCGAGGGCGGCCGCGCGCGCGGGACGGCCCGCGAGATCGCGCCCGAGGTGAAATCCGGTGCCGGGCACGCACCCGGAGCTGCGACCATGGGCAGCGATCCGATCGACCGGGAGGGGCACGATGCCTGAGTGCGGGCAGACAACGGAAGAGCACCGGATACCCGGGGCGGCGGAGCCCGGAAGGCTCGCCGCCCTCCGCCGCACCGGCGCCCTCGTCACCCTCGTCCTCGGCGGCCTCACCGCCGTACCGCCGCTCTCCATGGACATGTACCTGCCGGCCCTGCCGGAGGTCACCGACGCCCTGCACGCCCCCGCCGCGACCGTGCAGCTGACCCTGACCGCCTGCCTGCTGGGCATGGCCCTCGGCCAGCTCGTCGTCGGCCCGATGAGCGACAAGTGGGGCCGCCGCCGCCCCCTCCTGATCGGCCTGCTCGTCTACATCGCCGCCACCGCGATCTGCGCCTTCGCGCCCACCGTCGAACTCCTCATCGGCTTCCGCCTCCTCCAGGGCCTCGCGGGCGCCGCCGGCATCGTCATCGCCCGCGCCGTCGTCCGCGACCTGTACGACGGCGTGGAGATGGCCCGGTTCTTCTCCACCCTGATGCTGATCTCCGGCGTCGCCCCGGTCGTCGCGCCCCTCATCGGCGGCCAGGTCCTGCGCGTCACCGACTGGCGCGGCGTCTTCGTCGTCCTCACGGGCGTCGGCACCGCGCTGACGCTCCTGGTGTGGCGGCGCCTGCCCGAGACCCTCGACCCCGACAAGCGGCACAGCGGCGGCACCGTCGAGGCGCTGCGCACCATGCGCTCGCTCCTCGCCGACCGCGTCTTCACCGGCTACATGATCGCGGGCGGCTTCGCGTTCGCCGCGCTCTTCGCGTACATCTCCGCCTCGCCCTTCGTGATCCAGGAGATCTACGGCGCCTCCCCGCAGACGTTCAGCCTCCTGTTCGGCGTCAACTCCGTCGGACTGATCGCCGCCGGCCAGCTCAACGGCAAGGTGCTCGTCGGCCGCGTCAGCCTGAACAAGGTCCTCGCCACCGGCCTGGCCGCCCTCACCGTCGCCGCGACCGCGCTGCTGCTCATGACCACCGGCGTCTTCGGCGACGTCGGGCTGTTCCCCGTCGCGGCCGGACTCTTCGTCCTGATGTCGACGATGGGCCTCGTCATGCCCAACACCCAGTCGCTCGCCCTCACCCGCACCCCGCACGCCGCCGGCTCCGCCTCCGCGCTCCTCGGCACCACCTCCTTCCTCATCGGCGCCGTCGCCTCGCCGCTCGTCGGCATCGCGGGCGAGGACACGGCCGTCCCCATGGCCGTCGTCCAACTGGCCTGCGCGCTGGCGGCCATCGCCTGCTTCGTGGCACTGTGCCGCCCCTGGCAGCACGCGACCACGCAGGAGGCGGACCACTGAGCGCACCCCGGCCCCTGCGCACCGGCACCCCCGAGAGCGCGGGCCTCGACCCCGACGAGATCGGCCGCCTCCTCACTGAGGTGCGGGCGCTGCCGCGCGGGGCCCGGCCCTGGTGCGCGGGGGCCGTGGTGCTCGCCGGCCGGGGCCCGGTGATCGCGGCCGAGGAGGCGGTGGGCCGGGCGGTGCGCTACTCCTCCTACGACCCGGTGACCGACACGGGCGTCGAGCTGCCGCCCGAGCGGCAGGTGCCGATGCGCGCCGACACGCCCTTCGACCTGGCCTCGCTCACCAAGCTCTTCACCACGGTCGCCGCCGTGCAGCAGCTGGAGCGCGGCACGCTCGGCATCGACGCGCGGGTCGGGGCGTACCTCCCCGAGTTCCGGGCCGCCGCCGCACACGGCATCACGGTGCGCCGGCTCCTCACCCACACCTCCGGGCTGCGGCCCGAACTCCCGCTGTACGACTGTCCGGACGACGCCGCCCGACTCGCGGCCCTGCGCGCCGAGGCGCCGGTCACCGCGCCCGGCGCGTACGTCTACTCCGACCTGAACATGCTGCTGCTCCAGCACGTCCTGGAGCGCCTCACCGGCCGCTCCCTCGACGTCCTCGTGCGCGAGGGCATCACCCGCCCGCTCGGCATGGCCGCCACCGGCTTCGGACCCCGGCCGGACGCCGCCGCCACCGAGGACCAGCGCAGGCCCTGGGCCAAGGCGGACCGGGGGATGCTGCGGGGTGTCGTCCACGACGAGAACGCCTGGGCGCTCGGCGGCGTCGCCGGACACGCGGGGCTCTTCTCCACCGCCCGGGACCTCGCCGTGTTCTGCCGCACCCTGCTGTGCGGCGGCGCCCACGGCAGGGCCCGCATCCTCGGCCCCGACTTCGTCGAGCTGCTGTTCACCGGCTCCGGTCTCGGCTTCGGCATCGACCAGCCGTGGTTCATGGGCGAGCTGGCGGGGCGGGGCGCGGCGGGCCACACGGGCTTCACCGGCACGTCGCTGGTCCTCGACCGGGCCACGGACACGTTCCTGGTGTTGCTGGCCAACACCGTCCACCCCCGGCGCCGGCCCGCCGACAACGCCCCCCGAGCGACGGCAGCCACACACCTCGCTCGCGCGGCGCGCAGGTAAGGGGCCGAGGTGGCACCCCCTCAGGGGCGCGGGGAACGGCGCGCTCAGCCCCGTACGACCCGCGCACGCGTCTGCCCGATGCCGCGGCAACCGCGTGCGCGGCGCGTCTGTGGCCGCTCGCGCAGTTCCCCGCGCTCCTGAGGGGGCTTGTCCTGGGCCGGACAAATATGAGGGGCGGAGGCGATACCCCCCCAGGGGCGCGGGGAACGGCGCGAGCAACCACGATGCAGCCGCACGTGCGATTGGTGGGTGGGGCGGGCGTGCCGGCCCGGCGTATCGGCGGGGCCCGTAGAATCGCTGGGTGAACGACCTGAACCTAGCGGCGCCGGCCTCCCCGGCAGAGATCCTGAGCGGCGCCCTCGCGAGGGCGCTGGACGGGCTGGCGCCCACGCAGGCCTCGCAGGCCGTCACGCGGCTGATCGAGAACTACCGGGGGAGCACCCCGACCGACGCCCCGATCCTGCGGGACCGCGCCGACGTCACCGCCTACGCGGCCTACCGCATGCCCGCCACCTTCGAGGCGGTGCGCTCCGCACTGGCGGCCCTCGCCGACGCGGCCCCCGAGGGATGGGCGCCGGCCGGCCAGCTGGACGTCGGCGGCGGGACCGGCGCGGCGGTCTGGGCGGCCGCGGCGACCTGGGAGGGCGAGCGCGCCGTCACGGTCCTCGACTGGGCCGAGCCCGCACTCGCGCTCGGCCGGGAACTGGCGCGAAGCGCCCCGCAGCTGCGCGCCACCCGCTGGCAGCGCGCCCGCATCGGCGCCTCCCCCGAACTCGACGCCGCCGGCCTCGTCACCGTCTCGTACGTCCTGAAGGAGCTGACGCGGGCGGACCGGCGCTCGGTCGTCGACGCGGCGGCAGCGGCGGCCACCGAGGCCGTCGTCATCGTGGAGCCCGGCACCCCCGACGGCTACACGCGCGTCCTGGAGGCCCGGGACCAGCTGCTCGCCGCCGGCTTCCGGATCGCGGCACCCTGCCCGCACAGCGCGGCGTGCCCCATCGAGCCGGGCACGGACTGGTGCCACTTCTCGGCCCGGGTCAGCAGGACGTCCCTGCACCGCCAGGTCAAGGGCGGCTCCCTGGCGTACGAGGACGAGAAGTTCAGCTACGTCGCGGCGACCCGCTTCGAGCCGCGCCCGCCGCGGGACCGGATCGTGCGCCGGCCCCAGATCCGCAAGGGCCAGGTGCTCCTCGACCTGTGCGGGGCCGAGGAGCAGCTGCGCCGGCAGACCGTGACCAAGCGGCACGGCGCCCTCTACCGAGCGGCCCGGGACGCGGACTGGGGCGACGCGTGGCCGCCCCCGTCCGCGCCACAGGAGTGACTCAGGCGCCCCAGGTGCCCTGGTCGACGGCGCAGTTCCAGCCGTTGCCGCGCACGTTGAACTTCACCTTGTAGCTGCGGGTGTTCAGCAGGTGCGTGCGCACCTTGACGCCGAGCTTGGCCTTGCCCGCGAGGCTCTTGTCGTAGACGGTGACGGTCTTCGACGTCTTGTGGGTGACCTTGCCGCCCTTGGGCGTGGCACTGCCGAAGCGGATGTTCTTGACGTTGGTCACCGTGAAGCTGACCTTCTTGAAGGTCTTGGTGCTCTTGTTCTTCAGCCCGAAGTACAGGCCGCCGTTGGTCACCCAGCCGTTCCGGTCGATCTGGAAACGGGAGGTGTAGACGATGTCGATCGGGCAGCCGGTGGTCCGCGGGGCGACGCTCGGCGTGGCCGACGCGGCGCGCGGCGTCGGCTTCGTCGCCGCGGACGCGGCCCCCGCCATGCCGAGCTGACCGGCGGTGAGTGCTCCAGCGGTGGCCAGGACCGCGACGGACGTGCGCATGCGATTCACTGCGCTGATACCTCTTCTTCCCCCAGGGCCCCGGTGGGCCCACTGTTCGGTTCTCGTGGTGCGACGCGAAAAAGCCGTCTGTGGTTCCCGCGCGCCCGTATTGGTACCACGACGATCTCCGGCAAGGGCAGTCGCCCCGTTTCTCACAAGCCTCTTAGAAGCGGTGACTATCCACATCCCCATGACGACCGACACCAGTCCCCCCGGCCGCAACCACGACCACGACCACGTCCACCACCACGACAACGCCCGCAGGCGGCCGGGGAGCCGACTCCTCGCCTCCTCCGTCGCCCTGGCCCTCGCGGCGGTCGCGGTGACCTCCTCCGCCCACGCCGCCGGCGCCGGACCCGCGCACGGCCGCCGCGTCGAACTCGCCGTCCACGGCGGGACGGCCGTCGTGGACACCGCGTCCCTCGCCGTACGCGCCCACACCCGCGACGGCCGCGACCTGACGCTCTCCGCCCCCGCCGGCACCGACCTCGGCCACCCGGGACCGGTCACGCGCACCGGCGCCGCACAGGCCCGCTGGAGCTACCCCGAACGCGGCATCGACGTCACCGCCCGCACCGACCACGGCCGCCTCTCGCTGCGCCTGACGGCCCACCGCGACACCTCCGTCAGCTGGCCCGTCACCGGCACCGACGCCACCGCCTCGGCGCTGCAACTGCCGCGCGGGGAAGGCCTGGACATCCCCGCCGGGGACCCCTTCTGGACCACCGGCGAAGGAGCGCTCGCGGGCAGCGCCGTCGACGTCGGCGCCGAGCTGACCCTGCCGCTGTGGGGGTACTCCCTCGGCAGGGGCGCCGGCGTCAGCTACCTCACGCCCACCGACATCGGCACCACCCTCGGCTTCACCGCGCCCGGCGGCCGCCTGCGCGCCACCGCGCGGCACGCCTTCGACTCCGGCGAGGGCACCCGCGACTACACGGTCACCTTCGCGCTGACCGACGGCAACCCGGTCGCGCCCGCCGCCGACTACCGCTCCTACCTCACTGAACGCGGCCAACTCGGCAGCCTGCGCCGGAAGATCGCGAAGAACCCCGCCGTCGGCCGCCTCCTCGGCGCCTTCCACGCCTACACCTGGGGGGAGGCCCGTCAGACCGCGGGCATCGAGCGGCTCAGGAAGCTCGGCGTCGACCGGATGTGGCTCGGCTACGACGGCGAGCCCTACCCCGGCAGGGCGGCGGTGCGTGCCGCGCGGAAGGCCGGATACCTCATCGGCCCCTACGACTCCTTCGCCAACGGCCAGGACCCGAGGACCGCCGACGCCCCGAACGCGATCTGGCCCGGCACCGTCTACCCCGACTTCTGCGTCCGCGACGCGAAGGGCGAGCCGCGGACCGGTTTCGGCGGGCGCGGCTGCTACCTCAGCTCCCGCGCCTTCGCGCGGGCCGAGAAGACGCACCACTACCTCGCGGACCGCACCCGCTCGATGGTCGCCAACGGCGCCGACAGCTACTTCCTCGACGTCGACGCCACCGGCGAACTCTTCCGCGACCACGGCGAGGGCCACCGCATGACGAAGGCCGAGGACCGTGCACACCGCCTCGCCCGGATGCGGCGCATCGCGGACCGGGGCCTGGTCCTCGGCTCGGAGAGCGCGCAGGCCTGGGCGAACAAGGCGGTGGCCTTCGACCACGGCGGCGCGACACCGGTCGCCGACGGCATGTGGCGGCTCCAGAAGGACCGCGAGAAGTGGGGCGGCTACTACCCCGAGAACGCCCCCGGCGTCTTCTTCAAGCCGGTCGACCTCCCCGCCGGTCTCGCCAAGGCGATGTACGACCCCCGCTACCGCGCCCCGCTCTACGAGACCGCCCTGCACGGCTCGCTCGTCAACACCGAGCGCTGGGAACTGTCGTACGAGAAGCTGCCCGCGCAGAAGACCACGCGCGCGCTGCTCGCGATGCTCTACAACACGCCCCTCAACTACGTCCTGGACGGCGCCTCGCTGGACAAGCACGGCGCGGAACTGGCCGCACTCCAGCGGTACTTCGCGCCCCTGCACAAGGCGGCCGGCACCGAACAGCTCACCGCGTTCCGGCAGATGACCGCCGACCGCACCGTGCAGCGCACCGTCTTCGGCAAGGGCGTGCTGACGGTGACGGCCAACTTCGGGACCACGGCGTACCGGGGGCTGCCGGGCGGCTGCGTCGACGCCCGCCTCAAGGGCGACGACGCGCCGCGCCGGCTCTGCCCGGCGAAGCTCCCCAGGGGGTAGGTCCGCAGGGGTCAGGTCCGCAGCTCCTGCGTGCAGCACTTCACGCTGCCGCCGCCCTTGAGCAGTTCGCCCAGGTCCATCCCGATGGGTTCGAAGCCGCGTGCCCGCAAGGGTTCGTAGAGTCCCAACGCGGCCTGGGGGAGCAGCACGTGGAGTCCGTCGGAGACGGCGTTGAGCCCGAGCGCCTCGGCGTCGGCCTCCTCGGCGATCACCGCGTCGGGGAACAGGCTCCGCAGGACCGCCCGGCTGCCGGGGGAGAAGGCGGGCGGGTAGTACATGACCTCGTCCGCCGCGTCGTCCAGGACGGCGAGCGCGGTGTCCAGGTGGTAGTAGCGCGGGTCGATGAGGTCGAGCCCGATCACCGGGCGGCCGAAGAACTCCTGCGCCTCGCCGTGCGAGAGGGGGCTGGCCCGGAAGCCGCGCCCGGCCAGCACGTAGGAGGAGGTGACGGCGAAGTCGCCCTCGCCCTCGTTGATGTGGGTGGGTTCGTGGATGTCGGTGAAGCCGTGCGCGCGGAACCACTCCAGGTGGGCCGCCGCCTCCTTCTCCCGCTCCGCATAGGCGAAGCGCGCGCCGAGCACCCGCCCCTCCACGACGGTCGCGCCGTTCGCGGCGAAGACCATGTCGGGCAGGCCGGGGCGCGGGACCAGCTCCTCGACGGTGTGGCCGAGCGAGCGGTAGCGGTCGCGCAGGTCCTCCCACTGGGCGACGGCGAGCGGGACGTCGACCGGCTTGGCGGGGTCCATCCAGGGGTTGATGGAGTAGGTGACCTTGAAGTGTGCCGGTGGGCACATCAGATAGCGCCGGGGTGTGGCGCGCCGAGGAGAGCGAGGAAAACGGGACAACGAAGGCTCCTCACGTACCGCAGGGTCAGGTGCCGCCCACGGGGGCGGCTGCTGCCCATGGTGCGGCAGTCGCCGCCCGCCGTGGGGCAGTTGCTGCCCATAGTGCGGTGCGAGAAGCCTCCGCGCTGTGCACCGAACGGGTGGTTGCCATCCCCGCCCCACCGTGCTCACGGCCTAACGCGGGCCGGTGCGGTGCGGCAGGTCCGGCCCCGCCTCGCCCGGCCCCGCCTCGCCCGGCCCCGCCTCGCCCGGCCCCGCCTCGCCCGGCCCCGCCCGGTCCACGCGGTGCGAGGCCACCCCTCAAGGCCGGCCGGGCCTCTCGCGGCCCTCCATCAGCCTGCGCAGCAGTTCGCGCTTCTGGTCCTGGGCGCTGAGGCCGCCGCCGACGCGTCCGCCCCGGGCCGCGCCCCGCAGGGCCTGGCGGGGGAGATTGCTGCGGGTGCCGCCGACGCCCAGCATGCCTCCGGATCCACCTCGGGTCATGGTGCCCACCTCCATCGAGTAGACGAGACGCTCCGTCTCGCTTCGGGGTCCACTCTGAACGAGACGCAGCGTCTTGTCAAGACGGTACGTATCGTTCGGCCGCTGGTACCTTCGAGGCATGGCCCAGAAGACCGCCCCTGACTCCACGCGCCGCAGCGAACGTTCGCGCCGCGCGATCTACGACGCCGCCCTGGCCCTCGTCGGCGAGGTCGGCTACGCCAAGCTGACGATCGAGGCCATCGCGGCCCGCGCCGGCGTCGGCAAGCAGACGATCTACCGCTGGTGGTCGTCCAAGGGAGCCGTGCTGCTCGACGCCTTCCTCGACCTCGGCGCGCAGGCCGCCGAGGCCGCGAGCCGGCAGGCAGGCGAGAGCGTGACCCAGACCGAGATCACGAACTCCGGGGACCTGGAGGCCGACCTCAAGTTCGTCATGCGGGCCACCGTCGACGAGTTCAACGACCCCAAGTACGACGCCCCCTACCGCGCGCTCGCCGCCGAGGGCCTGCTCAACCCCGAACTGGGCGCCGAGTTCGTGGAGAAGCTCCTCGAACCGCAGCTCCAGCTCTTCGTGAAGCGTTTGCGCCAGGCCCAGGACGCGGGGCACGTCCTGCCCGACGTCGACCCCCGCATCGCCCTGGAACTGTGGTCGAGCCCGCTGGCCCAGCGCTGGCTGATGCGCTCGGGCCCCCTCACCCACGCCTACGCGGACAAGCTCGTCGAGTACGCCCTGTACGGCATCGCCAGCCGCCCCGCGACCTCCTGACGAGGCCGGCCGGCGACCCGGCTACGCCCGCCGGCCGGGCCGCGCCGGCTCGATCGGCGTACGCGACAGGAGCCCCGGGGCGTCCGTGATGACGCCGTTGCAGCCGAGCCGCAGCACGCGGTCGCGCTGCTTCGGCGTGGTCACCGTGTGCGCCCACACCCGCGGGACGCCCGAGTTCACCGCGCGCACCAGATCCCGGTCGCGCGCCTTGTGGTCCACGTCCAGGACGTCCACGTACGCGGCCCAGCGCTCGGGCCGGTCGGTGCGCAGCTGCGCCTTGGAGCGCCACAGCTGCGCCAGTAGGCCCAGCTCGTGGGCGCGCCGCGCCACCGCGGGGCTGTTGGAGTTGACGAAGACCGAGCGGGCCAGGCCCCGGGAGCGGATCAGCCGGGCCAGCTCGTCGAGGCCGTGCGGGTCCTTGGCCTCCAGCATCAGCATGATCCGCCCGCCGAACCGGTCCAGGACCTCCTCGACCGTCGGCGCCCGCTCCGGACGCCACCGGCCCGGCAGCGAGGCGTCGGGCCGCAGCACGACACCGCGCCAGGTGTACCGGTCGAACATCCGCACCGGGCCCATCGCGTAGGTGGTGCGGTCCAGGGTCCTGTCGTGCATGACCACCGGCGTGCCGTCGCGCAGTATCCGCGTGTCGAAGTCGATGACCTGCGCGGTGCCCCGCTCGTACGCGGCGAGCAGCCCCGCCATGCTGTTCTCCGGCACCTCCAGGGCACCGCCGCGGTGCGCGGTGTAGACGACGCGGGGCAGCGCGTCCACGGTCAGGGGCCCCCGGCCCCACTCGATCGGGGCGAGGAAGCCGCTCGGTGCCGTGAGGGCCAGCGCCGTGAGGCCTGTCAGCGCAGTCCTAATGACCATGGCGACACCGTAGGGGGGTACAGGGCAAATCACCACTTAGTAGGCGATGAGGGGGGATGGCGGGCAGCGCCTGGCGTCCCCCCGGCCACCCCGGATGCGGGCTCCGGCCCCCGCGGGCGCAGGATGGTGGGACCATGGGTCAAGCTTTCGGCACAACGGCGAGGTGAGGGGCTAGATGGGCGCGGAGTTCGGCAGCCGGTCCGGCGGGCAGGGCAGGATTTCCCAGTGGCTTCGCCGGCGTCCCAAGGACACGACGGCCGACGACCGGGCCCGCGAGGATCTGCTGCGCGCCGCCGCGGCCGCCGGGCTGCCCCTCGCCCCGGCCGCACACCCCTCGGGCTACCGATGTTCCTGCGACCGCGTCGGCTGCCCCACGCCCGCCCGCCACCCCGTCTCCTTCGCCTGGCAGACGCAGTCCACGACGGACCCCGGCCAGATCGAGCGCTGGGCCCGCGACCAGCCGCAGGCGAACTTCATCACCGCGACCGGCATGGTCCACGACGTCCTCGACGTGCCGCTGGACGCCGGCCGCGAGGCGCTGCGCCGCCTCCTCGAAGCGGGCATCGACGTCGGTCCCGTGGCCGAGTCGGGCGACGACCGGATGCTCTTCTACACCGCCACCCGCGGCACCCCCGAGGACGAGGACGAGTGGTGGCCCTGTGAGCTGGACTGCCACCCCGAGACGATGGACGAGCACCCGGGCCTGCGCTGGCACTGCCGCGGCTCCTACGTGCTTGTGCCGCCCGCCCGGCTCCCCGGTGACCTGGACGTGCGCTGGGTGCGCGGCCCCGAGCACCCGCTGCCGGACCCGCTGACGCTCCTGGAGACCCTCACCGACGAGTGCGCGCGGTTCGCGGACGGCCCCCGGCAGGAGACGGCCGCCTGGCCACTGGGCGGCTGACGACGCGCCCGCCGTGCGCGCGCCGGGCTTTTCACTGAACCTACTGGGCCCGCTGGGCTTACTGCTGGTCGCCCTTCGCGCCCGTGAGCCCCTGGATGCGGCCGAGGAAGGCGACCTTGTCGCCGCCGGACCTCGGCGGGTCCAGGACCACCTGGTTGGCGACGCGCTCCAGCGTCACCGACTGCCGCACCTCGCCCTTCAGGAGCGCCTTGACGTCCGGGTCGAGACGCAGGTCGATGCCCTTGGCGGCCGTCTGCCGCTCGTAGTGGTGCGTGGCGAAGAAGACCAGCGCCCCGCCGTCCTTCGTACGCAGCCCCACGGGGGCGAAGTCACCGGAGTCCATGGGGTAGTCCAGGTACTGCACGCCCACCCCGAGCCGCTTGGTGTTCCGGTCGCGCAGCGCCTTCCACTTCGACGTGTGGTCGCCCGGCGCGAACGTGTCGCCGCCCGACTTCAGATACGCCGTGTACGCCTTGCCCAGCTTCCGCGGCGCCACCGCCACGTCCGCCGCGCCGACCGCCACGGGCACCGCCCACCCGTCCTCGTCCTTCTTCAGGCGGGGCACCTTGCCGGGCGCCACGAGGTTCAGATAGGACGCCTCCCACTGCCGGCCGGGGCCGCCCTTGGTGAAGATCCACAGCCAGCGCGCGTCCCCGCGGCCGCCGACCTTGCGGTTGGCCTCGGCGTCGACGAGGAACCAGCGCGGCCAACCGGCCTTCTTCGGGATGGCGTACGACACGTCCGTCAGCCTCAGCGGCGTCGCCCCGGGGTTGCCCCCCGGGTGCTGGACGCGCCGCGACCGCAGGCCCGCCTGGTTGATGGCGCCCAGCGGACCGGTGATCCGGGCGGCGTCGGCGGCCGGATCGTACGTCCTCTCCGCCTTGTTGTAGGCGGCCAGGAAGGCGTTGAGGGCCTGGGCGGCCTCGGCCTTCGTCGCCGCGGGGACGACCTCCCGCTCGCCGTGCACCGTCACGCACCCGGTCGCCGCCACCGACAGGGCACCCGCCGCGGCCACCGCCGCGAACGGCCCGCGGACACCGCGAAATCTGCGCACCTTGCTCATGGGGGTCCCCTCACCTACGCCCTTCTCCCGGGCCCGAACCCTACCGGGGCGGCGCGGCGGCCTCGGCGGTGGCCGGGGGGCTGCTCGCCTTGCGGGCCGGGGCGAAGAAGAACACCAGGGTGGGGACCAGATACAGCAGCCAGACGACGACCTGAAGCACCGTCGGATCGGGCTGGAAGTTGAAGACGCCCTTCAGGAGCGTGCCGTACCAGCTGTCCGGCGGGATCGTCGTGCTGATGTCGAACGCCTTGTCCCGCAGCCCGCCGACGAACTCCGCCTCCTGGAGGTCGTGCACGCCGTACGCGAGCACGCCCGCCGCCACCACGACCAGCATGGCGCCGGTCCAGGTGAAGAACTTCGCGAGGTTGATGCGCAGTGCGCCCCGGTAGAACAGCCAGCCGAGCACGACCGCCGTCAGCAGCCCGAGGAGCACGCCGAGCAGCGGCCCGTGCGAACCGTCGCTGGAGGCCCGCACCGACGCCCACACGAACAGGGCCGTCTCCAGGCCCTCCCGGCCCACCGCGAGGAACGCGGTCGCCACCAGCGCGGCCGTGCCCATCTGGAGGGCCGAGTCCAGCTTGCCGTGCAGTTCGGCCTTCAGGTGCCGCGCCGTGCGCCGCATCCAGAAGACCATCCACGTCACCAGTGCCACCGCGACGATCGACAGCGAACCGCCGAGGGCCTCCTGGGCCTGGAACGTCAGCTCCTGCGAGCCGAAGGTCAGCGCGCAGCCGAAGCCGAGCGCGAGCGCCACCGCGACGCCGATGCCGGTCCAGATCGGTGCCAGCGCGTCCCGCCGCCCGGTCTTCACCAGGTAGGCGATGAGGACGCAGACGACCAGGCTGGCCTCGAGCCCCTCGCGCAGACCGATCAGATAGTTGCCGAACATCGGCTACGCCTCCCCGGTGAACAGGCCCCTGCCCCACCAGTCGTCCTTGTCGCGGACGCCCGGCGGGACCGCGAAGACCGCGGAACCCACGTGCTGGATGTACTCGTTGAGCGCGTCGGAGCGCGCCAGATTGCGCTGGACCGGGATGAAACCGGTGCGCACGTCCCGCTGGTAGGCGAGGAAGAACAGCCCCGCGTCCAGCCGGCCGAGGCCGTCGGTGCCGTCCGTGAAGGAGTAGCCGCGGCGCAGGATCGTCGCCCCGTCGTTGGCGTCGGGGTGCGCGAGCCGCACATGCGCGCCGGGCTTCATCGCCTTCAGGAACGGCTCGTCGTGCTCCTTGGCCTTGCCGACCGGGGCGCCCTCGCCCTTGTCGCGCCCGAACACGTCCTCCTGCTCACCGAGCGAGGTGCGGTCCCACGTCTCGATGTTCATCCGGATGCGGCGCGCCACGAGGTAGGAGCCGCCCGCCAGCCAGTCGGGCCCGTCCTTCTCGCCGACCCACACGTGCTTGGCCAGCGCCGCCGTGTCCTGCCCGGAGACGTTGCGCGTGCCGTCCTTGAAACCGAAGAGGTTGCGGGGCGTGTGCGCGTCCGGCGTCGTCGAGGACGTCTTGCCGAAGCCGAGCTGCGACCAGCGCACGGCGACCTTGCCGAAGCCGATGCGGGCGAGGTTGCGGATGGCGTGCACCGCCACCTGCGGGTCGTCCGCGCAGGCCTGCACGCACAGGTCGCCGTCGCTGCGGGCCCGATCGAGGTTGTCGCCGGGGAATTTGGGCAGCTCGACCAGGGCCTCCGGCCGCCGCTCGGCAAGGTCGAACTTCTCGAACAGGGAGGGCCCGAAGCCGATCGTCAGCGTCAGCCGGGAGGGCTTGAGGCCGAGCGCCTCACCGGTGTCGTCGGGCGGCGCCTCGGCGAGTCCGCCGTGCGCGCCCTCGCCGACGGTGTGGCCGGCGGTCATCCGCGCGGCCGCGCTCGTCCAGTCCTTGAGGAGCTGGACGAACTCCGCGCGGTCGTCCGTCTTCACGTCGAACGCCGCGAAGTGCAGCCGGTCCTGCACGGGCGTGGCGATGCCGGCCTGGTGCGCGCCGTGGAAGGGGACGGCGCCGCCCGTCTCCCCGGCGGGAGCCACCTCGTCGCCGGAGCGGGTCACCGCCACCGCGCCGCCGGCCGCGGCGGCGCCGAGCGCGAGCCCGGCGCCGCCCCAGCCGAGCAGCGAACGCCGGGACGGCACGCGGGTGTCGTGGGTGTTGTCGTCAGGCATCGGGTCCCCCAGCCGCTACTTGGTCTTCGCGACGGCCGCGGCCAGCTTCGACAGCGGCTCGGCGAGCGCGTTGACCCCGTCGGACAGCTCCTTGCGGTCCGCCTTGGCGACCTTGTCGTAGGAGGTGAAGTCGTAGGAGTCCTTGCCGCCCTCGCGGTACTTCTCCAGGAGCTTGTCCAGGGCCGCGAACTGCTTGTCGAGCTCCTTCGTGAGCTTCGGGTCGTTCTCGGCGGCGACGGGCTTCAGCAGCTCGTAGGACTTCTCGGCGCCCTCGACGTTGGCCTTGAAGTCGACCAGGTCGGTGTGGGAGTAGCGCTCCTCCTCCCCGGTGACCTTGCCGGTGGCGACCTCGTCGAGCAGCTCCTTGGCGCCGTTGGCCATGGAGGTCGGGGTGATCACGGCCTTGCCGACGCGCTGCTGCCAGTCCTTGAGGTCCTTGTCGAGAAGGGTGGCCAGCTCCTTCTCGCGCTTGCCGATCTTCTTGTCCTTCCACAGGGCCCGCTCCAGACGGTGCCAGCCCGTCCAGTCCTTCTCCGGGTCCTGGCCGTCCTCCAGGCCGTCCTCGCGGAAGTCGACCTTCGGGTCGATGTCGCCGAAGGACTCGGCGACCGGCTCGGTGCGCTCCCAGCCGATGCGGGAGTCGGCGTACGCCTTCTTCGCGGCCGCCAGATCGCCCTCGCGCACGGCGTCGGTGAAGGTCTTCGTCCTCGGCAGCGTCTCGTCGGCCTGGGCCTGGGCGTACGCGCGGTAGGCGGCGACGGCCTTGTCCAGGCGCGGGTCGCGCTTCGCCGTCTTCCCGCCGCCGGTGACGGTGACCTTCTGGCGGATGCCGTCGCCCTTCATGCCGGGCTTGCAGGCGATCTCGTACGCGCCGGCCTTCACCTCGGCGGTGAGCTTCTGCTTGGTGCCGGGGCCGATGTTCTCGCGCTCGCTCACGATGCGGTCGTCGGGGAAGAGGAGGTAGACCTCGGTGACCTTCGAGCCCTTGTTCTCGATGGCCAGCTCGACGTGCCCGGCGGTCAGCTTCTTCTTGGAGACCTCGCACTTGTCGTCGGTGGCGGTCACCCGCACGCTGTGCGCGCCACCGCCCTTGGCGTCGCTCTTCTCCGTGCAGCCCGTGACGGCGGTCAGGGCGGCCGCGGTGGCGACAGCGGTGACGACGGACAGGCGGACAGGTCGCACGGGTCGCATAGAGGGCTCCAAGACGGGTCACTGACGAACGCGAACCCCACCGCGGCCGGTGAGGCGGACCTAACTTAACCGACCCTTACCACGCTGATACCCGCCCGGTCAGTGATTCAGCTCTCAAGCGGGCCCGCCGCTCACGGGCCGATCACGGGCGGGCGATGGAGCGCCCATGAAGGGGTAAAGCGATGGTCAAGTCGGGGAGGGGTCGTGCCCCTGTGACCTGTGACCTGGGGCCCGGGGGCGGCCGGGTCGCCGCGCAGGGCGCCGGCGCCGTCGTTCAGGGCGCGGTACAGGAACCAGAACTGTTCCGTGTACCGCGCGAAGGCGTCGACGCCGAGGCCGCCGCCGAGGAGGCCGCGGATGAAGGCCGAGGTCTCGGCCCGAGGTCCCTCATGGACGCGCCGCTCATCCCGTTCTCGGCGGTCATCCGGTCCGCGTCGCGCGAGCAGCACACGGAGGGGCTTGGGGCTCAGGGCAGTGTGAGGATCTCCGCCCCGGTGTCCGTCACCACCAGCGTGTGCTCGAACTGCGCGGTGCGCTTCCTGTCCTTGGTGACGACGGTCCAGCCGTCGTCCCACATGTCGTACTCGTGGGTGCCGAGCGTCAGCATCGGCTCGATCGTGAACGTCATGCCGGGCTTGATGGTGGTCGTCGCGTGCGGGCTGTCGTAGTGCGGGACGATCAGGCCGGAGTGGAAGGACGTGTTGATGCCGTGACCGGTGAAGTCACGCACGACGCCGTAGCCGAAGCGCTTCGCGTACGACTCGATGACGCGGCCGATGATGTTGATCTGGCGGCCGGGCTTGACGGCCTTGATGGCGCGGTCGAGGGACTCGCGGGTCCGCTCCACCAGCAGCCTCGACTCCTCGTCGACGTCGCCGACGAGGTAGGTGGCGTTGTTGTCGCCGTGCACGCCGCCGATGTACGCCGTCACGTCGAGGTTGATGATGTCGCCGTCCTTCAGGACGGTGGAGTCGGGGATCCCGTGGCAGATGACCTCGTTGATCGAACTGCACAGCGACTTCGGGAAGCCGCGGTAGCCGAGCGTGGAGGGGTAGGCGCCGTGGTCGCACATGTACTCGTGCGCGACGCGGTCCAGCTCATCGGTGGTCACCCCCGGGGCGATGTGCTTCGCGGCCTCCGCCATCGCCTGCGCGGCGATGCGGCCCGCGGTGCGCATCAGCTCGATGGTCTCGGGGGTCTGCACCTCGGGCCCCTTGTACGGGGTGGGGGCGGGCTTGCCCACATACTCCGGGCGCCTGATGTTGCCGGGAACGGAACGGACGGGAGAGAGCTCCCCTGGGACGAGCAGTGACTGGCCAGACATGCCGGCGAGTCTAGCCAGCCGTCTCGGGGCACGATGGCGTCAGGAACGACGTCGGGAACGAGAGGAGCGGGACATGGCGCTGTTCAAGAAGCGGACGGTCGGCAAGCCGGGGGAGTGGTACTACTGCCTGGAGCACCGGAAGGTGGAGGAGGGCCCCGACTGCCCCGGCAAGGACCGGATGGGGCCGTACGCCTCGCGGCCGGAGGCGGAAGCGGCGATGCGGACGGCCGCGGAGCGGAATCTCCAGTGGGAGAATGATCCTCGGTGGCATGACAGGGCGGGGGGCGAGGGGTAGGCGGGCCTCGCCGGTTCTCCCGGGTGCGTCGGGCCGCGGGGTCCCCTGGCCGGGGGCTTCGGGCGGTGCGGTGCCCGGTGTGACGGCTGGCCTCTTCGCCGCGGTTTTCCCACCCACCCGCCCGATACTCGGCATCGAGCTGCGAGGTCTCCTCGCCGGGGGTTTCGGGCGGTGCCCGGTGTGACGGCTGGCCCCTTCGCCGCGGTCTTCCCACCCACCCGCCCGATACTCGGCAACGGGCTGCGGGGTCTCCTCGCCGGGGGTTTCGGGCGGTGCCCGGTGTGGCGGCCGGCCTCTTCGCCGCTTCGCGGCGGTTCTCCCACCCACCCACCCGCCCGATACTCGGCATCGAGCTGCGGGGTCCCGTCGCCGCCGGTTTCGGTCGGTGCCCGGTGTGGCGGCTGGCCCCTTCGCCGCTGCGCGGCCGGTTCCCCACCCGCTCGGTCGTCGCCGGTGCCTCACGGACGTGACGCGGGGTGCCGGGTGGGTGGGTGGGAAAACCGCCGCGAAGCGGCGGGACCGAGTCGGGAGGGGCCGAGCCGGGAGGTTCGCCGGTATGGCCGCGAAGCGGCGGGGTCGAGCCGGTAGGGGCTGCCGGGGCCGTGGACGGTGGCCGTTACCACCGGGTGGGTGGTGGGGCCGTCAGGTGGTCGGTGAGGCGGGAGAGCCGGTCCCGGAAGCGGCGACGGCCCCGCACCGCGGGCAACGCGTTCTCCCCGGCTGCCGCGCTCACCAGATGCTGCACCGTGTCCAGGTCAAGATCGTCCCCCGGCTCACCCCTCGCCCCCGGCACGCTCAGCGCCTCATGCGCCAGCGCCCCCAGATCCCGGTCCCCCGCGTCGAGCGCGAGCACGGTCGCCCCGGCCCGCCGCGCGTCGTGCACGCGCGTCAGCAGCTCCGCGTCCGGCGCGTCCGGCGCCACCACCAGCAGCGTCTCGCCGCGCCGCGCGGCCTCGATCCGGCCGAGCCCGGTCGACAGGTGCGCGGGATCGGCGGCGAGGATCCGGTGGCGTACGAGCGTCGGGGTCAGCTCCGGCGTGCCCGACCAGGCCGCCTCGTCCACCAGGTGCGCGGCCAGGTGCCAGGGCTCGTACGCCCGCGTGCCCACCAGGAGCAGCCCGCCGCCGTGCGGCACGACGGACGAACGCAGGGCGCCCGCGAAGCGGCGCGTGGCCCCGAGCCACTCGGTCCCGGCGAGCACTTCGCGCAGCAGCGCGACCCGTACGGCGTCCATGGCGCCGCATCCTGCACCAACGGAGCACTCGTGACCCGGAGTTCACCGGAAATTCCCCCGGAGTGGGGAAGCCCGCACCATGACTTATGAGACGTCTGTTCCCTTCCGGGCGGGCCGCGAGGGCTACGCGAGCTTCCGCATACCGGCCGTCGTCACCACGGCCCCCACCCCCGGCCCCTCTACCGTCCTCGCCTTCTGCGAGGGCCGCGTCGGATCCCAGGAGGACTTCGGCGACATCGACATCGTCCTCAAGCGCTCCGTCGACGGCGGCCGCACCTGGGGCCCGCTCCAGGTCGTCGGCAAGAACGGCGCCGACCTCGCGGGCAACCCCGCCCCCGTCGTCCTCGCCGACGGCCGCGTCCTGCTCGTCCAGGTCAGGAACGCCGCCGCGGCCACCGAGGACGCCATCCGGCGCGGCAAGGTCTCCGCGGCCGCCGGCCGGCGCGTGTGGGTGCAGCACAGCGACGACGACGGCCGCACCTGGTCCGCCCCGCGCGAGATCACCGCCTCGGTGAAGAAGCCCGCCTGGCGGTGGTACGCGACCGGGCCCGGGCACGCCCTCCAACTCACCACCGGCCGCGTCGTCGTCCCCGCCAACCACTCCCTGCCGCCGTCCGGCTCGGACACCGGCATCGAGGGCAGGTACAACGGCGGCCACTGCCTCCTCAGCGACGACGCCGGCGCCACCTGGCGCATCGGCTACATCGACGACAACACCAACGGCTACATCAACGTGAACGAGACCACCGCCGCCGAACTCCCCGACGGACGCCTCTACTTCAACACCCGCAACGACTCCCCGGCCCCCGGCAGCCGCGCCGACGCCCACTCCCGCGACGGCGGCCGCGGCCTCGTCAGGCCCTTCCGCCCCCAGGCCTGCCTCACCGGCCCCGTGGTCGAGGGCAGCGTCCTTCAGGTGCGCGACCCCGACCTGCTCCTCTTCTCCGGCCCCGCCGACCCCGGCTTCCGCGCCCTGATGACCGTGCGCCGCTCCACCGACGGCGGCACCACCTGGCGGCCCGTGCACACCGTCGACGGGCTGCCCGCCGCCTACTCCGACCTCGTACGCCTCGACGAGGAGACCATCGGCCTGCTCTACGAGACGGGGGACTTCGGCGCGTACGAGACGATCACCTTCCGGTGCATCCCGCTGACCGAACTGGTGAACTGACGTGACCACCTGTGACCGCTGAGTAAGGTCACCCCATGACCTCTACAGACAGTGCCGCAGACCGTGCTCAGAACGCCCCCGCCAAGGCCCCGGCCAAGGACCCCTGGGAGCTGCCCGACGTGTCGGGGCTCGTCGTCGGTGTCCTCGGCGGCACCGGCGACCAGGGGCGGGGCCTGGCCTACCGCCTGGCCCGCGCCGGACAGAAGGTGATCATCGGCTCCCGTGCGGCGGAGCGCGCCCGGGCCGCCGCCGACGAGCTGGGCCTCGGTGTCGAGGGCGCCGAGAACGCGGAGTGCGCGCGGCGCAGCGACATCGTGATCGTCGCCGTGCCGTGGGACGGCCACGGCAAGACCCTCGAAGCCCTGCGCGAGGACCTGCGCGGCAAGCTCGTCATCGACTGCGTCAACCCCCTCGGCTTCGACAAGAAGGGCGCCTACGCCCTCAAGCCCGAGGAGGGCAGCGCCGCCGAGCAGGCCGCCGCCCTGCTGCCGGACTCCCGCGTCACCGCCGCCTTCCACCACCTGTCGGCCGTCCTGCTCCAGGACGCCGACGTCGAGGAGATCGACACCGACGTCATGGTCCTCGGCGAGAGCCGCGCCGACACGGACCTCGTGCAGGCGCTGGCCGCCCGCATCCCCGGCATGCGGGGCGTCTTCGCCGGCCGGCTGCGCAACGCCCACCAGGTGGAGTCGCTGGTCGCCAACCTGATCTCCGTCAACCGCCGCTACAAGGCGCACGCGGGGCTGCGCGTCACCGACGTATAGGGCGCGGGCGGGCATGGGGGACACTGGACGCGTACGACCGCACGCCCCCGGGCGTCCCCCGCCGCATCCGACAGGAGCCGACCCCCATGCCCCGCCTCGCTCTGTACGCCCTCGTGGTCTGCGCCCTCGCCGTCGCCGCCGCCGTGCTCTCCTTCGCGCGGGGCAGCTGGCTCGGCGTCGTGTGGGTGCTGCTCGCGGGCCTCGCGTCGAACATGGCGTGGTTCTACCTGCGGCGGGCCAAGCTGCGGCGGGACGCGGCCGCGCCTACGAGCTGAGCGCCCGCGGCACCTCCTGCGAGCCGGCCCAGAAGCGGTACAGGTCCCGGCCCCAGTAGGTGTCCCGCTCGCTGACGCCGAGGCCGCGCAGGAGCGCGTGGACCGCGTCGAAGAAGGCCTCGTTGGCCTGCGGGAGCCACAGCACGGCGAAGACCGCGAGGAGCCCGAACGGCGCGAACGGCTCCACCTGGCGGCGGAACGCGGGCGAGAGCCAGGGCTCGAGCACGCCGTAGCCGTCCAGGCCGGGGACGGGCAGGAAGTTCAGGATCGCCGCCGTCACCTGGAGCAGGGCGAGGAAGGCGAGCGCGTAGCGGAACACGGCCGGCACGCCGTCCAGGGCGTGCAGCCAGAACGGCGCCGTGCAGACCAGCGCGAACAGTGCGTTCGTCAGCGGGCCCGCCGCCGAGATCAGGCTGTGCTGCAGGCGGCCCCGGATCCGGCCCCGCTCGATGAAGACCGCGCCGCCCGGCAGCCCGATGCCGCCCGCGATCACGAACAGCACCGGCAGCACGATGCTCAGCAGGGCGTGCGTGTACTTCAACGGGTTCAGCGTCAGATAGCCCTTCGCGCCGACCGAGATGTCCCCGCCGTGCAGCGCCGTACGCGCGTGGGCGTACTCGTGCAGGCACAGCGAGACGATCCAGGCGGCCGTCACGAAGAGGAACACGGCCGGCCCGGGGGACTTTCCGAAACCGGTCCAGGCGGCCCAGCCGGAGACCGCGGCGACGGCGGCGATCCCGAGAAAGACGGGACTGATCCGCCGGTCACTGCCGCGGAGAGGGGCGGTGGTCATGAGGTGGAACTCCCGAAATCCTCGGACCGCACGGACGCACGGCGCGTGGCGACGATATCGGTCCCCCACCGAAAACGCCTCGCACCCACCACGGGGTTCCAAGGAAGCGGGGCCCACGGCGCTGTGGAGAGCCCGAACCGCGTACGCCGAGGGCGGCGGGCTCATGCTCGATGAGACCGCCGCCCTGTGCGCCGTATGAACCCCGGTCTTTCCGGGGGAGCCTGGCGGTCAGTGCTTGGTGCGGAACTTGTGGATCGCGATCGGCGCCATCACCAGCGTGAGCGCCGCCGACCAGCCGACCGTGACCCACACGTCGTGCGCCACGGGGCCGCCGATCATCAGGCCGCGCGCGGAGTCCGCGAGCGAGGACAGCGGGTTGTAGTCGGTGAACGCCTGCAGCCAGCCCGGCATGGACCCGGTCGGCGCGAAGATCGACGAGCCGAACTGCAGCGGCATCAGGACCAGAAAGCCCATCGCCTGCACGGACTGGGCGCTCTTCATCGAGACGCCGAGGACCAGGAAGATCCACATGATGGCCGTGCCGAAGAGCGCGGACAGACCCACGGCGGCGAACAGACCGCCCCAGTTCGTGATGTCGAAGCCCACCAGGACACCGACGATCATCATGACCGTCGTCGCGATGAGCAGCCGCATCAGCTCCACCACGATCTTGGCGAAGAGCACCGAGCCCTGACCGATCGGCAGGGTGCGGAAACGGTCCATGATGCCGTTCTGGAAGTCCTGGTTGAAGCCGGTGCCGACGGCCATGGCGATGTTCATGCTCATCATCGCCATCATGCCCGGCACCACGTACTGCACGTACTGGTCCTGGCCGCCGCCGAGCGCCTGCCCGATGGAACCGCCGAAGACATACACGAACAGCAGCGTGAAGATGATCGGCATCAGCACCGCGTCGAACATCGACTCGGGGTCCTGGCGGATCCACAGCAGATTGCGACGGACCAGCGCGCCGGTGTGACGGACGTGGCCGCGCAGGCCGATGCGGGCGTCGTCCGCCGTCTGGCCCTTGGTGAGGGGCGGCGCGAGAGTGGTGGTGCTCATACGGCAACCTCCTCGAGTTCGGGGCGGGCGTCCTGCGGGGCGCTGGCCTTCTGGCCGGTGATGGAGAGGAACACCTCGTCCAGGCTGGGCAGTTCGGTGGCTATCGAGCCGATCGTGATGCCGCGCGCGGTGACCGCGTGGACCACGGCGGTCAGCTGCTCGTCGCTGAGGATCGGCACCAGGACCGCGCCGGACTCGACGTCCACCGTGGACGTGGCGAGGCCGGTCAGGCCCAGGTCGTCCAGGGCGCTGGCCAACGGGCGCAGCTCCTGCGGGTCCGCCGGGCGGACGCGCAGGGTGCGGCCGCCGACCTTCGCCTTCAGCTCGTCGATGCCGCCGTTGGCGATCACCTCGCCGCGGTCGATGACCGTCAGCCGCGAGGCCAACTGCTCGGCCTCCTCCATGTACTGCGTGGTGAGCAGCACGGTGACGCCGTCGGCGACCATCCGCTTGACCTCGGCCCACACCTCGTTGCGCGTGCGGGGGTCGAGGCCCGTCGTCGGCTCGTCCAGGTACAGGACGGCGGGACTGCCGATCATCGAGGCGGCCAGGTCGAGCCGGCGGCGCATACCGCCGGAGTACGTGCTCGCCGGGCGCTTGGCGGCCTCCGTGAGGGAGAACCGCTCCAGCAGGCCGTCGGCCCGGGACCGCGCCTCCTTGCGGGACAGGTCCAGCAGGCGCCCGATCATGTACAGGTTCTCGCGGCCCGAGAGCTTCTCGTCCACCGAGGCGTACTGGCCGGTGAGGCCGATCACGCGGCGGAGCTGGCGGGGCTGGCGGACCACGTCGTAACCGGCGACGTGGGCGGTGCCGGCGTCCGGGGTGACCAGGGTGGACAGGCAGCGGACGAGGGTGGTCTTGCCGGCGCCGTTCGGGCCGAGTACGCCGAGGACGGTGCCCTCGCGGACGTCCAGGTCCACGCCGTTCAGTGCCTTGGTCTCGCCGTAGTGCTTGACCAGTCCCCTTACGGTGACCGCGCTCCCTGCGCCGTCGGGGTTCTTGTCGATTCGTGTCATGCCCCAGACGGTGTCATGCCCCACCGACAAACCACCGACATCCAGCCGACAGGGCCTTCCCTCTCCGCCGGGCCCTGCCTCGCCCGGTGCCCGGCGTCACCCCCTACCCCGCCCCTCCGCGGCGGATGTGTTACCCCCCCCCCCCCCCCGGGGCCCCCGGCGACCCC
>NZ_JBEXWC010000020.1:0-130051 GCF_040629635.1 Streptomyces sp. NPDC005898 | reverse complement strand
GGTGGGTGGGTGGGAGACGTCCGCCGCGAAGCGGTGGGGCTGCTCCTACGGCGCGGGCCGATCCCGGGCAATCGGGTGGGTGGGTGGGGGATATCCGCCGCGAAGCGGTGGGGCTGCTCCTACGGCGCGGGCCCGACCCCGGGTGAACGGGCGGGTGGGTGGGAGACCCAGGCGACCCCAAGAAGAAAGCGCGCGGCACAGCCGAGAAACGAAGTGGACTAGACCTTTCGCGACCACCACGCGACACTGTCCCCCGTGAGACACGTCATCGCCCTCGATGTAGGCGGCACCGCAATGAAGGCCGCCCTGGTGGCCGCGGACGGCACCCTGCTCCACGAGGCCCGCCGCCCCACCGACCGGGACCGCGGCCCGGCCGCCGTGATCGAGTCCATCCTCGGTTTCGCCGAGGACCTCCGGGCCCACGGCGAGGCCCACCTGGGCGAACCGGCCGCCGCGGCAGGCGTCGCGGTGCCCGGCATCGTCGACGCCCCCCGCGGCATCGCCGTGTACGCCGCCAACCTCGGCTGGACCGACGTCCCTCTGAGAGACCTCCTCAGCGTCCGCCTGGCCGGCGCCCCCGTGGCTCTGGGCCACGACGTCCGCACGGGCGGCCTCGCCGAGGGCCGCCTGGGAGCGGGCAGGGGCGCCGACCGGTTCCTGTTCGTCCCCCTGGGAACCGGCATCGCCGGCGCCATCGGCATCGCCGGCGCCATCGAACCGGGCGCCCACGGCTCAGCGGGCGAGATCGGCCACATCGTCGTACGCCCCGGCGGCCCCCCCTGCGGCTGCGGCCAGCGCGGCTGCCTGGAGCGCCTGGCGTCCGCGTCGGCGGTCAGCAGGGCCTGGGCACAGGCGAGCGGCGACCCGCAAGCGGACGCCGCCGACTGCGCGAAGGCCGTGGAGTCCGGCGACCCGAGGGCCCAGGAGGTCTGGCGGAACGCGATCGACGCCCTGGCCGACGGTCTGCTGACCGCCCTCACCCTGCTGGACCCGCACACCCTGATCATCGGTGGCGGTCTGGCCGAGGCCGGGGAAACCTTGTTCACACCGCTGCGTGCCGCCGTCGCGGCCCGCGTCGTCCAGTTCCAGACGCTGCCCGAAATCGTCCCCGCGGCCCTCGGCGACACCGCCGGATGCCTGGGCGCGGGCCTCCTCGCCTGGGACCTCCTCGACGAGACGCCGGCCCCCACGGCTCCCACGACCCCCGGGACAACGAACCCCGGGGACACCGACCCCCAGAAAACCGACCCCAAGAAGACCGACCCCACGGAGGTAACCACCTGATGGCCACTAGCAAGGTTCTCGCCGGTGCCCAGGTGGTACTGCCCACCGGAACCCTCACCGACGGCCGGGTGATCGTCGACGGCACCCGCATCGCCGCCACCGCCCCCGCCGACGCGCCCACCATCGACCTCACGGGCCACTGGATCGTCCCCGGCTTCGTCGACCTCCACAACCACGGCGGCGGCGGCGCCTCCTTCACCTCCGGCACCGTGGAGGACGTACTCAAGGGCGTCCACACGCACCGCCTGCACGGCACGACCACGCTCGTCGCCTCCACGGTGACCGGCGACATGGACTTCCTCGCCCAGCGGGCCGGGCTGCTGAGCGAGCTGGCCGAGCAGGGCGACATCGCGGGCGTCCACTTCGAGGGGCCCTTCATCTCGCCGTGCCGCAAGGGCGCCCACAGCGAGGCCCTCCTGCGCGACCCCGACCCCTCCGACGTCCGCAAGCTGCTCGACGCCGCCCGGGGACACGCGAAGATGCTCACCCTCGCCACCGAGCTGCCGGGCGGCCTCGACTCCGTGCGCCTCCTCGCCGAACACGGCGTGATCGCCGCCGTGGGCCACACGGACGCCACGTACGAGCAGACGGTGGAGGCCATCGACGCGGGCGCCACCGTCGCCACGCACCTGTTCAACGCGATGCCGGGTCTCGGCCACCGCGCGCCGGGCCCGATCGCCGCCCTCCTGGAGGACGAGCGGGTCACCGTCGAGCTGATCAACGACGGCACGCATCTGCACCCGGCCGCCCTGGAGCTGGCCTTCCACCGGGCGGGCGCGGACCGCGTCGCGTTCATCACCGACGCGATGGACGCGGCGGGCTTCGGCGACGGCCGGTACATGCTCGGCCCCCTGGAGGTCGAGGTGCGGGACAGCGTGGCGCGGCTCGTGGAGGGCGGCTCCATCGCGGGCTCCACCCTCACCCTGGACCGCGCCTTCAAGCGCTCGGTGACCGTCGACGGGCTCTCCGTCGAGGACACCGTCCGCGCCCTGTCGGCGAACCCGGCCAGGCTGCTGGGCATGGCCGACACGGTGGGCTCCCTGGAGCCGGGCAAGGACGCGGACCTGGTGGTCCTGGACGCCCACTTCGACGTCAAGGGCGTGATGCGCAAGGGCGAATGGGTGGTCGAACCCGGCTGAGCGCGAGGCGGTCGGCCCTCGCCTCTGGGCCAACCGCCTTCCGTTTGGCATGATCAGAACGGCGAAAGCGCGGCGGGACACAGGCACTCCGGGGGTGGTCACCAGTGATGCTCACCGTCACGCTGAACACCGCCGTCGATCTCACCTACCGCGTCCCCGCCCTCACCCCGCACGCCTCGCACCGCGTCACGGACGTGCGCGAACGCCCCGGCGGCAAAGGCGTCAACGTCGCCCGCGTCCTCGCGGCCCTCGGCCACGACGTGACCGTCACCGGTTTCGCCGGCGGCGACACCGGCCTCTCCCTGCGCGCCCACCTGGCCGCCGAGCCCCGGATCACGGACGCGCTCACCCCGGCCGCGACCGCCACCCGCCGCACCCTCGCCGTCGTCGACGCCTCGACCGGCGACACCACGCAGTTCAACGAACCCGGCCCGGACATCACCCCCGCCGAATGGGCCGTCTTCCTCGACTCCTACGAGGACCTGGTGCGGGCCCCCGGGACGACGGCGGTCGCGCTCTGCGGCAGCCTGCCGCCCGGCGTCCCCGTCGGCGCGTACGCCCTGCTGGTACGGGTGGCGCGCGCCGCCGGCGTCCCCGTCCTGCTCGACACCAGCGGGGAGCCGCTGCGGCGCGGGGTCGCCGCCCGCCCCGACGTCGTCAAGCCCAACGCCGACGAACTGGCCGTGCTGACCGGCTCGCAGGACCCGGAGCGGGCCACCCGCGACGCCCGCCGCAGGGGCGCGCACGCCGTGGTCGCCTCGCTCGGCGCCGACGGCCTCCTGGCCCGGACACCCGACGGCACCTGGCAGGCGCGCCCGCCCGCGCCGGTGCGGGGCAACCCGACGGGCGCGGGTGACTCGGCGGTCGCCGGGCTGCTCTCCGCCCTCGCCGAGGGCCTGCCGTGGCCGGAGCGGCTCGTGCGCGCCGTCGCGCTGTCGGCGGCGACCGTCGCGGCGCCGGTGGCGGGCGAGTTCGACCCCTCGACGTACGAGGCCCTGCTGACGCGGGTCACGGTGACCACCAAGGCCCCCACGGGGTAGCCCCCCACCAAGAGCCGTACCCGCAAGACCGCACGACCGCACGACCGCACGAAGAGCCGTATCCGCACCGCGCAACGGGGCGCAGCGCCCCGGGAATTGGGGAGCACGTGCCACTGGTCCGTACCGGCGAACTCGTCGCGGAGGCCCGCGCCGCGGGTCACGGCGTCGCCGCGTTCAACGTCATCACGCTGGAACACGCCGAGGCGATCGCGCTGGGCGCCGAGCGCGCCGGGACGGCGGCGATCCTCCAGATCTCGCAGAACGCGGTGCGCTTCCACGGCGGCCGCCCGGGCCCGGTGGCGGCGGCGACGGCGGCCGTGGCCCGCGCGTCCTCGGCCCGGCTCGCCCTGCACCTGGACCATGTGACGGACGTCGAACTGCTGCGGGCCGCCCACCCGGAGGGCTTCAGCTCCGTGATGTTCGACGCCTCGAAGCTGACGTACGGCGAGAACGTGAAGGCGACGGCGGACGCGGTGCGCTGGGGCCATGAGCGGGGCATCTGGGTCGAGGCGGAGCTGGGCGAGGTGGGCGGCAAGGAGGGCGAGCCGCCGCTGGACGCGCACACGCCCGGGGTGCGCACGGACCCGGCGGAGGCGGCCGCGTACGTCGCCGACACGGGCGTGGACGCGCTCGCGGTGGCCGTCGGCTCCTCGCACGCGATGACGGAGCGGACGGCGACCCTGGACCACGAGTTGATCGCTTCCCTGGCGGCGGCCGTGCCCGCGCCGTTGGTGCTGCACGGCTCAAGTGGCGTACCGGACGCGGAGATCCGCCGCGCCATCGCCTCCGGCATGGTGAAGATCAATGTCGGCACGGCGCTCAACACGGCGTTCACGACCGAGGTACGCGCCCACCTCGCGGCGCACGCCTCGGTCGTGGACCCCAGGAAATACCTCGCCCCGGCCCGCGAGGCGATGGCCGGGACGGTGGCGGGTTTCCTGGGGCTGCTGGCATAACCCCGGCGGGGGCTAGCCCAGTTCGCCCTCGACGAGCCACATCTGGTCGATGTTGGCGCCGGTGGACCCGCACAGGTTGTCCTGCTCGCAGGTGAGCGTGACGGTGTTGGTGCCCTTGGTGAGCTGGACCACCGCCCAGGTGTTGGTCCAGCCCTTGTCCCACTCCCCTTCCTTCGCGTGGGCGAAGTTCTTCATGTTCAGGGGGCGGATCTGCTTCTTGCCGTTGACCAGGATGGTGGCGTTGGAGTCCTTGCCGGGCACGCCGTAGTTGACGCGCAGGCTGTACGAACCGGCCTTCGGGATGCCGTTGGCGGTCCAGGTCACCTGGGCGCCGACCTTGTCGAAGCCCGTCACGTAGACCCCGCCGGCGGCCTTGGCGCCGGCGACGTCGGACGCCGTGGTCGTGCCGCCCTGGAGCTGGAGCGCCTTCGCGTCCGTCTTGGGCAGTTCGGTCTTCTCGGCCGGCTTCTTCTTCGTGGGCTTCTCGCTGGGCTCGACGGTCCGGGCCGCCGTCGGCTTGCCGCCCGCCTGCTCCTCGCCGCCCTTGTCGTCGTCGCGGCCGAACAGCATGGCGGCGCCGATGCCGATGGCGACGACGGCCACCACCGCTATGGCGGCGATCAGCAGCCCCTTGCTGTTGGGTCCCCGGCCGCGGCCGCCGCCCGGGGGCGCGTTCCGCGGCGGGGCGACGGGCGCCCCGCCGGGCTGCGCCTCGGGCGCGGTGTAGTGCGGGTTCGGCCGGCCGTAGGGCTGTTGGGCCTGCTGCGGGGGGACCTGCTGGCCGTACGGCTGGGTGGCCTGCGGCTGCCCGTAGGAGGTGGGGCGGCGCTCGCCGACCGCCCGGACGTGGTGGTACGAGGACCGGGGTCCGGGGTAGCCGTAGCCGCCCCCGCTGCCGGGTGGGGTCGCTCCGGCCGCCTGTCCGTCCTCGTAGAGGTAGCCGAACGGATCGTCGTCGCCCTGCGGCGCGCTCGGCGTGTTCTCGCCGTTATTGCCGGGCGTCATTCCCAGGTCACTCCCTCACATCGCTGACGGCGGGAGCCTACCCGGTCCAAGTGATCCCAAGAGGTGGCGTCGGCCTCACCCCGGGGGTCAGCCGGCCCGCCGCTGCTGTTTGGCACGGGAGCGCTTCTCCACGTACATCCGCTGGTCGGCGGAGTGCAGCACCTCGTCGGCCGACATCCCGCAGTGCGCCCAGCCGATGCCGAAACTGGCCCCGACCCGCACCGCCCTGCCGTCGACCCGGATCGGCGGGATGATCGCGTTGCGCAGCCGGACGGCGAGGTCCTGGGCGTCGGCGCGGCCGAGCCCGTCGGCGAGGACCACGAACTCGTCGCCGCCGAGCCGGGCCACGGTGTCCCCGTCGCGGACGCCGCTGGTCAGGCGCCTGGCGACCTCGATGAGGACGGCGTCACCGGTGTGGTGCCCGAACCGGTCGTTGATCGACTTGAAGCCGTCGAGGTCGCAGAAGAGGACCGCGAGTCCCTTGGTGCCGTCGTCCACGTCCCCCTCGCGGCCCTCGGGGGCGATGGTGTGGACGTGGTGGTCGAAGCCGTCGGCGTGCTCCAGCGAGGCGTGCCCGAAGTCGAAGCCGTGCTCGTAGGCGGCGTCCAGGGAGTCGACGGCGCTCGGCCTGCCCGCGTGCGGCCTGCGGCACAGGCGGGCGCTGAGGCGGGCGCGCAGCTCGGCGGAGTTCGGCAGCCCGGTCAGGGAGTCGTGCGAGGCGCGGTGGGCGAGCTGGAGCTCGCGGCGCTTGCGCTCCTCGATGTCCTCGACGTGCGTGAGCAGGAAGCGGGGCCCGTCGGCGGCGTCGGCGACCACGGAGTTGCGCAGCGAGACCCAGACGTACGTACCGTCGCGCCGCGCCAGCCGCAGCTCGGCGCGGCCGCCCTCGGCGGAGGTCCGCAGGAGCGTGCCGATGTCCTCGGGGTGGACGAGGTCGGAGAAGGAGTAGCGCCGCATGGCGGAGGCGGGGCGGCCGAGCAGGCGGCACAGCGCGTCGTTCGTCCGCAGGAGCCGCCCGTGCTGGTCGCCGCCCATCTCGGCGATGGCCATGCCGGAGGGCGCGTACTCGAAGGCCTGCCGGAAGGACTCCTCGCTGGCCCGCAGTGCCTGCTGCTCGCGCTCCAGGCGGACCAGGGCGCGCTGCATGTTGGCCCGCAGCCGGGCGTTGCTGATCGCGATGGCGGCCTGGAAGGCGTACATCTGGAGGGCCTCGCGGCCCCAGGCGCCGGGCCTGCGGCCGTTGCGCGGCCGGTCCACGGAGATCACGCCGAGCAGCTCGCCGCCGGCGGCGCCGGTCGCGTACATGGGCGCGAAGAGGCGGTCGGCGGGGTGCCACTCGTCCTCGAAGCGGGGCTCGGGGCCCTCGGTGTACCACTGCGGGACGTCGTCGTCGTCGAGGATCCAGCCCTCGGTGTGCGGGATGAAGCGCAGGGCGCCCCACGCCTCGCCCATGGCCAGGCGGCGCTCCCAGGCGTCGCGGGAGCCGACGCGGCCGGTGATGAGGGCCTCGGCGGAGGAGTTGCCCGCGAAGGCGGCGACGACGAGATCGCCGTCCGGGCGCACGAGATTGACGCAGGCCAGTTCATAGCCAAGGCCGTTGACGACGCCGTCGGCGACGGTCTGCAGCGTGTCCGCCAGGCTCCGGGCGGTGTTCAGTTCCGCTACCACCTGATGCAGCTGCCGCAGGGTCGCAAGACGGACGTACGGCTCCGACTCGGTCTCCATGCTCGTTCTCCCCGAGACCTCGACAGCAATCCAGGATGCGCGGCGCCCGCAGTGTCTTTCTGTGCCCTTGTGCCCTCAGTGTCTTATTGCCACCGTCACTGAATCACAGCGAGCTGCCCACCCGGTACACAGGGTCAACAAAATATGGGCCCTGTGACTCAAGTCACAGGTGGGACAGGGTCGTTGGTCCAGTCCACCGGGCGATACGGCACCGCGTGCCACCCTTCCCTCGGCCGTGGGACCTAGGACCCGCCTCGACCCCGGGGCCGATGTGGCACCCCGGGCCGGGGGGTTAGCGTCGTCACCGTGGCTCAGACACCGAAGACTCTCCCGGCCCCGCCTTCCCCACGCCTCCCGTCGCCGGATGGGCATGCTGGTGGGGTGAGCGACGACGAGTTCCGCGCGGCGATGTCCCGGCTGGCGGCGGGAGTGGTCCTGGTGACGGCGCGCGAGGCGAGCCTGGACGCCGACGACCCGAGCGCCCCGGTGGGCGAGGACGTGGGCATGACGGCGACGGCCTTCGTCTCCGTCTCGCTCGACCCGCCCCTGGTCATGGTGAGCCTGCGCGAGGGCTCCCGGATGGACGACCTGCTGGCCGAGCAGCCGCTGTGGGCGGTCTCGGTGCTCGCCGAGAGCCAGCGCCACATCGCGGGCCGCTTCGCCATGAAGGGCCGCATCAGCGACCGGCTGCTGTTCGAGGACATCCCGTACACGCGGGGCGCCGAGTCGGGGGCCCCGCTGATCGGCGGCGCGCTGTCCACGCTGGAGTGCCGTACGGAGCAGACGGTGCGGGCGGGCGACCACACGCTGGTGATCGGGCGGGTGCTGACGGCGTCCCTGCCGAGCGGGGAGGGCGGGCCGCTGCTGTACTTCCGGGGCCGCTACCGCCACCTCGGCTGAACGCCCGTCGGGGGCGCGCCGCCCGCCCCGCAAGCCACTTACGGGGTGGGGCGGGCTAACCCCACCCCTGTCCCGACCTGCCCCGCTTCGTCTCGCTCCGCTGCTTCTTGTTCCGCAGCCGGCGTTCGTTGATGCCGCGGGGGATCTTCGTGGCGCGGCGCGGCTTCGGCGGCGGCGCGGTGGCCTCGGCGAGCAGGGAGGCCAGCCGGGTGGCGGCCATCTCCCTGTTGCGCCACTGCGAGCGGTGCTCGGCGGCCCGCACGCTCACGACGCCGCCGACCAGGCGCGGCGCGAGCCGTTCGAGGGCCCGCCGCTTCCACACCTCCGGCAGGGCGTCGGTGTTCGCGAGGTCGAACCGCAGCTCGACCTGCGTGTCGGTGGTGTTGACGTGCTGCCCGCCCGGCCCCGAGGACCGCGAGAAACGCCACATCAGCTCGGCCTCCGGCAGGGAGACCGAACCGCGGATTACATAGGGACCGGACATGTCCCCCATGGTCCCGCGTCTGTCGGGCTCACGTCACGCACTTTTACGCGGGGCCGGCTCGGGCGCTGGGCCGGGCGCGCCAGGGAAACGTAAAGAAAGTAAAGCCATGCGGAACCTTCGGGACCTCGGACGGCGTTGGTACCAGTGAAGGTAGCTTCGTCCCCAGTACGAAGCCCGTACGCACTGGCTCAGACGCGGTGCGTCGTAACGAGGGAAGGGACTCCCAACAATGGCAGTAAGCCTGTCCAAGGGTGGCAACGTCTCGCTCACCAAGGAGGCTCCGGGCCTGACCGCCGTCACCGTGGGGCTCGGCTGGGACGTCCGCACCACCACCGGCACCGACTTCGACCTCGACGCCTCCGCGATCGCGGTGAACACGCAGGGCAAGGTCTACTCCGACCAGCACTTCGTGTTCTTCAACAACAAGGCGACGCCGGACCAGACCATCGTGCACACCGGTGACAACGTCACGGGCCAGGGCGAGGGCGACGACGAGCAGATCAACGTCAACCTCGAAGGTCTGCCGGCCGACATCGAGAAGATCGTCTTCCCGGTCTCGATCTACGACGCCGAGAACCGCTCGCAGAACTTCGGCCAGGTGCGGAACGCGTTCATCCGCATCATCAACCAGGCCGGCGGCGCGGAGATCGCCCGCTACGACCTCTCCGAGGACGCCGCCACCGAGACCGCCATGGTCTTCGGCGAGCTGTACCGCAACGGCGCGGAGTGGAAGTTCCGCGCGGTCGGCCAGGGCTACGCCTCGGGCCTGGTCGGCATCGCCCAGGACTTCGGCGTGAACGTCTAGCACCAGATCCCTGACCTGGGTAACACCGCGCAGACGGGTACCGGGACAACACGGAACTAAGACCCCCCGACTTACCGTCGGGGGGTCTTCTTCATGCGCGGATCGGCCGGACAGACGAGTTCCGGTGCGGCACGGTTCGGGGAGCATGTCACCAGGGCCACGGACAGGAACGCGGGCCTCTCCAGGTAGAAGCCGTGGGAGACGTCCCCGCCCCAACCGAGCCGTTCGGCAGCGCAGTGAACCAGTAGTGCCAGCCGCGTACTGTCGCGGTCGAACCGGGAGGCGAACCGGGGCGCGTACTCGGCCAGCCGCTGACCGAGCCATCCCGCCGCTTCCTGCGGCTCCTCCCAGGTGCCGCGCACCAGCTTCGCGGGCTTGATGAGCCAGTGAGCCGTTTCCAGCGGCGGCAGGTCCACGGCCAGGAACTCCGCCTTCACTTCCCTGTACCGCGCGATCAGCTCCGGCTTGTCGGCCGGTGGTGGTTCGGGGTGCGGGGGCCGTCTCAGCGCCTCGTCGTCGAACCGCTGCTTGGAGCCGGTCCACAGATAGCCGTGGTGGTGCAACTGCCGTCCCGTTCAGTTACAGGAAGAAGAGAAGCGCCCCCGGCCCACCTCTCGGAGCGAGCCAGAGCCGGGGGGCACGCATGGCTGTCAGGCGGACAGGCCGAAGCGGGCCGGGTCGATACCGGCCGCGGTCAGTTCCTCGGTGGTAAAGCGCAACGGCTCCGCGCCGGGCCGCTTGCTGTCGCCCAACGCCCACGCGCCGGGGCCGATCTTCGCCAGCGTGGCGCAGGACTCGCCGTCCGGGTGTGTGTTGCCCCCACACGCCTTGAAGAACTCGGCGCTGTCGAGGGGCAGGCCGTACAGATCGGTTTCGGGCATGGGTGTGCCTTCCTGTGAGATCAGTGACGCCAGGACCATTTCTGTGTCTGCCATATGCCGACCGTCCTTCGTCGACCGCATGGGGACACGAATGTGTCTGTCGTTCGTCGATTTGGTCGGCATGGGTACATCCTCGGACCGCCGACGAGGGACCTCTAGCCCGTTTCCCGTTGCTGCAACAGGTCGTCCCGGACCCCTTCGAGGAAGCCTTTCAGCTCGTCGCCGGAGAGCGAGCTTTCGGTGAATCCATCGAACTTGGCCGCGTACAGGGCAACGTCCCTCGGGTCGGTCACCACTACATCGGCGTGCACTGTCTCCACCGACACGGCCCGGTCGTCCCTGATGACAAAAGCGTGGTTGGGAAGGTCGTGCTTCGGCCCCGCCAGGGGTACGACCCCGATGTGGACGTTGGGCAGCCGGGACAGGGTGATCATCCGGTCCAGCTGCCCGGCCATGACGAGCGGCGGCACGATCAGCCACCGAAGCACCGGCTCCGTGATCACGAATCGCAGCGTCTTGCTCGTGTCGTACAGCACCTGTTGCCGCTCCAAGCGGGCACTGATGGTGCGCCGGACCGTGTCCTCCGTGAGGTCGTCATGGCGCGACAGGATGGCTCGCATGTACTCCGGGGTCTGGAGCAGCCCCGGCACCAGAGCCGGCTGGAAGAGCCTGAGGAGGCTCATACGGGCCTCCACCGCCTGCAGCTGCCTCTGGGCCTTGTGGAGTCCCGCACGCTGGATCAGACGCCACGCTGTGGCTTCCGTGGCCACGGCCCGCGCGGCCTCCATGTACTCCGCCTTGACGCTGTCCGAGACACCGATGGCGGTGAGGACGCGGTCCACGTCGTCCGCGCTCGGGGCGAGCTTCCCCGTCTCGATCTTGCTGAGCTTGCTTGCGGACATGACGGCACCGCGAGCCACAGCCTTGGCCTCCTTGCCGGAGGCCTGCCGTAGAACTCGCAGCGCCGCGCCCAACTCCGAACGGTTCACTCCCCGTGTCTTGCCCACCAGTCCGCGAAGGGCACCGCGTTCGCGAGTGCCGTGTCCCTGTAGGTCACGTGCTCAGACCCTCGGTCGTCGGGGAGTACATCGGCGCCGAGGAACTCCCCGTCAGGGCCGTAGCGCATGGGAGCGGCCGTGACCGAGTCGAACAGCCAGAAGTCCCCGACGGCGGGCAGGGGATGGGGCCGGTCGGGTCCATGGGGATCTCCACGAGGGTCTCGTGGGCGGGGATCGTCAGACCGTGGCCCGTGGGTGTCCCGCCCTGCACGAGGACCGTGCCCCGGTCGGTCAGGTAGATGGTGGGGCAGTCCTTCTTGTCACATGACGTCGCAAGCATGGTGACTTCCACGATCTCCCCTTCCGAGTGGCCAGGTTCCGGCTCGATCATTCCGAGGGCTCGTCGAGAGAGGCAAGGGCGCGGAGTTGCGGGAACGGGAAACCGAGCGCGGCGTGGGACTCCACTATTATCGTTCCTGTAATAGTTCGAGAAACCGAAGAGCCCGGCGAGGGGGAGCATCCGTGGTCGTCACCGCGTGGACCCGTGCCGCGCTGCCGCTGTGTCTGCTCGGTGTCCTCGACGGTGAGGAGAAGAGCTACGGCTACGCCCTGCTCGGGCGGCTCGCCGACGCGGGGCTGGACGGGGTCAAGGCCGCGACGCTCTACCCCGCCCTCACCCGCCTCGAAGAGGAGGGCGCCGTCGCCGTCGAGTGGGGCGCGGGCGAGGGCGGTCCCGGGCGGAAGTACTACCGGATCACCGAGGAGGGGCGGGCGAGGCTGCGGCGTGACCAGGCCGCGTGGGGTGACTTCGCCCGGACCGTCGCCTCGCTCCTCGGCCAGGGCGAGCTCGCTCCTCGGCCAGGGCAAGGGGGATGACAGTGCGCAGGACACGGACGAAAGCCGCGGCACCGGAGACAGCCACGACACCGGCGGCCGACCTCGTCTGGGCCCGCCCGGAGGACGAGGAGTGGGCGGACACCGTCCACGTCCGGCTCGCGCTCGACCACGACGCGCCCGCCGACCTCACCGACGCGGTGCTCGCCGAGGCCCACCAGCTCGTGCGCGAGGCGGGGCTGCCCGCCCGGGAGGTCCTCGGCGCGCCCGGGGCGTACGCCCGTACCGTCGCCGCCGAGCGCATCAGCGAGGAGCGCCGGGCCAGGGTCGACCCGCACGGCCTGACCCCCGCCGAACGCCTCCGCGCCTGCCTGGGCCTGCTCGGCTTCCTCGGCTTCGCCCTGAGTGCCCTGCACTGGATCGAGGACGGCCTGTGGGTGACGGGCAGTTGGACCTCGGTCGCCGGATGCGCCGCGATCACCGCCACCATCACGCTCGGCGCCCTCGCCTTCGCCGCCCGCGCCGCCGGCCGGATGCGCGGCATGTGGGGCTTCTTCGCGGCGGCCGCCTGCGCCTTCGTGGGCGGGGTCTCCCTCGCCGCCACCGCCCCCGGGGAGCGGCTGTTCGACGTGCCCGTGCCGGTGCTGATGGCGGCCTGCGCCGCCTGGGCCGTCGGGGCGTACGCGTTCCCGGACGCCCCCCTCGACCGCTGGTTCGCACCGCGCCCGCCCGCCGGCGACGAGCAGTGGCTGACCCGCCTCGAAGGGCTGCTGCGGGGCCGGCACGCCATGCCGGCCGCCGAGGCGCGCGGCCATGTGCGGGAGGCCCGGCAGCACCTGGCCACGGCGGACGGCGAGCGCGCCGAGGACGCCTTCGGCGACGTCGAGGTGTACGCCATGCGGCTCGCCGAAGGGCCCCGCAAGCAGCGGTGGCTCGCCCGCCACAAGCTGTACCGCGCGGCCGCGCCTGCCGCCGTGTTCGCCGTGCTCGCCGTCGACGAGGCCCTCGAAGCGGGCCATTTCACGGGCTGGGTCGCCTGCTACGCGCTCGCGTCCGGCGCCTGGCTCTGGACGGCGGCGGCCGAGTGGCGCGAGATCCGCAAGCGAGCCGGGGCCGAGCGGGCCGAGCGGGCCGGTTAGCCTGCCCCGCATGATCCTCGAACCGCTCGTCGCCGTCGGCGGCGCGCTGCCGGGCCACCTGCTCACCGAGGTGACCGCGCTGTACGCGGCGAACCGCGCGTTCTTCGCGCTCAGCGGCGACTTCCCCGACCCCGACGACATCCGCGTCGAACAGGTCGCCAAGGCCCTCGCGGACGAATTGGCGCGCCCCGGCACGGACGTGCTCCTCGCCCGCTCCGAGGGGCGCCTCGCCGGCGTCGCCGTCACCCTCGCCCACCACCCCGACCCCACCGACCCCGACCCGTGGATCGGGCTGTTCGTGGTCGCCGAGGAGCTGCACCGCACGGGCGTCGGGCGCCGGTTCGCCGGTCTCGTCGAGGACCGCTTCCGGGACGCGGGGCGCACGGCCGTGCGCCTGGCCGTCCTGGAGAACAACCCCGATGCGCTGCGCTTTTGGACCGCGCTCGGCTATCTCGTCATCGGGCACCGCGAGGACCGCGCGCTGCGCCGGCCGTGCGCGGTGCTGCGCAAGCCGCTGTGAGCGGCGCGCCTCAGGGGTGCTCCGGCTTCCCGTCCCCGTACAGCCAGTCGCCCCAGATCCGGCGGACCTTCTCGCGCGCCTCGTCGCCGCCCGCGTGCTTCTCCACGTACTCGGTGAAGTCCCGGGTGTCGGCGTTCTTGTGCCGGTACGTCTTCGTCCAGCCCTGCATGATGACGTAGAACGCGTCGTCGCCGACCGCCCGGCGGATCTTGTGGACGACCATCGCGCCCCGGTCGTAGACCGGCGGTTCCGAGATGTGCGCCGCGTCGGTGGGCTTCGCGGGCGGGAAGTCCCAGACGGCCTCGTTGGCTTCCTTGTTCTCGTAGAGGTCGCCCTCGTACAGCGCGTCGAACGTCTCCTGCGCGCTGTCGCCGCCGTTGTCCTCCGCGTACAGCCACTCCGCGTACGTCGCGAAGCCCTCGTTGAGCCACATGTCCCGCCAGGACCTCGGGGTCACGGAGTCGCCGAACCACTGGTGCGCCAGCTCGTGGACGAGCGTCTCGGTGTCGGGGGCGCCGGGGAAGACGGGCCGGGTCTGGGTCTCCAGGGCGTAGTCCGCGTCCTCCTCGCGGTCGACGATCGCGCCGATCGAGGAGAAGGGGTAGGGGCCGAAGTTCATCTCCGCCCACTCCATGACGTCCGGGAGCTTGGCGAGGACCTTCTTGCTCGCCTTCCTCTGCGAGGGGTCGACGGCCGTGATGACCGGCAGGCCGTCCTCCGTCACCGACGTCTCCATCTTGTACTTGCCCACGGCCACGGTCGCCAGGTAGCTCGCCATCGGCTCGGCGCTGTGCCAGGCGAAGGTGGTGCGGCCGTTCTTCGTCGACTCGCGCGTCAACTCGCCGTTGGAAACGGCCTGCAGGCCCTCGGGGACGGTGACCTGTATGTCGTACGAGGCCTTGTCGCTCGGGTGGTGGTTGCCGGGGAACCACGCCATGGAACCGGTGGGCTCACCGAGTGCGAGCGCGCCGTCCGCCGTCGTGAGCCAGCCCTCCTTGGAGCCGTCCGCGTCGGTGATCGCCTCCGGGGTGCCGCTGTAGCGGACGCGGGCCACGAACGTCTCGCCCCGGTCGAGTTCGTCGGCCGGGCGGACCTTCAGCTCGTGGCCGGCGCGCTGGAACCGGGCCGCCTTGCCCTCCACGGTGATCGCGGAGACGTCGAGCCCCTTGAGGTCGAGGTTGAAGGCGCTGAGGTTCTTGTCGGCGCGCGCGGTGATCTCGGCGGTGCCGGTGAGGTGGCGCGCGTCCGGGTCGTACCCGAGGGTCAGGTCGTAGTGCGTGACGTCGTACCCGCCGTTGCCCAGCTTCGGGAAGTACGGGTCGCGCACGCCGTCCGCCCCCGGCGTGCCGTCCACGCCCGAGCCGCCGCACCCGCCGACGGTGGCGAGCAGCGCCAGGGCGCAGGCGAGGGTACGGAGCACGGGGGCGGCTCGGCCGGCCGGAGATCGCAGGTCCACGCCGATGATCTTATGCGGCAATTGTTCGGCCTTGGGGCGGCCGGGGTCCCCGGGGCGGGCCGGGGGCGCGGTCCGGGAAGTGGTGGCCCGGGGGTGGTCAGCGGTTCAGGGCCGCGACGCCCGCCTCGGCGAACTTCTCGTCCAGGTCACCGCTCGGGGCGCCCGCGACACCGATGCCGGCGACGGGCGCGCCCTTGGCGGTCACCGGGGCGCCGCCCGCGAGGAACAGCGTGCCGGGGATGTCCTTCAGGTTCGGGGCCTGCTCCAGGCGCTTGGCCAGCTCGGAGGTGGGCGCGTTCCAGGAGACGGCGGTGTACGCCTTCTTCTCGGCGGACTCGTACGCCTGCGGGCCCGCGCCGTCGCCGCGCAGCGTGACGATGGTGTTGCCGTTGCGGTCCACGACGGCGACGGAGACGCGCTGGTTCTCCTTCTTCGCCGCGTCCAGGGTGGCCTGCGCGGCCTTGGTGGCGGCGGCGACGGTCAGGTGCGTCGACCGCGTCAGGTTCTTGTCGCCCGCGTCGGCGGTGGCGGCGGCGGGCTTGGCGGCCGGGGCGCCGGTGCTCGCGGAGACGGCGTTCGCGGAGACGGCGCCGAGGGCACCGGTGCTGAGGGCGGCGACGGCGACGGCACCGGTGAGGACGCGGGCGCGGCGGGAGATCTTCTGCATCGGGTGCTCCTTGGAGGGCGGCGGAAGGGGCGTTTGCCCCTGCCATCGATCCTCCGGCCGTTTCCGGGCCCCACCCCTCGGCGTACCGGCTCGGAGCCGGCCGCGACCCGGCCGACACGAGGGTCAGCCGATCGGTTGACCCGCCGGTGGCCCCGCCGGGCCACAATGAGGATGTTCGCCCAGTTCAAGCAAGGCGTCACGCCGCACGATAGGGAGGCCCCCGTGGTGGCACGGCCCGCGCCGGCCCCGGGCCCCGCGACCAGGGAGGCGGGGGCACCCGACCCCGATGCCCGCTGGCTGGCAGCCGTCATGCACACCGCGTTCTTCCTGCTCCTCGGCTCCTCGCTGGTCCGCTTCCTGCTCCGGCACCCCGCCGGGCCCCGCACCCCGTGGATCATCGCCCTGTCGGTCTGCCTCGCACTGCTCTACCTGTCCGGCCCCGCGCTCGGCGCCCGGTCCGCGCCGCACCGCCTCGCCTGGCTGATCCTCGTCGTGGCCGCCTGGAGCGTCCTCGTCGTCCTCGCGCCGAGCTTCGCGTGGTGCGCGGTGCCGCTCTTCTACACCGGGCTGCGCACGCTGCCGCCCCGCGCCGCGCTGTTCCTGGTGGCCGTCCTGACCGCCTTCGTGGTCGCCGCGCAGTTGCGGCTCGCGGGCCGCTTCGACCCGAACCTGCTGTTCGCGCCGCCCGCGTGGGCCGCCGTGGCGAGCGCCGTCTTCCTGTACATGCAGCGCCAGGCGGCCCGCCAGCGCGTCCTCATCGACGACCTTCTGCGCACCCGGCGCGAACTGGCCGCCACCGAACGCCGCGCGGGCACGCTCGCCGAGCGCCAGCGGCTGTCCATGGAGATCCACGACACCCTCGCGCAGGGCCTGTCCAGCCAGCAGATGCTGCTCCAGGCGGCCGACCGCCTCTGGGACACCGACCCCGCCAGGGCCCACGCCCACGTCCGTACCGCCGAGTCGATCACCGAGCGCGGTCTGGCCGAGGCCCGCCGCTTCGTGCACGACCTGGCGCCCGCCGACCTCGCCGACGGCGGCGGCCTCACCGAAGCCCTGCGGGCCCTCGCCGAACGGGAGTCGGACGCCGGTCTGACCGTCCGCCTCCACGTGGAGGGCACCCCGGTGCCGCTGCCCGACCGGGTCGGCTCCGCGCTGCTGCGCATCGCCCAGGGCGCCCTGGCCAACGTACGCGAGCACGCGGACGCCACGACGGCCGCGCTGACCCTGACGCTCCTGGACGACCAGGTGGTCCTGGACGTCGCGGACGACGGCCGCGGCTTCACGCCGCCCGCGGCCGGCCGGCCCACGGCGGGCGTACGGGGCCACGGGCTGCCCGCCATCCGCGCCCGGGCGGGTCAGCTCGGCGGCATGCTGACCGTCGAGTCGGCGCCGGGCGAGGGCACCGTCCTCTCCGTGTCGATCCCCATCCCGTCGGAGACCCCCTCGTCGATGCCCCAGGAGTCCCCGTCATGAGCCCATCGCGCCCCGTCCGCCTGCTGGTCTGCGACGACCACGTCGTCGTCCGCGCGGGTCTGCTGGCCCTGCTCGGCAGCGCCCCGGACATCGAGGTGGTCGGCGAGGCCGGCACCGGTGAGGAGGCGGTCGCCCTGGCCGCCAAGCTGACGCCCGACGTGGTCCTCATGGACCTGCAACTGGGCGCGGGCATCGACGGCGTGGAGGCCACCCGCCGCATCACCTCGCCCTCCCCCGACGCCCCGCCCCACGCCCCGCCCCACGTCCTGGTCCTGACCACCTACGACACGGACGCGGACATCACGCGGGCGATCGAGGCGGGCGCGACGGGCTACCTGCTCAAGGCGGAGCGCCCCGAGGAGCTGTTCTCCGCGATCCACGCCGCGTCCCAGGGCCGCACCGCGCTCTCGCCGCCGGTCGCCTCCCGCGTCATGGCCCGCATGCGCGCCCCGCGCCCCACGCTCACCGACCGCGAACGCGACATCCTCGGCCAGCTCTCCCAAGGGCTCGGCAACCGCGACATCGCCCGGGCCCTGTTCATCAGCGAGGCCACCGTCAAGACCCACCTGGGCCGCATCTACGACAAGCTCGGCGTCGACACGAGGGCGGGCGCGGTGGCGGTGGCGAAGGAACAGCGGCTGCTGCCGTGAGGATGGCCGGGCCGTGACACCATCGAACCGTGCTCGACATCGGTTACGCCCTCTCCCGCCGCTTCCCGGACCCCCCTGAGCTGGACTACGGCAGGGCGGACGTCCACACGCTCCGGCACGACCTGTTCTGCGGGGACGTGTATCTGGCGGACACCAAGGCCGACCGGGAACTGTCCACAGCCTGGGGATGGGTTCCCGTCCTGGACTTCGCGTGGGCGCTGTGCGACATCGTCGAGACGCTGGACAAGAACCCGCTCGGCAGCCGCGCCTCCCGGCCGCAGTACGCCGAGCTGGACTTCACGGAGTCCACGGACCGCATGCTGTTCACCCGCCGCTTCGGCTGGGTGGACATCGAGGCGGACTGGATGGACCCGGAGGAGCCCGCGCTGAGCTTCTCCCACGCGGAGCTGCGGCGCGAGGCGCGTGACTTCCTCCACGACCTCGTCGCGGACCTCACCGACCTGCACGACTCCCTCGCAGACAACCCCACCATCTGGGCCCTCCAGTCCCGCTTCCCCCGCGTCTCCGACTGACCCCGCCGCCACCCCGGCGGACGGGCAGCGCCCCGCCACCCCGCCGGACGGCGAGACGCCCACCGCCCCGGCGCACGGGGAGACGGCCACCGCCCCCACCCGGGCGGAGACGCCCACCGCCCCGCAACTCCGGCGCAGACAGCCAGCGCCTGACCACCCCGGCGGACGGGGAGACGGCCACCGCGCGGGGCGGCGCCTCACTCCCCGAAGCCCGGCGGACGGCGAGACGGCCACCGCCCCCACCCCGGCGGACGGGGAGACGCCCACCGCCCCGCCACCCCGCCGGACGGCGAGACGCCCACCGCCCCCCACCCCGGCGCACGGGGAGACGCCCACCGCCTCGCCACCCCGGCGGACGAGGAGAAGCCCAGCGCCCCCCACCCGGCGGACGGGGAGACGCCCAGCGTCCCGCCACCCCGGCGCACGGGGAGACGCCCACCGCGCGGGGCGGCGCCTCACTCCCCGAAGCCCGGCGGACGGCGAGACGGCCACCGCCCCCACCCCGGCGGAGACGCCCACCGCCCCCGCACCCCGCCGGACGGCGAGACGCCCGCCGCGCGGGGCCGCGCCTCACTCCCCGAAGCCCGCCACCCGTACGCCCACCTCCGCGGCGAAACCCGCCGCCAGTTCCATCAGCTGCTCGGGGCTGATCACCGCCCCGGCCAGGCTGCCCACCCCGCGCACGATCTCCAGCTCCCCCGCCGCCCGCAGGTCCACGTCCTTCATCCGCGCCCCGCCGAAGTCCGCGCCCCGCAGCACGCAGTCCCGGAACTCCACCCGCTCCAAGGACGCCAGCGCGAAGTCCGACTCCACAAGCACGCACCCCTCGAAGATCACGTCCCGCAGCCGCGCCTTCCGCAGATTCAGGCAGTCGATCTTCCCGCCCCGCACCATCACCCGCTCCAGCACGGCGCCGTGCAACTGCACCCCGCCCAGCCGCGCGTCGACCACCTCGACGTCCCTCAGCGACGCCTCCGCGAGATCCGTGCCCACGCCCCTCGGCTCCGTCAGGACGCAGTCGACGAACCGCGCCCGCGTCAGCCGGGTCTCCCCGAACCCGCAGCCCACCAGCGCGCAGTCCATGAAGAACGCGCCGCCCCCGTCCTGCCCCCCGAGGTCGAGCCCGCCGAACTCCACCCCGTCGTAGTCCCCGTCGGGCTCCAGCTCCCCGCCCCCGAAGGACCGCAGCGGCGGCAGCCGCACCTCGGCCCGCCGGGCCGCCACGACCGCGCCCACGCTCTTCCTCTGACCCATGCGCCCATCGTGCCCGCCCCCACTGACAACGCCGCCACCGACGCCCACCACCCATGGGGGTTGACCTCAAGTCCGCTTCAGGTTGAAAGCTGGGCCCCGAAGCCGCCGCCCTCCCACCGGGGCGGCCCCGCCCCCCGTGAGGAGCCCACCATGCACGCCATCCGCCTCCACGCCTTCGGCCCCGCCGAGAACCTCGTGTACGAGGAGACGGCGGCCCCCGAACCGGCCGCGGGCCAGGTCCGCGTCGGCGTCGCCGCGGCCGGCGTGCACCTGCTGGACACCGCGATCCGCGAGGGCGTACGTGGCCCGCTGCCCGAGCTGCCCGCCCTGCCCACGATCCCGGGCCGCGAGGTGGCGGGCACCGTCGACAAGGTCGGCGAGGGCGTCGACCCGGCCTGGCTCGGCAGACGCGTCGTCGCCCACATCGGGCTCGCCCCGGGCGGCTACGCCGAGCAGACCGTCACGGAGGCCTCCCGCCTGCACGAACTCCCCGACGACCTGGACTTCGCCGAAGCCGTCGCCCTCATCGGCACGGGTCGTACGACGATGGGCATCCTGCGGTTCGTGGAGCTCACCCCCGAGACGGTGGCCGTCATCCCCGCCGCGGCCGGCGGCATCGGCACCCTCCTCACCCAGTACGCCAAGCACCGGGGCGCCACCGTCATCGGCCTGTCGGGCGGCCCGCGCAAGGTGGCCCGCGTCCGCGCGAACGGCGCGGACCTGGCCGTCGACTACACCGACCCGGCCTGGCCCGACACGGTCCGCGCCCACCTGACGGACAGCCTCGGCGGCCGCGCCGCCACCGTCGTCTTCGACGGCGTGGGCGGCGAGGCGGGCCGGGCCGCGGTCGACCTGCTCGGGCCCGGCGGCCTGCACGTCGTCTTCGGCTGGTCCGGCCAGGGCATCCACGACGACGAGGCACCGGCGCCGACGCCGACGCCGAGCGAGCAGGAAGCGGCCGGACGCGGCATCACGCGGGTCGACGTCCTCGGACCGGCGATGCTGCGGCAGGCCGGCGGCGACAACCCCCTGCGCACACTGGAGGAGGCCGCCCTCGCCGAGGCGGCCACGGGCCACTTCACCCCGGCCGTCCAGCGCTACCCCCTCGCACAGGCGGCGGCCGCGCACCGCGCGCTGGAGACGCGCGGCACGATGGGCAAGGTCGTACTGATCCCCTGACCCCTTGAGTCCCTTTGCCCCTGAGCCACTGAGCCACTGAGCCGTCCCCGCCCCTCCGCATCGGGAGCGGCTTTCGGAACCCCGCCTTCCACTACGGCCCGAAATTCACCTGCCCGCACGGCGTTCGGGAACTAACGTCCGTTATATGGATATGGAATCCGTCCCGCCCGCGACCACCCCCGCACCCGCCCGCTCCCTCCGGTTCCGCGACGTCCCCGAGGCGGGGATCGACGGCGCCCTGTCCCTCGCGTACCTCGTCTTCCACGAGAGCCCCGAGGACGAGAAGCGCAAGCACCACCACGACCTGCTGCTCGACTGCATCCGCGTCGGCGCCTACGACGGCGACCAACTCGTCGGGTTCCTCGCGGCGTTGCCCTTCACCGTGTCGGTGCCCGGCGGCGAAGTGCCCTGCCCCGGGCTGACGTTCGTCTCCGTGGCGCCGACGCACCGGCGCCGGGGCGTGCTCTCCGGGATGATCGCCGAGCTGTTCGCCAGAGCGGCGGCGGACGGCGCCCCGATCGCCGCCCTGTGGGCGTCGGAGGACGCGATCTACGGCAGGTTCGGCTTCGGCCCCGCCACCCACGGGAACACCCTGGAGATCGACTCCCGCCGCCCCCTGGCCCTGCGCATCGCCCCGGACGAGCGCCCGTTGCGCCTGGTCGACCCGTCCGACGCCCCGGAGCTGCTCGGCCCGTACTACGACCGCACCCGCGCCGGCCGCGCGGGCCGCCTCGCCCGCACCCCGGCGTGGTGGCGCGAGGAGTGGATGGTGGAGAAGGACGAGGAGGACGACGAGCTGTCGCCGCCCCGCGTCGTCACGCTCGGCACCCCGGTCGCCGGGTACGCGGTCTACCGCACCAGGACCCGCGACGACGCCCCGGGCCTCGTCCGCCTGGACGACCTGGAGGCCGACACCCCGGCCGTCGCCGCCGCCCTGTGGCGCTACCTCGCCGCCATCGACCTGACGGGCGAGGTCCGCGCCTGGGGCCGCCCCCTGGACGACCCGCTGCTGCTCTTCGCCGCCGACCGGGACCAGGTACGCGTCACCGGCCAGTTCCCCGCGCTGTGGGTGCGGCTCATCGACGTACGCGCGGCGCTGACCGCCCGCTCCTGGGCCGCCCCGGTGGACGCGGTCCTCGACGTGCGCGACGACCGCCTCCCCGCCAACGCGGGCCGCCACCGCCTGACGGCGACCCCCGAGGGCTGCGCGTACGAACCGACGGACGCCCCCGCCGACCTCTCCCTCGACGTGCGCGACCTGGCGGCCGCCTACCTGGGCGGGACGAGCATCGCCGCCCTGGCCAGCGCGGGCCTCGTCCAGGAACACACGCCGGGCACGGCCACGGCCCTGGACGCGGCGCTGCGCACCGCCCTCCTGCCGCACACCGTGGACGAGTTCTAGGGGGTCCTCAGGGGGTGCCTCTGGGGTACCTAAGGGGTGTCTAGGCGGCTGGGGTACCTAGGGGGTGTCTAGGCGGCGCCGAGGGCGGTGAGCGCGTCGTCGGTCAGCCGGTACACGGTCCACTCGTCCTGGGGCCGCGCGCCGAGCGCCTCGTAGAAGTGGATGGAGGGTTCGTTCCAGTCCAGGACGGACCACTCCATCCGCTCGTAGCCGCGCTCCACGCAGATGCGGGCGAGTTCGGTCAGCAGCGCCCTGCCGTGTCCGGCGCCGCGTGCCTCGGGGCGTACGTACAGGTCCTCCAGGTAGATGCCGTGCACGCCGCGCCACGTCGAGAAGTTGAGGAACCACAGCGCGAAGCCCACCGCCTCGCCGGTCGCGTCGTCCTGCGCGATGTGCGCGAACGCGGCCGGCCGCTCCCCGAAGAGCGCCTCGCGCAGCTGCTCCTCGGTGGCCCTCGCCTCCTCGGGCGCCTTCTCGTACGCGGCGAGGTCGCGCACCAGGGCGTGGATGACGGGGACGTCGGCGGGGGTGGCGGTACGAATCATGGGGGCAGGCTAGCCAGCGCCCCCGCGCCGACGTCAGTGCCGTCCACGGGTCGGACCCGGGGCCCTGGTCAGGAGATTCCGGCCGTCCTCAGCTCCTTGGCGAAGGCCGCCCGGTCGTAGAGGGAGTCGCCGGCCGGCTTCTTCCCGTCGACGAGGACGGTCGGCGTGCCCTGGATGCCGTCGGCCGTGAACGTCCGCATCGCCTCACCGACCCACTTCTTGTACGTCCCCTTGGTCACCGCCTTGTCGAAGGCGGCGCCCCGCAGCCCGTCGACCTTGCCGGCGATGTTCAGCAGGAAGGCCGGCGTGTAGGCGTCGTCCGACTCCTCCGCGGGCTGGTTGGCGAAGACGGCCGCGTGGAACCTCGGGAATTCGCCCGCCTCCACCGACGCCCGCAGCGCGTTCGCCGCGTTCACGGAGCCGCTGCCGCCGAGGTTGCCGTCCAGGAAGGAGGCGATCACGTACTCGACCTTGACCTTGCCGTCGGCCACCGGCCCGACCAGGGCCTGCGCCCCGCCCTCCTCGAACTTCTTGCAGAAGGGGCAGCGCGAGTCCTCGTAGATCTTGACCGTGTGCCCGGCCTTCGGGTCGCCGACGGTGATGACGCCGCCCCGCACGGAGGCGGGCGTCTCGGCGAGCCGCGCGCTGGACGCCGGCGGGGCCTTGGCCTCCGGGGCGTCGGACGCGGGGGCCTCGGACGCGGGGGCCTCGGACGCGGGCCGCTTCGACTCGGGCGCGGCGGAGGAGGACTTCGCGGCACCGCCGTCGCCGTCGCCGTCGGGGCCGCAGGCGGACGCCGCCACCCCGATCAGCGCCGCGGCCACCACGGCGGTGGCGACGCGTGCGGCCTTGCGCCCGGTCTTGCGCCCGGCCTTGTCTACGGCCATGAGTCGAGCCCTCCAAGTATGCGATCAAGCGTGCGATGGGTTTCGCACAAAGTAGCGGAACGCGTGCGGTGTCCCACCCGCCGGACGGTCCGGCCACCGGGACCTCCGCCCCGAAGACCGCTCCACCCCTGCCCACCGCCCCCACCTGCGCAGTACCGTCCGCCCATGAGCAGCAGCACGGCCCACACGGGCACCCCCGGCACCGTCAACGGCGGCATATCGTTCTGGTACGCGGACGACGGCCTGCCCCCGGCACGCGAACCCCTCACCGGCGACACCACGGCGGACGTCTGCGTCGTCGGCGGCGGCTACACCGGCCTGTGGACGGCGTACTACCTGAAGAAGGCCGCCCCCTTCCTGCGCATCACCGTCCTGGAGCAGAAGTTCTGCGGCTACGGCGCCTCGGGGCGCAACGGCGGCTGGCTCTACAACGGCATCGCGGGCCGCGACCGGTACGCCCAGTTGCACGGCCGCGAGGCCGCCGTCCGCCTCCAGCAGGCCATGAACGCGACGGTCGACGAGGTGATCCGCGTCGCCGCGGAGGAGTCCATCGAGGCCGACATCCACCACGGCGGCGTCCTGGAAGTCGCGCACACGCCGGCCCAGTTGGCCCGCCTCAAGGCGTTCCACGAGCGGGAGGTGTCCTACGGCGAGAAGGACCGCACCCTGCACGGCGCCCGCGAGACCGCCGAACGCGTCCGCGTCACGGGCGCCGTCGGCTCCACCTGGACCCCGCACGGCGCGCGCCTGCACCCGGTGAAGCTGGTCAAGGGCCTGGCCCGCGCCGTCGAGGCGCTCGGCGTCACGATCCACGAGTCGACGCCGGTCACCGAGATCAAGCCGAAGCACGCGCTCACCCCGTACGGCACGGTGCGCGCCCCCTACGTCCTGCGCTGCACGGAGGGCTTCACGGCCTCCCTCAAGGGCCAACGCCGCACCTGGCTCCCCATGAACTCCTCGATGATCGCGACGGAACCCCTGACGCCCGCCCAGTGGGAGTCCATCGGCTGGGAGGGCCGCGAGACGCTCGGCGACATGGCGCACGCGTACATGTACGCCCAGCGCACCGCCGACGACCGCATCGCACTCGGCGGCCGGGGCATCCCCTACCGCTACGGCTCGAAGACGGACAACGACGGCCGCACCCAGGCCGCCACGATCGAGGCCCTCCACACCGTCCTGACCCGCTTCTTCCCCCAACTGGCCGGGGTCCGGATCACCCACGCCTGGTCGGGCGTCCTCGGCGTCCCCCGCGACTGGTGCGCCACCGTCACCCTGGACCGCGCGACGGGCCTCGGCTGGGCGGGCGGCTACGTCGGCTCGGGCGTGGCCACCGCCAACCTGGCCGCCCGCACCCTGCGCGACCTGGTCCAACAGGACTCCGGCCAGGCGGGCCCCACCGACCTCACGACCCTCCCCTGGGTCGACCACAAGGTCCGCAAATGGGAACCGGAACCCTTCCGCTGGCTGGGCGTCCACGCCATGTACGCCACCTACAACACCGCCGACCACCGCGAACGCACCACCCACACCCCGGAGACCTCCCCCTTGGCCCACTGGGCAAACAAACTAACGGGCCGCCACTAAACGCCAAAACCCCAGGTCAGACCGTTCTGACCCGGGGTTCCCGTGGAGCCCCCTGTCGGATTCGAACCGACGACCTACGCATTACAAGTGCGTTGCTCTGGCCATCTGAGCTAAGGAGGCACACGCGGCGCCGCGCGCATCGCGTCCGTGCAGTGTAACCAACGACTCCCCCGCCCCCGTCGAAAATATCGGCGAAGCCCGGCACGCCTCGACTACTGACAGACCGCGGACCTCCGGGGTACGGTCACGAGCAGTTCACCCCGGTGGACTACACCACTCCCTCTACTCGGATCGTCCGGCACGTTCCTGCCGGTGAAGGGGGCCCTCACCATGGCCACTGTTACGTTCGACAAGGCGACCCGCGTGTACCCGGGTTCCGAGAAGCCCGCCGTCGACGGCCTCGACATCGAGATCGAGGACGGCGAGTTCCTCGTACTCGTCGGCCCGTCCGGCTGCGGCAAGTCCACCTCGCTCCGCATGCTCGCGGGGCTCGAGGACGTGAACGCGGGCGCGATCCGCATCGGGGACCGCGACGTCACGCATCTGCCGCCGAAGGACCGGGACATCGCCATGGTGTTCCAGAACTACGCGCTGTACCCGCACATGACCGTCGCCGACAACATGGGCTTCGCCCTGAAGATCGCCGGCGTCAACAAGGCCGAGATCCGCCAGAAGGTCGAGGACGCCGCGAAGATCCTGGACCTCACGGAGTACCTCGGCCGCAAGCCGAAGGCGCTCTCCGGCGGTCAGCGCCAGCGTGTCGCCATGGGCCGCGCCATCGTGCGCGAGCCGCAGGTCTTCCTCATGGACGAGCCGCTGTCCAACCTCGACGCCAAGCTCCGCGTGTCGACGCGCACGCAGATCGCGAGCCTCCAGCGCCGCCTCGGCATCACCACCGTGTACGTCACGCACGACCAGGTCGAGGCCATGACCATGGGCGACCGCGTGGCCGTCCTCAAGGACGGGCTCCTCCAGCAGATCGACTCGCCCCGCAACATGTACGACCGTCCGGCGAACCTCTTCGTCGCGGGCTTCATCGGCTCCCCCGCCATGAACCTCGTGGAGGTCCCGATCACCGACGGCGGCGTGAAGTTCGGCAACTCCGTGGTGCCGGTCAGCCGCGAGGCCCTGAGCGCCGCCGCCGACCGCGGCGACCGCACGGTCACCGTCGGCGTCCGCCCGGAGCACTTCGACATCGTCGAGCAGGACGGCACCACCGCGAAGTCCCTCTCCAAGGCGTCCGAGGACGCCCCGGCCGGCCTCGCCGTCTCCGTCAACGTGGTCGAGGAGCTCGGCGCCGACGGCTACGTCTACGGCTCCGCCGAGGTCAACGGCGAGCACAAGGACCTCGTGGTCCGCGTGAACGGCCGCCGCGTCCCGGAGAAGGGCACCCAGCTGCACGTCGTGCCGCGGCCGGGCGAGACCCACGTCTTCTCCACCTCGACGGGCGAGCGCCTCTCCGACTGACGCACACCCCGAGCACACCCGAGGGGCGAGCGCCTCTCCGACTGACGCACACCCCGAGGGGCCCCGCGCCGAGCGAGCGCGGGGCCCCTCGGCGTCTCCGCCGGGCCCGCCGGGCCCGCCCACGACGACGGCGTTGTCGACAAATACCCCGGCACACCCGGCATTTCGCCCCCGCCGCGCCCCGCCCGCGTCAACACCGCGCCAGAGAAACCTCCTTCGTCGTCGCTCGACCGAGTGACAAAATGTCGCCAAATCATCACCGAGCGCTACGCTGCCTCGCGTGACGCACTCCGCCAACTACACCCAGAAGCCGCGCCGAGCCCACCGGGGCCCCGCCCGCCGCATCGGCCGCACGCTCGCTCTCGTCCTGCCCGTGATGCTGGTGCTTTCCGGGACCCTCGCGGTCACCAGCGTCAACTGGTCGGGGAGCACCTCGGATTCGATGCTGACCGCATCCGCCGACAACCTCTCCGTGCCGGCCAAGTCCCGCGCCCCGCAGGACATCCTGCGCGACCGGCTGCTCCTGGAACTCCAGGAGAAGAACCCCGGCACCACCCTCACCCACCTCCAGCAGGAGGTGGACCGCCATCCGTCGCTGGCCCGCCACTGCGCGGCCATCGCCCGCGCCCTCGGCCGCGCCGCCGTGCGCAAGTACGGCCCGACGCGCGCCCAGTCGTACGCCAGGCCCGTGTGCGACACGTCCTACGCGGCGGGTGTGGCGGCCCACCAGAACCGCTGAGCCGAGCGGCCCGCACCGCGGCGTGGGGTCTTCGGCGTGAGCACGCCGTAGGGTTTCCGCCATGACCACGCTGAACCCCACGCAGGCCGTAGTCCTGGCCGGCGGCCAGGGCTCCCGCCTGAGGCCGTACACCGACGACCGGCCCAAGCCGATGGTCGAGATCCCCGGCACGGGGACCCCGATCATCGGCCATCAGCTTGCCTGGCTGGCCGCGGAGGGCGTCACGGACGCCGTCGTCTCCTGCGGCCACCTCGCCGAGGTCCTCCAGGAGTGGCTCGACTCCGCCGACCTCCCGCTGAACGTCACCACGGTCGTCGAGAAGGAACCCCTCGGCCGCGGCGGCGGCCTCAAGTACGCCGCCCGCCACCTCCCCCACGCCGACCGCCCCTGGTACGCGACGAACGGCGACATCTGGACCCGCTTCTCGCTGCGCGACATGGCGGCCTTCCACGCCGAGCGGGACGCCACCGCGACCCTCGCCCTGGCCCGCCCCCGCATCCCGTGGGGCGCCGTCGAGACGGACACCTTCGGCCACATCACGGACTTCGTCGAGGCCCCGCCGTCCCCGTACCTCATCAACGCGGGCGTCTACGTCTTCTCCTCGTCCTTCACCGCGCTCCTGCCGGACCTCGGCGACCACGAGCGCACCACGTTCCCCCGGCTGGCCCGCGAGAAGCGCCTGGCGGGCTTCCCGCTGCCGCAGGGCGCCTACTGGCGCGCGATCGACACGGCGAAGGACCTCACCGAGGCCGCCAAGGAACTGGCCGCCCAGGCCCGTTGAGGCCCCCGCCCCGCCGCTTTCCGTCCGTACGTCGAAGGGGCCCCGCACAGCATGTGTGCGGGGCCCCTTCGATGTACGTACGGACGAGAGCCGGGGTCAGCGGCCGAGGACACCGCCCAGGAGGCCGCCCGGCCGCTCGCCGCCGGACCCGCCGGACGCCGAACCACCGGCACCGCCCGTGCCGCCGCCACCGGTGCTGCCCCCGCTGGTCGCCGGACCCGCCGTCGCGGCCGGCGGTTGCTGCTGCTGTTGCCGCTGCTGCTGGGGCGCCGACTGCTGCGGCGGTGCCTGGCCCGCCGTGCTGCTGCCCTGGACCTGGCTCGGCTGCGTGGAGCCCACCGTGCCCGTCTCCGGCGCGGCCCCCGGCGCCGTGGCGCCCTGCGAGGGCTGCGCGGAGCTGCCCTGCGTCGGGGAGTCCGGCGAGGCGGAGGGGGTGTGCGGCTTGCGCTCCTGCCGCTTCTTCGCGGGGTCCCCGGGGAGCGGGGAGCCCGGCAGTTCGTTGCGCGGGGACTCGCCGGGCCCGGGCACCACGATCCGGTCCGCGTCCCGCACCGCGCCGCCCAGCAGCGAGCCGAGCAGCAGCGTCAGACCGATCGCGACGCCGCCGATCAGGGCGCCGCGCCGCAGCACCCGCCGCCGCAGGTCCCAGATGTCGGCGCGCGGCCCGAGCGTGCGCCAGGCCTCTCCCGCGAGGCGTCCGTCGACGGAGTAGACGGGGGCGCCCGCGATGATCAGCGGCGACCAGGCGGCGAGGTAGATGATGTCCGGCGCGTCGTAGGCGGGGACGGTCTTCCAGCTGACGGTGACGATGAGCGCGGCGGAGAGCAGCACACCGACACTGGCGGCGACCCGCTGCCAGAGCCCGAGCACCGTCAGGACACCGGCGAGCACCTGGAGGAAGGCGATGGTGAGCCCGGCGCCCACCGGGTGCTGGAGGGCGAAGTCGCGCAGCGGTTCGGCGAGCGCCCAGGGGTGCAGCGAGTGGAGCCACTTGACCATGGAGCCGCGCTCGCCGCCGTCGAAATAGACGGGGTCGCACAGCTTGCCCATGCCGGCGTAGATCGAGATGAAGCCGAGGAAGACGCGCAGCGGGAGCAGGACCACGCCGAGGTTCATCCGGCGGCCGGGGTAGTAGGCGTGCCGGACCGGGTCGTTGCCCCGGCGGCGCCTGCGCTCCTCGGCACCGCCCTCGTCGTCCTCGTGGTCGTACGCGTCGTCGTCGAAGCGCTCGCGCTCCTGGGCGAGCCGCTCGTCGTAGTCGCTGCTGGGCAGGCGCATCTGCGGCAGCAGCTGGGTCTGCGGGGCCGCGGCGCGCGGGCCCACGACGGCGGGCGTCGGGGTCGTCTCGGGGCCCTCGTCCACGCCGAAGCGCGGGATGACCTGGGTGGCGCCGCCGTCGTAGGGCCCCGGCTCCTCGGCGGAGCGGCGCACGCTGCTGCCGCGCACGGCCTGCAGCAGTCTGATCGCGCCGGTGTCGTCCGGGGCGGACTTCCCGCTCCAGACGACGGGCGCGCGGCGCCTGGCGGCCTCGCCCACGGCGGGCAGGCGCACCGTCGTCTCGGGCAGGCCCAAGTGCCGGGAGATGCGCGGGGATTGAATGCGCCCAGCGGCGGGGAGCTGCACGCGGAAGCTCGCGTGCGCGACGATGACCTGCGCCGGGTCGCTCGGCACCTTCACCATGCTCAGCGCGGGAGCTTCGTCGAAGCCTGACGAGCTTCCCCCTGTGGGAGTGCGGGGTGTTCTGGTGTCCACACTCATCTAACCGAGTGACGTGTGGTTAGGACACTGCCTTGACCACGCGGAAATGTCCGGACCGCGTCAAGAGACCCCCGTCAAGGGATCACACGGTCCGGACATCTGTACGCCCCGCAACACCTACGCGCGGCGCCGCGCGGCCTCGTACAGCACCACGCCCGCGGCGACACCGGCGTTCAGCGACTCGGCGCCGCCCGGCATCGGGATGCGCACCCGGAAGTCGCAGGTCTCGCCGACGAGGCGGGACAGGCCCTTGCCCTCGCTGCCGACCACGACGACGACCGGGCCGCTGAGCGCCGCCAGGTCCCCGACCTCGTGCTCGCCGTCCGCGGCGAGACCGACGACGGCGATGCCCGCCTTCTTGTACGCCTCCAGGGCGCGCGTCAGGTTCGTGCAGCGGGCGACCGGCGTGCGCGCGGCCGTACCGGCCGACGTCTTCCAGGCGCCGGCCGTCATGCCGGCGGCCCGCCGCTCGGGCACGACGACGCCGTGGCCGCCGAACGCGGTCACGGAGCGCACGATCGCGCCGAGGTTGCGCGGGTCCGTCACGCCGTCGAGGGCGACGATCAGCGGGTCCTCGCCGGCGTCGTGGGCGGCGGCGACGAGGTCCTCGGGGTGCGCGTACTCGTACGGCGGGACCTGGAGGACGAGGCCCTGGTGGTTGAGGCCGTTCGTCATGCGGTCCAGCTCGGGCCGCGGGGCCTCCATCAGGTGGATGCCGCCGCGCTCGGCCGCGAGCTGGAGCGCCTCGCGCACCCGCTCGTCGTTGTCGATGAACTGCTGGACGTAGAGCATCGTGGCGGGGACGCCGTCGCGCAGCGCCTCGAAGACCGGGTTGCGGCCGACGACCATCTCGGAGGACGACCTGCCGCCGCGCCCCTTGGGCGCGGGGCGGCGGCCCGTGGCCTTCTTGGCCTTGGCCGTGGCGATGCGGTTCTTCACATGCCCCTTGCGCGCCTCGGCGGGCGGCGTCGGACCCTTGCCCTCAAGGCCGCGGCGCCGATTGCCGCCGCTGCCGACCTGCGCGCCCTTCTTGCCGGACATGCGGCGGTTGTTAGCGGCCATGACCTACCTGTCTGTCGTGTTGCGGTGGCGCGTACGTCCGTACGCGCGAAAGGTGTACGTCTATGCAGTGTGCCGCCCACTTGGCCGGGCGGCACCATCAGCGGGGTGCTAGCGCGGGCCGAGCGTCCAGCGGGGGCCGCTCGGGCCGTCCTCGATGACGAGGCCCGACTGGTTCAGCTGGTCGCGGATGGCGTCGGCGGTGCCCCAGTCCTTGCGGCCCCGGGCGGCCTCGCGCTGGTCGAGGACCATGCGCACGAGGGTGTCCACGACGCCGTGGAGGTCCTCGCCGCGGTCGCTCTCCGCGCCGGCCCAGTGCGGGTCGAGCGGGTCGAGGCCGAGGACGCCGAGCATGGCCCGCACCTCGGCCAGCCGGGCGACGGCGGCTTCCTTGTCGTCGGCGGCCAGGGCGCTGTTGCCCTGGCGGACCGTGGTGTGCACGATGGCCAGCGCCTGCGGGACGCCCATGTCGTCGTCCATGGCGTCGGCGAACGCGGGCGGCACCTGGGCGGCGGGCTCGACGGCCCCGCCGGCCTTCTCCACCACGCGCTGCACGAAGCCCTCGATGCGGGCGAACGCGGACTCGGCCTCGCGCAGCGCCTCCGGGCTGTACTCGATCATCGAGCGGTAGTGCGGGGTGCCCAGGTAGTAGCGCAGGACGATGGGGCGCCACTGCTTGACCATCTCGCTGACGAGGACCGAGTTGCCCAGCGACTTGGACATTTTCTCGCCGCTCATGGTGACCCAGCCGTTGTGCACCCAGTAGCGCGCGAACGCGTCGCCGAAGGCCTTGGCCTGGGCGATCTCGTTGTCGTGGTGGGGGAAGATCAGGTCGATCCCGCCGCCGTGGATGTCGAACTCCCGGCCGAGGTACTTGTGGGCCATCGCCGAGCACTCCAGGTGCCAGCCGGGACGGCCGCGCCCCCAGGGCGTCTCCCAGCTGGGCTCGCCCTCCTTGGCGGACTTCCACATGGCGAAGTCACGGGAGTCGCGCTTGCCGGTCTCGCCCTCGCCCGAGGGCTGGAGCAGGTTGTCCAGCTCCTGGTTGGACAGCTCCAGGTAGCCGGGGAAGGACTTCACGTCGAAGTAGACGTTGCCGTCGGCCTCGTAGGCGTGGCCGCGCTCGATGAGGCCGCGCATCATCTCGACCATCTCGGTGATGTGGCCGGTGGCGCGCGGTTCGTAGGTGGGCGGCAGGCAGCCCAGCGCGTCGTAGCCGCTGTTGAAGGCCCGCTCGTTCTCGTACCCGATCGACCACCAGGGGCGGTCCTGCTCGGCCGACTTCTTGATGATCTTGTCGTCGATGTCGGTCACGTTCCGCACGAACGTCACGTCGTAGCCGCGGTAGGCGAACCAGCGGCGCATGATGTCGAAGTTCAGGCCCGACCTGATGTGCCCGATGTGCGGGGCCGCCTGGACCGTGGCACCACAGAGGTAGATCGAGACACAGCCTTCGTGCAGGGGGCTGAAGTCACGGATCTGCCGGGCGCTGGTGTCGTACAGGCGAATCGTCACCACTCCAGAGTAGTGGGCGCGGGGCAGTGCCCCACGCCCCCTCCGCCCCCGGTGCCACGGAACCGTGACGCGCGGCGGTCTCAGACCCGCCCGACGACCTTGCGCGGCGACACGCGCACCACGACCCGGGGGGCGTCGTCCTTGGCGGCGGGGTTGAACTCGGCGTACTCCTTGCCCGTGTACTTCAGCGACAGCTCGTCGATCAGCTCCTGGCCGCCGTCGGTCGTCAGCTGCGCGGTGCCGCGGATCTCCGCGTACGTGTAAGGCGCGTCGAACGGCTGGAGCAGCACCGTCACCCGCGGGTCGCGGCGCAGGTTCCGCTCCTTGCGGCGGCCGAGCGTGGTGGAGAACAGGACGTCGTCGCCGTCCCGCTTCACCCAGACCGGCGACAGCTGCGGGCTGCCGTCGGGCTGGATGGTGGCGACGATGATGAAGGACGGGGCGTCGAGGAGGGCTTTGAGCTGGTCGGACAGGGCGGCGGACATGGCTTCGCTCCTTCGTGGTCAGCGGGCTCTACGAACCTTGCCGGTACGAGAGCTACGCCTACCCGTTATCGCCCTCAAGGCGTCGTGCGTACGACCAACGCGGTGGCGATCGCGGCAAGCCCCTCGCCGCGCCCGGGGAAGCCGAGGCCGTCGGTGGTGGCCCCGGAGACCGAGACGGGCGCGCCCGCCGCGTCGGAGAGCACCTTCTGCGCCTCGTCGCGGCGCTTGCCGATCTTGGGGCGGGGGCCGATGACCTGGACGGCCACATTGCCGACGGTGAAGCCGGCGTCCCGCACGATGCGGGCGGCCTCGGCGAGGAGGGTGAGCCCGGAGGCGCCGGACCACTCGGGGCGGCCGGTGCCGAAGTGCGCGCCGAGGTCGCCGAGGCCGGCCGCGGAGAACAGCGCGTTGCACGCGGCGTGGGCGACGACGTCGGCGTCGGAGTGTCCGGCGAGCCCCGGGCCCTCGTCCTCCCACTTCAGGCCGGCGCACCACAGTTCGCGGCCCTCTTCGAAGGCGTGGATGTCGGTGCCGATGCCGACGAGGGGCAGCACGGGGGCCGGGGCGGGCGTCTCAGAAGCCATCGTTGGCCCTCCGGCGGGCGAGGACGGCCTCGGCGAGGAGGAGGTCGAGGGGGCGCGTCACCTTGAAGGCCTCCTCGTGCCCGGGCACCACGACGACGGGCCGGCCCAGCTGCTCGACCATGCCGGCGTCGTCGGTGACGGGGCCGGTGACGCTCTCGTGGGCGCGTACGAGCGTGGCGCGGTCGAAGCCCTGCGGGGTCTGCACGGCGCGCAGCCGGGCGCGCTCGGGCGTGGCGACGACGGACTCGGCGGCGCCCGGCACCGTCGCCGGCTCGACCTGCTTGACGGTGTCGGCGAGCGGCAGCGCGGGCACCACGGCGGGCGCCCCCTCGCGGACGGCCGCGATGACGCCGTCGACGGTCTCGACCGGCACGAGCGGGCGGGCCGCGTCGTGCACGAGCACGATGTCGACGCCGGGCGGCAGCGCGTCCAGGCCGGCCCGTACGGACTCCTGACGGCTCTCGCCGCCGGGGACGACGAGGAAGTCGGTCCGCTCGGGCAGCGCGTGGTCGTCGAGAAGGGTCTTGACCTCGGCGGCGCCGTCCGGCGGGGCCACGACGACGACCAGGGAGACGGCGCGGGAAGCCGCCATGGCGCGGACCGCGTGGATGAGCATCGGGGTGCCGTTCAGCGCGCGGAGCGCTTTGGGGGCGCCAGGGCCGAGGCGCACGCCCCGGCCGGCCGCGGGGATGACCACCGCGGTGCGGGATTCGCTAGACATCGGTTCCGTTCAGGTTTGTGTGCTCGGCCGACGTGGGTATGGCCTCACCGTGCGGGGGCGGACAAGGTGACCGGACCCTTCCGTGACATCTGGTCGAGCCGGCTGTCCGAGCCCTGTGCGGATGTCCGGATGCGTTCCGGGTACGAACATGCCGCAGCGCCCGGCGACTCCTGTAAGGGTCAGCGGGCACCGCGGCATTATTGCGCCGAGATCATTGCACCAGGGACGAGTCCGGGGACGCGTACCGGGGACACGTCCGGCGTCAGGACGCGAGGACCTCGTCGAGCAGGGCCTCGGCCTTGTCCTCGTTCGTGTTCTCCGCGAGGGCGAGCTCGCTCACCAGGATCTGCCGTGCCTTGGCGAGCATGCGCTTCTCACCGGCGGACAGTCCGCGCTCCCGCTCACGACGCCACAGGTCGCGCACGACTTCCGCGACCTTGATGACATCGCCGGACGCGAGCTTCTCGAGATTCGCCTTGTAACGACGCGACCAGTTCGTGGGCTCTTCGGCGTACGGCGCGCGCAGCACCTCGAAGACCCGGTCCAGCCCGTCCTGACCGACCACATCACGCACGCCGACGAACTCCGCATTGTCCGCTGGCACACGCACCGTCAAGTCGCCCTGGGCGACCTTGAGCACCAAGTAGGTCTTGTCCACGCCTTTGATCTGGCGAGTTTCGATAGCCTCGATCAGCGCGGCCCCGTGATGGGGATAGACCACGGTGTCGCCAACCTTGAACGTCATGTGACAGGTACCCCTTCCGTGGCTATCCATCCTAACACGAGAACAGGCGCTTCTGAATGGCGTTTTCGCAGGTCAGGGCATATCTCGGGGCTTGACAACAGCAACAGGAACGTGCTGCGCGGGGCCGCCGGAACGGGGTATTCGCAGGTCGGAGCGGCTCTTCGGGGAGGGAGAAACAGGGGCGTTACGTCCCCCTCGCGGGCGCCCCGAGCGGCCGAACGTCCCGGTTTGCGCGGTTCCAAGCGGTGAACTTTCGCTACTCCGTTCGGTGAGCGGAGAGCTGCGCCACACCCGGTCCGCCGGGATTCCGGAATTGATCACGGCGGCCGGTGATCAATTTCCGGCGCCCCGCGCATTCCTTACCGGAAAATCCGCGTCTCCGCCCGGGCGGCCGCTTGCCGGCGCTTATGTGAATGCCGGACCAGGGCCCCGCCGAACGGCCCGAGTGGGCCGGTGGGAAGCGGGCCCGGGGAAGGGCGGGAAGAGGCTGGCGGGGCCGAGGGGCGGGTCGGGTGCGGCGGCGCGGGAACGGCTCGGTAACCTAAGCGCGCTGACACACCCTTAGGACGGCTTCAGGGTCGTCCGACCCTCCCGTACCGTCCACGTTCAAGGAGTTGCCGCCGCCGTGAGCCGCAGCCTTCGACGCGGCGCCCTCGCCGCCACCGCCATCGCGTTCTCGCTCGCCTCGCTCGCCGCGTGCGGCGCGGGCAACAACGCTCAGACGTTGGAGGTCAAGCCGGACAACGCCGCGACCTCCGTCGGTGACATCAAGATCCAGAACGCCATGGTCATCACGCAGCCGGACCCGAAGGCCAAGGGCCCGGCCGTCGTCTCCGCGACGATCTTCAACGGAGGCACGACCGACCAGACCCTGAACTCCATCTCGGTCAAGGGCGCCGCCGACAAGGTCAAGCTCACGCGCGGCAAGGAGGACAAGGCCTCCAAGCCGAACGGCCCGCTGACCGTCCCGGCCGGCGGCTCGCTCGTCATCGGCGGCAAGGACAACGCCTCCGCCGTCCTGCCCGGCGGCCGCGACGCCGTCAAGGACGGCAACGCCCAGCAGGTCACCTTCGCCTTCAGCGACACCGGCGACGTGAAGATCAGGGCGTTCGTCGTGCCCGCCGAGAGCTACTTCGCCAAGTGGGGCCCGACCGAGGTGCCGCAGGCCCCGGGTGCCGAGCGCGGCGGGCCCGCCAAGTCCGGCAAGCCCTCGCAGTCCGCCTCCGGCGCTCCCGCCGACCCGTCGGGCAAGCCGGCCGGCGTCGCGAGCGGCGAGCCCGCGGACCACGCCTCCGGCGGGGCCGAGGACCCGTCGGACGACGCCTCGCACGGCGCCGACGCCGGCGGCGACACCGAGCACTGAGCGACGTACGTACGTACGCGGCTACGCCGAAGGGCGGGTCCCCACGGGGGCCCGCCCTTCGGCATGTGCGGCGGCGCGGGTGCGGCCGCGCGCGGTCTACGGCTCGAACTTGTAGCCGAGGCCGCGCACCGTCACCAGGTAGCGCGGGGCCCCCGGGTCCGGCTCGATCTTGGCGCGCAGCCGCTTGACGTGGACGTCCAGCGTCTTGGTGTCGCCGACGTAGTCCGCGCCCCAGACGCGGTCGATGAGCTGCATGCGGGTCAGCACGCGGCCCGCGTTGCGCAGGAGCATCTCCAGGAGGTCGAACTCCTTCAGCGGCAGGTCGATCTTGGAGCCGGAGACGGTGACGACGTGGCGGTCCACGTCCATGCGGACGGGGCCCGCCTCCAGGGCCTGCGGGGCGACCTCCTCCGGCTCGCCCCTGCGGCGCAGGACCGCGCGGATGCGGGCGACCAGTTCTCGCGAGGAGAAGGGCTTGGTGACGTAGTCGTCGGCCCCTATCTCCAGGCCGACCACCTTGTCGATCTCGCTGTCCTTGGCGGTGACCATGATCACCGGGACGTTGGAGCGGCTGCGCAGCTGGCGGCAGACCTCGGTGCCGGGCAGGCCGGGCAGCATCAGGTCGAGCAGGACGAGGTCGGCGCCGTTGCGCTCGAATTCGTCGAGTCCGTCCGGGCCGGTGGCCGCGATGGCGACCTCGAAGCCCTCTTTGCGGAGCATGTAGGACAGGGCGTCGCTGAAGGATTCCTCGTCCTCGACGACGAGCACTCGGGTCACGGAAGGACCTCCGGGGCAGGGATGGTTTCGTACGTGGTGGTCGCGGCGTTCTCGTCGGATACGGCGTGCCCGCTCCCGGGCCCGCCGCCGTGACCCGGTCCGCGGTCACGCTGGGCGGCCGCCTCCGGCAGCCGCAGGGTGAAGGTGGAGCCCTGGCCCTCCGAGCTCCACACGGTGACCTCCCCGCCGTGCGAGGCGGCCACGTGCTTGACGATGGCGAGGCCGAGGCCGGTGCCGCCGGTGGCCCGGGAGCGGGCCGGGTCGACGCGGTAGAAGCGCTCGAAGATGCGCTCCTTGTCCTTGTCGGAGATGCCGATCCCCTGGTCGGTGACCGCCACCTCGATGTGGTCGCCGCCCGGCGCGGTGACCCGCCGGGCGGCTATTCCGACGCGGGTGCGGGCGGGGCTGTAGTTCACGGCGTTCTCCACGAGATTGCCGAGCGCCGCGGCCAGCTGGCCGCGGTTGCCCCAGATCTGCAGGTCGGCGGTCCCCCCGGCGGCCAGGGTGATCTGCTTGTGGGAGGCCTGGTGCCGGCTGCGGTCGATGGCCTCCGCGACCAGTTCGTCCACCCGCACCGGCTCGGCGTCCTCCAGCGGGTCGTCGTTCTGGACCCGGGAGAGGTCGATCAGCTCCTGCACGAGGTTGGTGAGCCGGGTCGCCTCGATCTGCATGCGCCCCGCGAAGCGCTCCACCGCCTCGGGGTCCTCGGAGGCGTCCATGACGGCCTCGGAGAGCAGGCTGAGGGCGCCCACGGGGGTCTTCAGCTCATGACTCACGTTCGCCACGAAGTCGCGGCGCACCGCCTCGATGCGGCGCGCCTCCGTGAGGTCCTCGACGAGCAGCAGCACGAGCCGGGAGCCGAGCGGCGCCACGCGGGCGGAGACCGCGAGGGCCTCGCCGCGGCCGGTGCCGCGCCGGGGCAGGTCCAGTTCGACCTGGCGTATCTCGCCGTCGCGGCGGGTGTCGCGGGCCATCTGGAGCATCGGCTCGACGGCGAGCTTGCCGCCGCGCACGAGCCCGAGGGCGTACGCCGCCGAGCTGGCCTTGACCACGCTGTCGGCCTCGTCGAGGACGACGGCGCTGGAGCGCAGCACGGACAGGACCGTGTCCACGCCGGGCGGCAGTACGGGGTCGGTGTGCAGGGAGGTCCGGGTGGGGCGTTTCTGGTCGCGCTCGCTCCAGCGGAACGCCAGCATGGCGATGACGCCGGTGCACACCCCGGCGATCGCTGCAGCTGCGGCGACCGCCGCGTTCACGTCCATGTCCCCAGGTTATGCGCCGGATGAGTGTCGGCCACAGCCATTCGGGTGCGGCCTCGAACACTCGTCGCCCAGAGTTCACCGAGGAGACGGCGCCGGTTCATTTCTGCCGAAGGGTCCGGTGTGCGGCCGAGCACGGGCGGAGCCTCGTGTCGCCCACAGTTCACCTTGATGACGGGGGCGGTTCACGCGAGGTGCCGGAAACGGACGCGTCGGGGCCGCACCGTGGGAGCGTAGGGGCCAGCCCCCTGGGACGTACGAGAGAGGGACAGCCACATGCGCGACGCGTACCACGAGGAACTTGACTCGATCGGCGAGAGCCTGGTCGAGATGGCCCGGCTGGTCGGGTCCGCGATCGGGCGCGCCACGACGGCCATGCTCGACGCCGATCTGAAGCTGGCCGAGAGTGTGATCGCCGCCGACCAGAAGGTCGACGACCTCCAGCACGAGCTGGAGGCGCGCGCGATAGCCCTGCTCGCGCGCCAGCAGCCGGTCGCCACCGACCTGCGCATCGTGGTGACGTCGCTGCGGATGAGCGCCGACCTGGAGCGTTCGGGCGACCTCGCCCAGCACGTCGCGAAGCTGGCCAGGCTGCGCTTCCCCGACTCGGCGGTGCCGCACGACCTGCACGCCACGATCCTGGAGATGGGCCAGCTCGCGCAGCGCCTGATGGCGAAGGCGGCGGAGGTCATCATCACCAAGGACGTCGATCTCGCGCTCCAGCTGGAGCAGGACGACGACGAGATGGACCAGCTGCACCGCACGCTCTTCCAGCACCTGATGGACGACCGCTGGAAGCACGGCATCGAGACGGCCGTCGACGTGACGCTGCTCGGCCGCTACTACGAGCGCTTCGCGGACCACGCGGTGTCGGTCGCGAAGCGGGTCGTCTACCTGGTCACGGGCGAGCACGCGGACGAGATCCAGGCGACGGGCCCGGCGGCGGTGGAGGGGGCCTGAGGCCCGCTCGGGCGCCGCGCGTGCGCGTGCCCCGCAGGGTCGGAGGTCCGGCCGGCGCCGCGCGTGCACGTGCCCCGCACGGTCGGAGGTCCGGCCGGCGCCGCGCGTGCACGTGCCCCGCACGGTCGGAGGTCCGGCCGGCGCCGCGCGTGCACGTGCCCCGCACGAGACAGGTCGTCGTGCGGGGCACGTGTGTTCGTGCGGCGGGACGTGTGGTCCCGCCGGGGGGGTCAGCCGCAGCCGCCGCCGCACTGGCATGAGCCGCCGGACTGGCAGCCGCACGAGCAGCCGGAGCCGCAGCTGCAGTTCATCTCGATGACCACGGGCTTGGGGGACTCGGCCATGGGTCTCCTCCTCGAAGGCGTACGGGGCGTGTCGCCTCGCCTGCTGCCATTGCACCGCCATTCCACCCCCGCCGGGCAGGGCGCATCAACGGCGCACGCGCGCGTACGTCCTTTCCGGCCGCCGGGGAGGGCCACCTCCCGAAACTCCCTCCCCGCCTGTCACAGACATGTCATAGCCTGCGCGGTGGACGGGGGTTCCGGCCCAGGGCGGACGGCTCGGGCCATTCATGTGGGGGGTCACATCACCGTGCGTACGCGCACCCTCTCGACCGCGACGGCGCTCGCGGTCCTCTTCAGCTCCGCGGCGCTGGTCGCCGCGACCACCGGCCCGGCGGCGGCGGACTCCGCCGAGCTCCTCGCCGTGCGCTCGGTCGGCGACGTCCTGGTCGACGCCGCGCACCAGCGCGTCTACGTGTCCGACCCCAAGGGCGGCAAGCTCGTCGTCACCGACTACGCGGGCACCGTCAAGGCGACCCTGGACGGGCTGCCGGACGTCGACGGCCTCGTCCTCTCGCCCGACTCCCGGCAGGTCCTCGCGGCCGTCGCGGGCCTGAACCGGATCGTCTCCGTGGAGACGACCTCGTACACGCAGAGCGCGAGCTACGCCCTCGACGGCGCCGAGAAGCCGCGCACGCTGGCGCGGGCCGGCGGCAAGCTGTGGTTCGGCTACGGGCCTTCGGGCGCGGGCGGGATCGGCTCGCTCGACCTCTCCGGGGACGAGCCGGTCGTCGCCCTCGGCCAGGACGGGGAGGCCAGCTTCTACGCCGCCCCCGAGCTGGGCTCCGACCCCGACTCGGGGCTGCTCGTCGCGGGCGAGAAGGAGACGAGCGCGGACGCCCTCACGGTGTACGACGTCTCGGGCCCCGAGCCGCAGCTGCGGGTCACCAAGTCGGTGGAGGGCGGCTTCTTCGACGACATCGCGGTCTCGCCCGACGGCACGCAGGTCGTCACGGCGAGCGGCTCTCCGTACTACCACCCGGTGTACTCCACCAAGGACCTGTCCCCGCTGGGCCGTTATGACTCCGGGGACTACGGCGCGGCCGTCGACATCGCCCCCGACGGCACCGTGGCGGCGGGCACCTCCTCCTGGTACGGGCCCGACGTGCACATCTACCGGCAGGGCGAGTGGTCCAAGGTGCGGGAGTACGAGTTCCCGAACACCGGCCAGAGCAGCGGCGGCGACACGCTCGCCGAGGGCGGCCTGGCCTGGGCGCCGGACGGCAGCAGGCTCTTCGCGGTCACCTCCAACAGCGAGGGCGTCTTCTCGCTGCGGGTCCTCACCGATCCCGCCAAGTCCCGGCCCACGCTCAAGGTCGAGGCGCCGCCGAAGGCGCCGCGGGCCGAGCGGCTCACCGTCAAGGGCACGCTCGCCGGGGCGGACCTGCCCGCCGGCATCCCCCTCGCCGTCACCCGCGAGGACCTGGAGTCCCCCGACGGCAAGGCGCTCGCCGAGGTCAGGACCAAGGCGGACGGCTCCTTCTCCTTCACCGACACCCCGCCGGCCGGCGGCAAGGTGACGTACCGGGTCACGTACGCGGGTGACGCCACGCACGCGGCGGTCACCGCGTCGGACTCCGTGGAGGTCTCGCGCTCCAGGACGGCCCTCACGCTCGACAAGAACGGCAAGGTGTACGGCTACGGAGCGGACGTGTCCTTCACGGCGCACCTCGGCCCGACGTACAAGAACCGCACCGTCGAGATCTGGGCCGACCCCTACGGCGCCGACAAGCCGAACAAGCTGGTGAAGAGGGGCGCCGTGAACTCCCACGGCGACCTGAGGGCCACGGTCGACATGAAGCGCGACACGAAGGTGACGGCCGTCTTCGCCGGGGACTCCCGCTCGGCCGCCGCGAAGGGCACGTCGACGGCGTACGCCCGGGTGAAGGTGTCCACCGCCGTCTCCGGGCACTACAAGACGGGCGAGATCGGCTCCACGAAGTACCACTACTTCCACCAGGACACCGACCCGGTGCTCGCCACCTCGATGACGTACCACAAGGGCCGCAAGCAGCGCTTCGAGGTCCAGGTGTACGGCTCGGACCGCAAGTGGCACGCCACGGGCTCGGAGTACTTCGCGCTCGGCCCCGACGGCAGGTCCACGGTCCGCCTGGAGGCCCCGGGCCGCTCCGGCATCCGGGCGCGGATCCGGTCGGCGTACGTGAACGGCTCCTCGGGGGACAACGTCAACTCGACGACGTACGGGGCGTGGAGGTACCTGAACTTCACGCGCTGACGACGCCCCGGCCCCGCGCCGGCACCCCTGGCCGCCCCCGTCCACAGGGACGTGGGCGGCCAGGGGAGGCATCAGTGGAGGCAGAGGCAGAAGGGGTGGCCGGCCGGGTCGGCGTAGACGCGCCAGTTGGTGCCCGGGTGGAGCTGGTCCGTGCGCTCCAGCACGGTCGCGCCGAGGGCGAGCGCCCGCCTCTCCTCGCCTTCGAGGTCGTCCACGTCGAAGTCCAGGTGGAGCTGTTGGGGCCGGTCCTGGCCCGGCCATTCGGGCGGCCGGTAGCCGTCCACCCGCTGGCAGGCCAGCGGAATTCCCTCGAACCCCCGCACCTCGACCCAGTCGGGGTCGTCGGCGTCCATGACCACCCGGCCGCCGAGCAACTCCGCGTAGAACGTGGCGAGCCGTACCGGATCAGCGCAGTCCAGCGCGACCGCCTGCAACTTTCGGATCACTTCTGACACCTCTCGCTCTCGGGCCGTGCAGGGTCCGGGGGCCTGCGCAAAGCCCCCTGCCCGCGGACGAATCCGCAGGCAGGGGGCCACACGCGTCCGGGCCTGCCCGGCGTCGTTCGGGGTTACTTCTTCTTGCCCTGGTTCTTGACCGCCTCGATCGCCGCCTTCGCGGCCTCCGGGTCGAGGTAGGTGCCGCCCGGGTTCAGGGGCTTGAAGGCGGCGTCCAGTTCGTAGGAGAGCGGGATGCCGGTGGGGATGTTCAGGCCCGCGATGTCGGCGTCCGAGATGCCGTCCAGGTGCTTGACCAGGGCGCGCAGGCTGTTGCCGTGCGCCGCGACCAGGACCGTCCTGCCGGTCAGGAGGTCGGGGACGATGCCGTCGAACCAGTACGGGAGCATGCGGACGACGACGTCCTTCAGGCACTCCGTCCGGGGGCGCAGCTCGGGGGGCAGCGTCGCGTAGCGCGGGTCCTCGAACTGGGAGTACTCGGCGTCGCGGGCCAGCTCCGGCGGCGGGGTGTCGTACGAGCGGCGCCACAGCATGAACTGCTCCTCGCCGAACTCGGCGAGCGTCTGGGCCTTGTCCTTGCCCTGGAGGGCGCCGTAGTGGCGCTCGTTCAGGCGCCAGCTGCGGTGGACGGGGATCCAGTGGCGGTCGGCCGCTTCGAGGGCGAGCTGCGCCGTGCGGATGGCGCGCTTCTGGAGCGACGTGTGGACCACGTCGGGCAGCAGGCCGGCGTCCTTGAGCAGCTCACCGCCGCGGACCGCCTCCTTCTCGCCCTTCTCGTTGAGGTTGACGTCCACCCAGCCGGTGAACAGGTTCTTCGCGTTCCATTCGCTCTCGCCGTGGCGGAGGAGGATCAGCTTGTACGGTGCGTCGGCCATGCCTCTGAGCGTAATCGAACCCCGGCGGGCCTCGCGCGCGCGGGCGCGGGGGTGACGGTGGGCCGGCGGCGAGGTGGCCGCGGAGGTGACGATTGACGGTTCATGTCAATTGAGTGGCGGGGCGGGGCGGCGGGCTCGTAACGTGTGCTGGCCGCTTGAGACACTTACACCACGGGGGACCGCATGACGCCGGCGACGACCTTCACCGCCATGAGACGCGCCGTCACCGAGAGCGTGTCGGGGCTCCCGGGCGCCTTCTGGTGGCTGTGGACCAGCACGCTGATCAACCGGCTCGGCGCCTTCGTCGCGACGTTCATGGCGCTGTACCTGACCTTGGACCGGGGCTACTCCGCCTCGTACGCCGGTCTCGTCGCCGCGCTGCACGGGCTCGGCGGTGTCGTGTCCTCGCTGGGCGCGGGGGTGATGACCGACCGGCTCGGGCGGCGGCCCACGCTGCTGATCGCACAGGCCTCGACGGCGCTGTCCGTGGCGGTGCTCGGTTTCATGGAGCACCCGGTGGCCATCGCGGGCGTCGCCTTCCTCGTGGGCATGGCGTCGAACGCGTCCCGGCCCGCCGTGCAGGCGATGATGGCGGACATCGTGCGCCCCGAGGACCGCGTGCGGGCCTTCTCCCTGAACTACTGGGCCATCAATCTCGGCTTCGCGGTCTCCTCCGCCGGGGCCGGGTTCATCGCCTCGTACAGCTACCGCGCCGGCTTCCTGATCGAAGCGGCGATGACGATGGTCTGCGCGGTCGTCGTCTTCCTGAGGCTGCCGGAGTCGCGGCCCGTGCGCACGGCCCTGGAGAAGGCGGCCGAGCCGGTGGTCGGGCTCGGGACCGTGCTGCGGGACGGGCGGTTCATGGGCGTGGTGGGGCTCTCGTTCCTCGTCGCGCTGATCTTCCAGCAGGGCTCCGTGGGGCTGCCAGTCGCGATGGGCGCGGCCGGGTTCACGCCCGCCGACTACGGGCTCGCCATCGCCGTGAACGGTGTGCTGATCGTCGCCCTGCAGATCCCCGTCACCCGTTTCATCGAACACCGCGACCCGCGGCGGCTGTTGGTGATCTCCTCCGTCGTCGCCGGATACGGCTTCGGGCTCACCGCCTTCGCCGGGTCCGTCGGGGTCTTCGCGCTGACGGTGTGCGTGTGGACGCTCGCCGAGATCGTCAACGCGCCGACGCAGACGGGCCTCGTCGTCGCGCTCTCCCCCACGCATGGGCGGGGCCGCTACCAGGGCATGTACACGATGTCGTGGGCGGTGGCCGGGCTCGTCGCCCCGCTGATGTCCGGCTTCATGATCGACCGGTTCGGCGCGCCGTGGCTCTGGGCGGCGTGCGCGGTGCTGGGGACGGGGGCGGCGGTCGGGTACTGGGCGCTGATGCGGGGGCTTTCCGGGGCGGACGCGGGCTTTGGGGCGGCGGACGCGGTGGTGGCCGAGCCCGCGGTCGCCGGGGCGGGGGGCGCCGAGGGGCCGGTTCCGGGGGCCGTGGCCCCAGGGGTCGCCGTTTCGGAGACCGTGGCTCCGGGGGGAGCCGGCGTCAGCCCTTCGGCCGGGTCAGGTGGCTGAACGCCTCGAGGTTCCGCGTGGACTCGCCCCGCGAGACGCGCCACTCGTACTCCTTGCGGATCGCCGAGGCGAACCCCAGCTCCAGCAGCGTGTTGAAGGAGTCGTCCGAGGCCGAGAGGACCGCCCCGAGCAGGCGGTCCAGCTCGGCGGGCGTGACCGCGGCGAGCGGGAGCTTGCCGGCGAGGTAGATGTCGCCGAGGGAGTCGATCGCGTAACTCACGCCGTAGAGGCGGAGGTTGCGCTCCAGCAGCCAGCGGTGCACGGCCTCGTGGTTCTCGTCCGGGTGCCGGATCACGAAGGCGTTCAGGGAGAGGGAGTGGTTGCCCACGATCATCGACAGCGTCGTGGAGAGTTTGCGGGTGCCGGGGAGCTTCACCACGTAGGAGCCCGGCTCGGGGCTCTCCCACTCCAGTTCGGCGTCGTCCAGTGTCCGCTCGATGATCGTCGCGGTGTCCGCAGTGGTCGCGTCAGTCGCGGTGTCCGTGCTCGTCGCGGTGTCCGCCTGCTCGGGCTCAGCCATGGTGCGAGCGTACGTGACGTCGGAAGTCGTGCATGGCGGCCGTGTACACGTCCGCCGTGGCGGATGCCGCCGTGTCCCAGCCGAAGGACTGCGCGTGCCGCGCGGCCGCCGCCCCCATCCGGTCCACCAGGTGGGGGTGGTCGGCGAAATCGCGCAGCACGCGCGCGTAGTGGGCCGGTTCGTGGCCGGAGACCAGGAATCCCGTCACCTCGTCGCGTACGGCGACGGGCAGACCGCCCACCGCCGCCGCGAGGACCGGCGTGCCCGCCGCCTGCGCCTCGATGGCGACGAGCCCGAAGGACTCGCTGTAGGAGGGCATGACGAGGACGGACGCCGCGCGGAACCAGTCCGCGAGCTGGTCCTGGCCCACCGGCGGCTGGAAGCGCACCACGTCCGCGATGCCCAGCCGCGCGGCGAGCTTCTGGAGGCCCTCCGGCTTGGCGAGGCCGCTGCCGCTCGGGCCGCCGACGATGGGCACGACGATGTTCGAGCGCAGCTCGGGACGCTCGTCCAGGAGGACGGCGACGGCGCGGAGCAGCACGTCGGGGGCCTTCAGCGGCTGGATGCGGCCCGCGAAGACGGGGACGAGGGCGTCCTGCGGGAGCCCGAGCCGGTGGCGCGCCGCCGCGCGTCCGTCGGCGGGGCGGAAGCGGTCGAGGTTGACGCCGGGGTGGACGACGGCGACCTTGCCGGCGTCGGCTTCGTAGTGGCGTACGAGTTCGTCGGCCTCTTCGGAGGTGTTGGCGATGAGGCGGTCGGCGGCGCGGACTATCTGCGTCTCGCCGATGACGCGGGCGGCCGGCTCCGGGGTGTCGCCCTCGGCGAGCGCGGCGTTCTTGACCTTGGCCATGGTGTGCATGGCGTGGACGAGGGGCACGCCCCAGCGTTCGGCGGCGAGCCAGCCGACGTGCCCGGAGAGCCAGTAGTGGGAGTGGACCAGGTCGTAGTAGCCGGGGCGGTGGCCCGCCCAGGCCTGCATCACGCCGTGGGTGAAGGCGCAGAGCTGGGCCGGCAGCTCTTCCTTGGCGAGGCCTTCGTAGGGGCCCGCGTCGACGTGGCGCACGAGGACGCCGGGGGCCAGTTGCACGGCGGGGGGAAGGGCGCCGGTGGTGGCCCGGGTGAAGATCTCGACCTCGATGTTGATCGCGGCGAGGCGCTTGGCCAGCTCGACGATGTAGACGTTCATGCCGCCCGCGTCGCCCGTGCCGGGCTGGTGCAGCGGCGAGGTGTGCACGCTCAGCATGGCCACGCGACGCGGCCGCCGCGGGGCGCCGGGCATGCGCAGCCGTGAGGGGGCCGCCGGGGAGCGACGCCCGAGCCTGGACACGTAGTGGCTCACGTGGCGGTCCTCCTTGCGTACGGGCATGACGACGCGGAGGGCGTACGAACCTCCGGAGGGTGAACACCGGAGGCCGCTGCTCCATTTCCGCTGCGTCGGCCCTTGGCCCGTTTTTGCCAAAGTGTTACCCGGGTTCTGTTCCCGGGGGCCTTCTGTTCCCGGGGGGCCGGTGGGCGAGGTCCGGGGTCGGCGGGCGCGAGGGTGGCAGGGGCGGCGTGCGCGGGCACGGCGGGCGGGGGGGCGGCAGTGGGCGCGGGCACGGCGGGCCTGTGGTCGGCGGCGGGCGCGGGGGCGGTGGTCAAGGGTCGACGGGGGTGCGGCCACGGCGGGCGCGGGGTCGGCAGGGGCGGAGGGCGCGGGGGCGGTGGTCGGTGGTGGCGCGGGGGCGGCGGTCGAGGGTCGACGGGGGGTGCCGCCACGGCGGGCGCGGAATTGGGGATCGGCGGCGGGCGCGCGCGGGTAGCGGCGAGCGCGCGGGCGGGCAGCGCGCGGTCGGCGGGCGCGGGGTCGGCAGCGGCGGAGGGCGCGGGGTCCGGGGTCCGGGGTCGGCGGGCGCGGGGGCGGTGTGGTCGTGGCGGCGTCGTCCCCGCATACCCTTTGCCCATGGCCCCACGCACCCCCTCCCGCCCCGTGGGAACGGTGACGCGCGGGACCACGAATCCGAACCGGCTGCGCCGCATAGACCGCTGGATCGCCGCCACCCACGGCGCCGCCCTGCGCCGCTCCCCCGACCCCGTGGCCGTGGACCTCGGCTACGGGGCCGCCCCCTGGACCGCCGTCGAACTGCTGCTCCGGCTGCGTACCGTGGCCCCCCGCACGCGCGTGGTCGGCGTCGAGATCGACCCCGCGCGGGTCGCCGCGGCCAAGCCGTACGAACGCGCGGGGCTGACCTTCCGGCACGGCGGCTTCGAGGTGCCGCTGGCGGGCTCGGGCGCCCCCACGCTGATCCGCGCCGCGAACGTCCTGCGGCAGTACGACGAGGAGCAGGTCGCCGCCGTCTGGGAGCGGCTCCGCGCCCGGCTCTCCCCCGGCGGGCTGCTCGTCGAGGGCACCTGCGACGAGATCGGCCGGCGGCACGTCTGGGTCGCGCTCGGCCCGGAGGGACCCCGCACGGTGACCTTCGCGGCGCGCCTCGCCTCCCTGGAGCGCCCCTCCGACCTCGCCGAGCGGCTGCCTAAGGCGCTGATCCACCGGAACGTGCCGGGTGAGCCGGTGCACGCGTTCCTGCGGGACTTCGACCGGGCCTGGGCGGCCGCGGCGCCGTACGCCTCCTACGGGGCGCGGCAGCGGTGGATCAGGGCGGTGCGCGAGCTGGGCGCCGACTGGCCGGTCGTGGACGGCGGTTCGCGGTGGCGGCAGGGGGAAGTGACGGTGCGTTGGGAGGCGCTGGCGCCGACCGGCGGCGTCCGCTGAGGCCGGACGGGGCCCGCCGGGGCCGGATATGGGCGAGGCCCGCCAGGGTCGGATACGGGCGAGGCCGACCTGGGCGGGCCACCTGCGGCCGTCCGGGGGGACACCGGACCTGAACCCCTAGGTCACTCGGGGGCCACCCCGACGCCACCCGGAGGTCGGTCCCGGAACTGTCCCTGAGGCCCTGACCTGCGGGGAACGAAGGTCACTCACGGTTCGTCACATGGGGCAGGTGGGGGAGTGGAGTTTGCTGTCGGGCTCTGTCGCATCGCGCGTCGGCATGGCACCATCCCGAAGGCGACCAGACGTTACTGACGGTAAATCAGCTATGGGGGTGGCAGGGCGTGACCGGCAGGCGATACTCGACGGCGGCGACCGTGGCGCTGATGTGCGCGGCTGTGGTGGTGACCGCACCGGGAGCGGCGTATGCCAGCCCCTCTCCCCCGTCCAGCCCCGCGAGGCCGACACCCAGATCGGACAGCGCGCTCGAACAGGTCCGCAAGGACATCGAGAAGCTCTATCACGACGCGGGCGTGGCCACGGACGCGTACAACGCGGCGGAGGAGAAGGCCGACGAGCAGTCCGAGCGCATCGTGAAGCTGGCCAAGGACATCACGGAGGGCCAGGAGAGGCTGCGGAAGCTGAAGGCCCGCGCGGGCGCCGCGGCCCGCGCGCAGTACCGCGGCGGCGGCATGCCGGGCGAGGCCCGGTTGATGCTCAGCGACGACCCGAGGCAGTTCCTGGACGGGGCCGGCCGTCTGCGCCAGGGCGAGAAGGCCACCAAGGGCATGCTCACGGAGCTGGCCAGGACCCAGGAAGACCTGCGGATCTACGCCAAGGACGCCACCGCCCGCTGGAAGAAACTGGAAGCCAACCGCAAGGCGAAGGCCGCGTCGAAGAAGAAGATCAAGAAGAAGATCGCGGACGCCGAGAAGCTCGAGTCGAGGCTGGAGAAGAAGGAGCGGGAGCGGCTGCGGGAGCTGGAGGAGGCCGCCGCCCGCAAGAAGCAGTCGGCGTGGGTGGGTTCGGGCGCCCTGAAGGACATCAGGGGCAAGGCCACGGCGCGGGGCGCGAAGGCCGTCGAGTTCGCCACCGCGCAGATCGGCAAGCCGTATGTATGGGGCGCCGAGGGCCCTGACTCGTACGACTGCTCGGGGCTGACGTCGAAGGCCTGGGCGGCGGCCGGGCGCGGCATCCCCCGCACCTCGCAGGAGCAGTGGAAGCAGCTGCCGCACGTCGACATCAAGAACATGCGCCCCGGCGACCTGATCATCTACCACGCGGACGCGAGCCACGTCGGCATATACCTGGGCGCCGGCACCATCGTGCACGCCCCCCGCCCGGGCCGCGACGTGACCATCGCGGGCGCCGGCTCCATGCAGATCCTCGGAGTCGTCCGCCCGGAGGGGTGAGCGCGCCCCCGCTTCCCGGGCCGGGTCGGCCCGTGTGACGCACCGCACCCGGCGGCCCCCCGCCCGGCCCCGGCGGCGTGACGTTCGTCATCCCGGGGCGGACGCGCCATGCCCAATTGCGTTCCAGGATGCGGCATATGACGGTGGCTGTTCGCCGCGCGGCATTCCAATGGAGGCGCGGCTACCGCTAAGGTCCCTCGTCGGTGCCGCGTCGACCTGCGTGGCGCCATGCCCTCGGGGGGAGGGAAGGAACCAGCGATGTCCGCACCCATACCGCGGCAGAGAGCGATCCCGGCCGCGGAAGGCGGTCAGGCCCATCCGGCGCCCCCGCACGACGCGGCGACGCTCCCACGCCCTGCGCCGACGCCCGCGCGGGACGCGCCGATGCCCCCGTACGACTCGGCGGGCGCCCCGCACCGCACGGCGCCCGTCCGCAACACCTCCGCGGACGGCGGCAGCCTCAGCCTGCTCGTGATCGAGGACGACCCGGGGTCGCTCAGCGTCCCCCGGCTCCTCGACTCCGCGGGCAAGCCCATCCGCATCCGCACCGCCCGCAACCTCACCGAGGCCGAGCGGCTGCTCACCGACGACGTGCACTGCATCCTGCTGGACCTCGCCCTGACCGTCCCCGGCCCCGGCACAGGCCCCGGAACCGGAACCGGCACCCCCGAGGCGGGCGAGGCGGGTGAGGACGAGCTGGCCGCCCTGAAGCACGTGCTGCGCCTCGCACCCCGCCACGCCGTCCTCGCGCTCACGGCCAACGACGACTCCGAGCTGGGCGCCGAGGCCGTACGCGTCGGCGCCCAGGACTACCTCTACCGCGACGAGCTGGACGGGCGGCTGCTGGGCCGCGCGATCCGGTACGCGGTGGAGCGCAAGCGCGCCGACGTCGCCCAGCGCCAGCTGACCGAGTCCCGGCTGCGCGCCCAGGAGAACGCCCGCCTGGAGCGCGGCCTGCTGCCGACACCGCTCCTGGACGGCTCACCGCTGCGGTTCGCCGCCCGCTACCGCCCCGGCCGCTCCCGCGCGCTGCTCGGCGGCGACTTCTACGACACCGTCCGCACCCCCGACGGCTCCGTCCACGTCATGATCGGCGACGTCTGCGGCCACGGCCCCGACGAGGCCGCGCTCGGCGTGGAGCTGCGGATCGCCTGGCGCGCGCTGACCTTCGCGGGGCTCTGCGGCGACGAGCTGCTCTCCACCCTCCAGAAGGTCCTGGAGCACGAGCGCGCCGACGACGAGATCTTCGCGACGCTCTGCACCGTCGACATCGCCCCCGACGGCCGCCGCGCCGGACTCTGCCTCGCCGGCCACCCCGCGCCGCTGATCGCCCGCGAGGGCCGCCTCGCGGAACTCCTGCCGTACGAGGACGGGGGCCCCGCCCTCGGCCTGCTGCCGCGCGCCCGTTGGCCGCGCCGACAGGTGGAACTGGGCGGGAAGTGGAGCCTGATGCTCTACACGGACGGCCTGATCGAGGGCCGGATCGGCCAGGGCAAGGAACGCCTGGGCCAGGAGGGCATGGTGAAGATGATCCGCCGCCAGCTCGCCTCGGGCCTCCAGGGCGACGCACTGCTGGAGGCCGCCGTGAACGAGGCCCGGGACCTCAACGGCGGCGACCTGACGGACGACGTGGCGGTCCTGCTCCTCGACCGCGCCCCCGGCGGCACGCGCTAGGCCTGCGCTAGGCCCTGCGCCGGGGCGGAGGGACTACCGGCCGCCGTTGTATGGCCCGTACGGCCCGTCGCTGCTGGAGCCGCCGCGGCGGCCGCCGCCGGTGATCTGCCGGATCGCGGGACGCACGTCCACCATGTAGACGATGGTGGCGACGAGGCCGATGATCGGCAGGAACGACAGGATGTCGAAGATCAGGTTCACCACGAAGGCGAGCCCGAGGATGATCAGCCAGAACGGCTTGGTCTTCTTGTCCGCGGCCCGATAGGCGTCCTCGCGCCGGACGGCGGCGTCGATGAGCGCGAATCCGCTGAACACGATCAGGGCCAGCGACAGCAGCCACATGAAGTTCGCGAACCCCTGCATCAGCACAACGTCCACCACCAGTCTCGGCTCGTCATCACGCGGCCACCGTACCCGCTACCCCGTCAACGGGGCGGACACCCGATGAGTGCACGCCCCGTCCGGTACTGCTCCTCGGCCGGTACTACTGCTCGGCCTACTACTGCTCGGCCTGCTGCTCGGCAGGGACTGACTACTTCGCGGGCGGCGTGATCTTCTTCGCCGCCGTCGTCTTGCGGGCCGGCGCCTTCTTGGCGGCGGGCTTCTTCTCCGGCACGGCGGCCACGGCCGGCGCGCTCGCCGGCTCCGAGGCGCTCACCTCGGACGGCGACGCGGACGGCGACGCGGACGGCGCGTCGGCCGGCACCGTGACCTGGTCCGTCGCCTCCGGCTGCGCGTCCGGCTCGACCGTCTCGGCCAGATCGAGGATCTCCTCGGCGGCCTCGCCGCGCCAGGTCCGGACGGTCTGCTCGCCGTGCTCGGCGACCTCGTCGTACTTCTCGCGGGCCTTGACCGCGAGCTCCGCGGCCACGCCGACGCCGCGCAGGGCGAGGTCCTGGGCGGTCTCGCCGAGCTTCTTCAGGTCGGTGTCCAGGGAGCCGAGCACTTCGGTGACCTTGGCCTGGAGGGTCTCCTGCGCCTCCTTGGCGCGGGCGGCGGCCTTGTCCTGCACGGCCTTGGGGTCGGTGTTGCGCACCGCCTCGAAGCGGGAGGGCGCCTCGGCGATCAGCTGCTCGACGATGCCCGGCACCTTCTTCGCCTGCTGGAAGGCGAGGTCCGCGGACCCGGCGACGAAGTATGCGGGGGTGGTGTTGGTGAGGGTCTTGCGCAGGTCATCGGTGATGGCCATGACGATGGTCCTCCCGGAGTCGCGTCGGCTGGTTCAGCTGGGGGGTGTGGGCTTGGGGCCGGCATCACTGCCGTCGGCGGCGGCGTCCTCGGCGCCGGGGTCCTCATCCGCGTACGCCGCGTTCTCGAAGCCGTTCTCCTTGCGGAACGACTCGTAGATCTGCAGCAGTACTTGCTTCTGGCGTTCGTTGAGGGAGGGGTCGGCGAGGATGACGGCGCGCGTCTCCAGCTCGTCCCGCTCCTTCTCGTCGAGGATCCCGGCGCGTACATACAGCGTCTCGGCGGAGATCCGCAGGGCCTTGGCGACCTGCTGCAACACCTCGGCGCTCGGCTTGCGCAGGCCGCGCTCGATCTGGCTCAGATACGGATTGGACACCCCGGCGGCGTCGGCGAGCTGCCTGAGCGACAGCTGCGCCGTGCGCCGCTGCTCGCGCAGATACTCGCCGAGATTGCCGACGTTGAGTGATGCCATGCCTCGATGGTGCGCCACCCCCGCTAACTTTTGCAAGCACCTGCTTGCAAAAGTGCGCCACACCACTCGTCCGGCTCGGCCCGGGGGGTCCGGTCTCTGCTGGCCGGTTCAAAGCGCCTGTGCGGGTTGGCGCTGGATCCGCTCGCTGAAGTGAGAGAGTCCCGGTCGATCTGCGCGGTGAGGCTTCCGCGGTGTCGGCCTACGGACGGCGCGCGACGAAGACGAACTCCTTGCCCGGTCTGTCGGGCGCGTCGCGCACGCCCTCCACCTCATGGCCCTGCGCGATCAGCTCCGTCTCGACCTCCTCCCGCTCGCGGAAGCGCAAGGTGGAGTCCGAGGTCAGTACCTGCCCGTCGGCAGCGAACACGTAGGTCCAGCGGAACGTCACCAGCGGTTCATTCACCTCGACCACCTGGACCCAGCTTTCGACGGCGCCGACATCAGGGATCTCTGTCACGCGATACGAGGCTTCGCGATTCCACTCTTCCCAGGCGCGTCCGGCTGGATTCCGGGTCTCGAACACCAGACGGCCGCCAGGCCGCAGTGCTTCGTACGCGCCGCGCAGGGTCTCGTGCCATGCCTGCGGATCAAGGATCTGCTGGGCGGCGTTCGCGGTCATGGTCGCCAGGTCGACGCGCAGCGGCGGGAGTGTCGACGCGTCACCACAGATCCAACGCACCAGTTCGCCGCCCCGCTTGGCCCGGGCCACGTCGAGGGACGCTTGGGCGGGATCGACCCCAACGACCTCGATCCCGCGTCCAGCCAGCAGCAGCGCGAACACTCCCGTCCCACAGCCGATGTCCAGCACCTGGCGTGCCCCGAACTCCTCCGTCATCCGGACGTACGCGTCGAGATCGCGGCGAGCGGGGTCGAGCGGGTCGTAGATCGCGGCAAGCCGTGGATGCCCGAAACATTCGTCAGCCATGTGGCACCCCGCCATCAGCTCACGACGATGCAGAAGGGATGCCCAGCGGGGTCGGTCAGGACTCGGGCCTTGTCTCCGTGCGGCTGGTGGGGCGGCTTGGCCGCGCCCAGTTGCAGCAGGCGGGTCTCGGCGTCGTCCAGGCTCTCCGTGACCTTGAAGCAGAGGTGAAGTTGCTGCGGGACGATCTGGTCGGGCCAACTCGGAGCCCGGTAGTCCTCGACCCGCTGGAAGCCGATGAAGAGTCCGTCCTCACGGTTGAGACCGGCGAACCCGGCGTCCGACTTCGGGTGCGGCTCCCAGCCGGTGGCCTGCTGGTAGAACGCCGCCAGAGCCAGCGGGTCAGGGCAATCCAGCGTTATCGCGACGAGTTCCATCTGCGGGTTCATGAGGCCTCCGAGTCGATCAGTGGACTTCCGTGCATGCCATGGCGGCGGCCGCCGACGGGTGAGCCGTTCAGCCGTCAGCACAGCAGGTCAGGACCGCACCATGCCAACAGTTATCTGGGACAGGACACTCGCGGCGGTCCTGTGCCTGCGCTGTCCACAGGCGAGTTCCGCCGGGGCCGGGGTCGCCCCGGCCTCTCTCGCCCCTGAGCGCGCACCTCTCCGAGGTTTCTGCCCTTCGGAGCCGCCGGTTCGGCCTGACTGAGGGTCTTCTCGATCCACCGTCGACGGCCCCACGGTCGGCAGCCACCGGTCGGGCGGGACACTGGTTGACCTTCACCTTGGGGGAGGCCACAACATCGGTGGGGCCGGGCGACGTGCCCGGCATGAGGAGGAGAGCGGGCATGGGGCTGCTGACCATCGGGGCGTTCGCGAAGGCGTCCCGCCTGTCACCGAAGGCGCTGCGTCTCTACGACGAACTCGGTCTGCTGGTCCCCGCTCGCGTCGACCCGGTGACCGGTTACCGCCTCTACGCCCCGGAACAACTGGACCAGGCCCGGCTTGTCGCCTGGCTCCGGCGCCTGGGCATGCCCCTGGCCCGCATCCAGCACGTCTGCACGCTGGAGGCAGGCCCGGCAGCCCGGGAGGTCCGCGCGTTCTGGGTCCAGGTCGAGGCCGACACCGCCGCCCGGCGAGACCTCGCTTCCTTCCTCGTCGACCATCTGTCCCGGAAGGACCCCGCCATGACTCCGACCACCGAGCCCCTTGGACTCCGCTACGCCGCTCTCTCCGACCCGGGCCTGGTCCGCGAGAACAACCAGGACACCGCCTACGCGGGATCCCGCCTGCTCGCCGTCGCCGACGGCTTCGGCAGCGGTGGAGCGCCCGCGAGCGCCGCGGCCGTCGACACGCTCAAGCGCCTCGAAGCCGACGGCATTCCAGCAGGCGATCTGCTCAACCGCCTGGAAGACGCCGTCGAACAGGCCAAGCAGGCCGTCAACGGCGTCGCCGGACACCCCTCGCCGTCCGAGGACGCCGGCACCACACTCACCGCGATGCTCTGGACCGGCTCGCAGTTGGCCCTCGTCCACATCGGCGACTCCCGCGTCTACCTCCTGCGCGACGGAGAGCTGTTCCAGATCACACACGACCACACCATGGTCCAGTCGATGGTCGATGAAGGACGCCTCAGCCGGGAGGAAGCCGCCTCCCACCCCGAGCGGTCCCTGCTGATACGCGCGTTGGGTCACGGAGCCGATGGCACCCCTGATATGCGCCTGCACGACGCCCGGCAGGGTGACCGCTACCTGCTCTGTTCCGACGGCCTTTCCACCGTCGCGCCGATCGAGGACATCCGCCGAGTGCTGTGCGGGATCAGCGAGCCCGAGCAGGCGGTCCGCGAACTCGTCGCCCTCGCCAACGGCTCCGGGGGCCCCGACAACGTCAGTTGCGTGGTCGCCGATGTCGTGGCACTCCAGCGAGAGGAGTGCGCGGCACACACTTCGAGTGGCAGTGGGCGGTGAGCGGCCCTCGCCTCGTCCCACGGCCGATGGGACAGGACAGCTCGGCAGGCGGACGATGGAGTAAGCGGAGCAGTTCCGAACGCCCGAGTTCGTACGTGACGCGCGTACGCCGGAAGGAGGTGCGACGCCATGTCGCAGTTCATGGACGTCCACCACGGGATGAAGGGCATCACGGCCGACCAGCTGAAGCAGGCGCACCAGGCCGACCTCGCCATCGAGAAGGAAGAAGGCGTCCACTTCCAGAAGGCCTGGGCGGATCCGGAGACCGGCACGGTCTACTGCCTCTCCGACGCCCCCTCTGCCGAAGCGGTCCAACGCGTCCACGAACGGGCGGGCCACAAGGCCGACGAGGTCCACGCCGTCCCGCTCACGGTCTGAGCGGACCCCGGTAACGTGCCCCCCGTGACCTCCCTCCCCGATCTGGTGCGGCTGCGGCAGGCGCGGGACCGTATGGACCGTGACTACGCGCAGCCCCTCGACGTGCCGGCGCTCGCGGCGCAGGCCCTCATGTCCGCGGGGCATTTCTCGCGCAGTTTCCGGGCCGCCTACGGCGAGACGCCGTACAGCTATCTCATGACCCGCCGGATCGAGCGCGCCAAGGCGCTGCTGCGGCGCGGGGACCTGTCGGTGACGGAGGTCTGCATGGCCGTCGGCTGTACGTCGCTCGGGTCGTTCAGCTCGCGGTTCACGGAGATCGTCGGGGAGAGCCCGAGCGCCTACCGCGCCCGCGACCACGGGACGGGCGCCGCCGTGCCCGCCTGCCTCGCCAAGATCTACACCCGACCGGTCAGGAACGGAGAAGCGAAAACTCCCGCCGCTCCCTAGCGTGAGGGGCATGGAAATCAACCTCGCACAGTGCTTCATCGCCGTCGACGACCACGACAAGGCGCTCGCCTTCTACCGCGACGTACTCGGCCTGGAGGTGCGCAACGACGTCGGGTTCGAGGGCATGCGCTGGGTGACCGTCGGCTCGCCCACGCAGCCCGGCGTCGAGATCGTCCTCGAACCGCCGCTCGCCGACCCGAACGCCACCGCGGCCGACCGGCAGGCCATGGCCGAGCTGATGGCGAAGGGCCATCTGCGCGGCGTCATCTTCCGCACCGACGACGTCGACGCCACCTTCGAACGCGTCCGCGCGGCGGGCGGTGACGTCCTCCAGGAGCCGATGGACCAGCCGTACGGCGTGCGCGACTGCGCCTTCCGCGACCCGGCCGGCAACATGATCCGCTTCAACCAGCCGAAGGGCGGATGACACGGCAGCGCACCGGAACCGCCCCGCGCGGGTCCCGAGGGTCCGATGGGTCGGACCGCATGAGTCGCGTCGTCGCCGGCGTCATCACGGCCGCGGGGGCCGTTCCGGCCAGGTGATGCCGGACACCACTGCGCGGAACGCCGCGCGGTAGGTGGTGGGGCTCGTGCCGGTGGAGCGCTGGAAGTGGTGGCGCAGGTTGGCGGGGGTGCCGAGGCCGGTGCGAGCCGCGATGCGTTCCACCGGGTCGTCGGTGCGTTCCAGGAGCCGCTGGGCGCGCTGGATGCGCGTACGGAGCAGGTACTGGAGCGGAGTGAGCCCCGTATCGGCGCGGAAGCGGCGCGTCAGGCTGCGCACGCCGAGCCCCGCGCGTTCCGCGATCACGTCGAGGGTCAGCGGGTGGTGGAGGTTCGCCTCCATCCACCGCGTGACCGGTTCGAGACTGCTGCCCGGCGGGGTGACGGCGTTGTACGCGGCCTCGGCGGCGCCCTGGCCCGCGTCCGGACCGCCCCCGCCGTCGGCCCCCTCGGCGCCCTCCGGTTCCGCGTGCAGACGCAGGAACAGTTGCCGTTCCGTCTCGATGGCCACGGCCTGCCCGTGGTCCAGGGTGATCAGGTGCAGACAGAGGTCGACGCCTCCGAGGACCCCGGCCGCGCTGTGGAAGGGGCCGTCCGCCACGGCCGATCCCTCGGGGTCCACGTGGACACGGGGGTACAGCCGGGCCAGCTCCCGCGTGTGCCGCCGGCTGGTGGCCGCCCGGCGGCCGTCCAGGAGACCGGTGGCCGCGAGCGTGAACGTGCCGGTCCCGACGGCGCAGACGCGGGCCCCGCGCGCCGCCGCGGCCCGCAGCGCGTCCGCGACCCCGGGCGGCGGCGCGGCACGGAAGCCCTCGTGACCCGGCAGCACCACCGTGTCGGCGTCGTCGAGTCCCTCCGTGCCCCAGGGCGTGTCGAGGCCGAAGGGCGCGGGGCCACCCGTGCCCCGAAAGCCCGGCGCCGCGCAGATCCGCACCTCGTACGCGACCGGGTGGTGGTGCCTGGCCGCCGTCGCGAAGGCCGTCCCGGGGGCGGTGAGCTGGTGGCCCGGGACCCCGTCGAGGGCGAGGACGGCGATCAGTGACATGTCCGGAATTTAGCCGAGGGTGACATCGCGGCCGCTGTTGGCGTGCGCCACCCGCGACGGATGATCGCAGCGCGGTGGGACGCGGGCGCACGGCCGCCCCGTCCGCGCACCGCTCCCTCCCCTTCTGCTTCTGCTTCTGTTTCTGTTTCTGCTTCTGCTTCTGCTTCTGCTTCTGCTTCTGCTTCTGCGAAAGGCCTGCTCATGCACCGTACGGACCTGTCCCCCGCCGGCCCCGGAACCCGCTCGCGGCGGGGGCCGCGCCGCCTGCTCGCCCGGGGCGCCGCGACGCTCGGCGCGGCCGCGGTCCTCGGCGCCACGGCGATGACCGGCAGCGCGAGCGCCATCGTCAACGGCGAGGACGCCACCCAGCACTACTCCTACATGGCGACCGTGCCGGTCGAGGAGTACGGCGCCCAGTGCGGGGCGACGCTGGTCGACGCCCGCTGGGTCCTCACGGCCGCGCACTGCGTCAATCCGGAGCTGGCCACCCTGACCGGCAAGGTCCGGGTCGGCAGCGGGCACCGCACGACCGGGGGTTCCGTCCGGAACATCGACAAGATCGTCACCGCGCCCGGCTATGTGCAGGACATGACCGGAACGACGTACAACAAGAACGACCTCGCGCTGATACGCCTGGACCGTCCCGTCACCCAGAAGCCCGTCCGCATCGCCGACAAGGCGGGGCCGGTCGGCACGCCCACCCGCATCCTCGGCTTCGGCACGGTCGTCGAGGCACCGACGCTGGAGGACGCGAGGTTCCCCGACCGGCTCCAGCAGCTGGACACCCGCAGGGGCGCGCCCGGCGACTGCGACCCGGGCTGGGCGGGCCGGACGCGGCTGTGCACCGTCAGCCCGAAGCCGAAGGCCATGGCGTGCAACGGCGACTCCGGTGGTCCGCAGCTCCAGCGCGCGAGGAACGGCCGCTGGGAGCTGATCGGCGCCACCTCCGGGCCGGGCGGCGTCCGCGAGGGCTGCGGGACCGGACCGGGCCTCTACTCGAACGTGCCCGCCTTCAAGAGCTGGATCGAGCAGACGATCCGCCAGGGCCACTGACCCCCGAGACGACCGGCCGGCGGGCCGCGCGAGTGGTTGGATGCCGGACATGTCAGTGATCGCCGTCCTCGCCCTCGACGGGGCCCCGGGGCAGCACCTCACCACGCCAGGCCTGGTCTTCGGCACCGCCTGCCGCGAACACCCCGGCCTGTCCTACGAGGTCCGGCTCTGCGCCGCCCCCGGGTTCCGGGCGGCGGGCGGCCCGGGACCAGCGCTCCCCGTCCGGCCCCCGCACGGCCTCGAAGGGCTGGCGGACGCGGACGTCGTCCTGGTCCCGGGGCCGGGCGGCCGCCAGGCCGGGCGGCCTCCAGAGGACGTCGTCGCCGCGCTGCGTGCGGCGGCGGGGCGGGGCAGCCGCCTCGCCGCCGTCGGCACCGGCACGTTCACGCTCGCCGCGACCGGGCTGCTCGACGGGCGGCGCGCCACGACCGGCTGGCGGCATGTGGAGGAGCTGGCCGCCCGGTATCCCCGTATCGACGTCGACCCCGCCGGCACGGCCGTCGAGGACGGGCCGTTCTGCACGGCGGCCGGGGTCTTCGGGGGCCTGGACGTCTGTCTGCGCCTGCTGGCCCGCGACCACGGCCGCCACGTCGCCGGGCAGACGTCGCGGGAGCTGATCACGCCGCTGCACGGGGACGCGGACAGCGTCCAGGAGGCCATCGACCGGGAGGTCGCCGAGAGCGCGGGACTCGACCCCACCCTGCGCTGGATCGGGGCGCACCTCCACCTCCCGCTCACGCTCCCCGAGATCGCCGCCCACGCCGGGACGAGCGTCTCCAGCGTGACGCGCCGTTTCCGCGCCCACACCGGGCTCAGCCCGCTCCAATACGTCCTGCGTGCGCGGTTGCACGAGGCGATGCGGCTGCTGCGGGAGACGGACACGCCCGTCGAGGGTGTCGCCGCCGCGACCGGGTTCACCTCGCCCGCCGCCCTGCGCCACCACTTCCGCGCGCTCACCGGCACCACACCCCGCGACTACCGCCGCGCCCATACCCCGTGAGCGCGGACCCGGGCGGGGTCTGCGGGTGTCCGCCCCCGCCCGACCCCGGCGGCACCTCCGGCGCCCGTACGCGGACCCGGCGCATGACCACGTCCTTTTGGGTACTTGGCGAAGAGCGCGTCTGGGGCCAATCTGGTGACCACTCCGCGACGCACGGCAAGGAGGTTCGGTGACAGAGCGTCAGGGTGCTTGGGAGAGACAGGGCTTCACGGGAGGTCCCGTCCGGGACTCGGGCTGGAACGTCGGGGCCGGCGCGCCACGCGGGCGCCGCTGAACCGGGCCGGCCCGCGGGCGAGACCCCGTCCAGGACAGCGGGGCGGCCGGAACACCCGACCGCCCCGCGCCCGTACCCCAGGCCGTGGCCCCGCTCCCGTACGCCGGCCCCTCGCACCGCCCCCGTACGCCAGGCCCTTGCCCCGCACCCCCGTACGCAGGCCCTCGCACCGCCCCCTCAGCAGATCGGGCCCTCGCCCCACGTCACCCCAGTGACGCGAGCGCCGTATCCACCGTCCCCCGCAGTTCCGCCGCTTCCGCGCCCGCCCGGGAGCGCAGGTTCACGCCGTACGCGAGCAGCGCCAGGAGCTCGGCGGCCGCCGGTACATCGGCTGCGGGCGCCAACTCGCCCTCCGCGCGCGCCGCTTCCAGCGCGACCCGCATCGCGTCCCGCAGCTGCTCGTGGTGCTCCTCCAGGAGGGCCCGCACCTCGGGGTCGGCGCGCTCCGCGCCCACGTGGGCGTTGACGACCATGCAGCCCCACCCCGCGTAGGGGCCCGAGCAGCGCAGCTCGATCAGCGCGTCGAAGAACGCGCGCACGGCGGGCAGCCCCCGGCCGTCCTCGGCGACGGACCGGAACCCGCGTCGGGAGTGGTCCCGCACATAGCGGCGCAGGGCGGCCAGATACAGCTCGCGCTTGCCGCCGAACGTGGCGTACAGGCTGGAGCGGTTGAGGCCCGTCGCGCTCGCCACGGCCTGGATGGAGGTCGTGGCGGCGCCGTGCTGCCAGAAGAGCCGGACGACGCGGTCGAGCGCCTCGTCCGGGTCGAAGTGCTTGATGTCGGACATGAGTTGGGGCTCCCCGCGCTGCCGTACTGCCATCACGCCGTACCGCCGTACCGCTGTCCCGCCGTACCGCCGTACCGCGAACACCGTCCCACCCATTCTTGGACCGGCAATTCCAAGATACCCCTTGACGCCAACCCCATCCTCTCAGCATCCTGAAACGACCGTTCCAAGTTCCCCGCGTCCGACGCGGACCGGAACGCGGAACCCGCCCACGAAAGGCCCCACATGAGCCTCAAGGACGACCTCCGCGACCTGTACGTGAACGGCCACCGCAGACTGCCCCAGGACGTCCTGGAGGTCATGGACCGCGGCGCGGCCCAGCTCCTCGCCACCCGCCTCGCCGAGAAGGCCCTCGGCGCGGGCGAGCACGCCCCCCGCTTCACCCTCGACTCCGCCACCGGCGACAAGGTCTCCCTGGACGCACTCCTCGCCGAGGGTCCCGTCGTCCTGACCTTCTACCGCGGCGCCTGGTGCCCCTACTGCAATCTCGCCCTGCGCGCCCTCCAGCGGCACCGGGACGACTTCGCCGCCCGCGGCGCCCACCTCGTGGCCGTCTCCCCGCAGATCCCGGACGAGAGCCTCGCCCTGACCGAGAAGGAGCAGCTCGGCTTCCCCGTCCTGTCCGACATCGGCTCCCGCGTCGCGAAGGAGTTCGGGATCGCCTTCGACCTCTCCGACGAACTGGGCGCACTCTACGACCGGCTGGGCTTCGAACTGCACCGCGTGAACGCGGGCCACCACCGCACGCTCCCCCTGCCCGCCACCTACGTCATCGACCGCGCCGGAGTCATCCGCTGGGCGTTCGTCGACACCGACTACACCGTGCGGGCCGAGCCCTCCGACGTCGTGGCGGCCCTGGACGCGATCGGCGCACCGGGCGACCCCGGTCAGGCCGCGGGGCGGCGGCTGAAGAACGAGCGGCGGTAGTCACCGGGCGAGACCCCGACCTGCTTGAGGAAGTGGTGCCGGAGGTTGTTCGCCGTGCCGAGGCCGCTCAGTTCGCCGACCTTCTCCACCGGCAGGTCCGTCGTCTCCAGGAGTTCCTGGGCCCGCGCGAGGCGCTGGCCGAGCAGCCACTGGAGCGGGGTCGTGCCGGTGGCTGCCTGGAGGCGGCGGTAGAAGGTGCGCGGGCTCATCGCCGCCCGGCGCGCCAGGTCGTCCACGGTCAGCGGCCGGTCCAGGCGGGCGCGGGCCCACTCCAGCACCGGTCCGAGGCCCGCGCCGTCCGTCGCGGGCACGGACAGGTCGATGAACTGCGCCTGGCCGCCCGGCCGGTGGGCGGGCACCACCATGCGCCGCGCCAGCTGGTTGGCGACGTGCGCGCCGAGGTCACGGCGCACCAGGTGCAGGCACAGGTCGAGGCCCGCGGTCAGCCCCGCGCTGGTCAGGACGTCGCCGTCGTCGACGTAGAGGACGGATTCGTCGACCGTCACCTTCGGGTAGCGGGCGGCCAGTTGGGCGGTGTGCATCCAGTGCGCGGTGGCCCTGCGCCCGTCCAGGAGGCCGGCCTCGGCGAGCGCGAAGGCGCCGGTGCACAGGGACACCATGCGGGCGCCCGCCCGGTGCGCCGCGCGCAGGGCCTCGGTCAGGCCCGGCGCGAGCGGCCTGCCCTCCTCCAGGCACGCGTCCGGCACGGAGGTGACGACGACGGTGTCCGCCCCGACGAGGCCCTCCAGGCCGTAGGGGGTGCGCAGCGCGACGCCGAACGCGCCCCCCGCCTCCTCCCGCTCGCCCGCACAGCCGCAGGTCGTACCAGTGGTCGGACAGATCGGGCTGCGGCTTGCCGAACACCGTGCAGGGGATGCTCAGTTCGTACAGGTCCCAGGACGGGACCCCGATCTCCTCGGCCACGACCACCGCGACGGAACCAGCGCTCATCCCGCGAGCGTACGAGGCCCGGGGGCACCCCCCGGACCACCGGCAGGAATTTGGTGATCACCGTCACCGCTGTCACTGTCCCGCGCCCGCCGCCCCTGCGAGCGTGATCCCCATGAACGCACAGCACACCGCGGCAGCGCCCGCCGAAACCCCCGTCACCGTCCTCGGCCTCGGCCTGATGGGCTCCGCCCTCGCCGGCGCCCTCCTGGACCAGGGCCACCCCACCACCGTCTGGAACCGCACCCCGCACAAGGCGAAGCCGCTGGCCGACCGCGGCGCGCACCCGGCGGCGACCCCCGGGGACGCCGTCGCCGCGAGCGGCCTCGTCCTGGCCTGCGTACTCGACCACGACGCGCTGCGCACCGTCCTCGACCCGGTCGCCGAGGCGGGCGGGCTCGCCGGGAAGGCCCTGGTCAACCTCACCTCGGGGGAGCCGGAGCAGGCCGTGGAGATGGCGGCGTGGGCCGCTTCGCACGGCGCGGGGTACCTCGACGGCGGCATCATGACGACCCCGCCCGGCGTCGGGAACCCCGAGATGATGTTCCTCTACAGCGGCGACGCGGAGGTCTTCGCGACCCACCGGCCCACTCTGGCCGCCCTCGGCGACCCCCTCCACCTCGGCACGGAGCCCGGCCTCGCCTCGCTGTACGACGCGGCGCTGCTCGGCCTGATGTGGGCGACGTTCACCGGCTGGCTGCACGGCACCGCCCTGGTCACCTCGGAGGGCACGACGGCCACGGACTTCACCCGGGTCGCGCTGCGCTGGCTGACCGGCGCCGTCTCCGGTTTCGTCACCACGTACGCGCCCCAGGTGGACGCCGGCCGCTACCCGGGGGACGACGCCACGGTCGACGTCCAGATCGCCGCCATCGGCCACCTCGTGCACGCCGCCCACGCGCGCGGCCTCGACACCTCTCTGCCCGAACTGCTCAAGGCGACCATGGAGCGCGCCTCCGCCCGGGGCCACGGCTCCGACAGCTACGCGAGCGTCATCGAGGTGCTGCGCGGCGCCGCACACCGGTAGATACCGCGGTTCACCTCCCACGCCCGGGCGGAAGCGGACAGGATGGACACGGAAACGTTCATCCGTAGGCACCGGGGGGAGCCACCACCATGAACCGTCCGCTGCGGCACATAGCCGTCTTCTGCGGGATCCTCACGCTCGCCCTGCTGCTCCGCGCGACCTGGGTGCAGTACGCGCGCAACGACGAGCTGTCCCACCACGCGAAGAACCGCCGCGTGCAGATCGAGGCCTTCTCGCACCCCCGCGGCGACATCATCGTCGGCGGGAAGTCCATCACCGGCTCGAAGAAGACGTCCGGCACCGACTTCGCGTACAAGCGGACCTTCAAGCAGGGCCCGATGTACGCGCCGGTGACCGGCTACTTCTCGCAGGCCCAGGGCGGCACCTTCCTGGAGGGCGTCCACAACGGCATCCTCAGCGGCGACGACGACCGGCTCTTCATCAAGCGCACCCTGGACATGCTGACCGGCAAGAAGCAGCAGGGCGGCGACGTCGTCACCACCATCGACCCCAAGGCGCAGAAGGCCGCCTACGAAGGCCTGGTGGCGCTGGACGCCAAGGGCGCCGTCGTCGCGCTCGACCCGCGCACCGGCAAGGTGCTCGCCCTGGCCAGCACCCCCTCGTACGACCCCTCGGTGTTCGCCGGCATCTCGCGGGAGGAGGGCCGCGCCTTCACGCGGCTCGCGCGGCGCGCGGACAAGCCGCTGAGCAACCGCGCGCTGCGCGAGACCTTCCCGCCGGGCTCCACCTTCAAGATCCTTACAGCGGCCGCCGCCCTGGAGCACGGCGTGGTGAGGGACATCGACAAGCCGACCGGCGCCAGAACCCCGTACAAGCTGCCCCTCAGCTCCACCCGTATCGGCAACGACGTGCCCGACTCCCATTGCGACAAGGTGTCGTTGAAGACGGGCATGCAGTGGTCCTGCAACAACGTCTTCCTCGACGTCGCGCTGAAGGTCGGCAAGGACAGGATGCGGGAGACCGCCGAGCGGTTCGGCTTCAACGAGGAGCAGTTCATCCCCGTGCGCGCGGTCGCCAGCGGCTACCCGGAGCGGCTCGACAAGCCGCAGACCGCGCTGACCGGCATGGGGCAGGGCAGCCTGACCAGCACCCCGCTCCAGATGGCGATGGTCACCGCGGGCCTCGCCAACGACGGCAAGGTCATGAAGCCCTACCTGGTCGAGGAGTTGCGCGGCCCCGACCTGACGACGGTCGAGAAGGCCGAGCCGCATGAACTGGGCCAGGCCGTCTCCGAGGACACCGCGAAGAAGGTCCAGGAGATGATGGAGAACACCGTCGAGAACGGCACGGCGAACAAGGCGCGGATCGACGGCGTCACGGTCGGCGGCAAGACCGGCACGGCCCAGCACGGCGCGGACGTCAACGACGAGCGGCCCTACGCCTGGTTCGTCTCCTACGCGAAGACGCCCGGGGACGACGACGGCGAGTCACCGGTCGCCGTCGCGGTCTTCGTCGACCCCTCCCACATGAACATCCCCCGCTCGGAGATCGCGGGCGGCAAGCTGGGCGCGCCGATCGCGAAGGCGGTCATGGAGGCGGTCCTGGAACGCTGATCCCCCGGGCCCCGGCTCGTCCGCTACGCCGGCACGTCCCACGGCAGCGGCCGGCTGTGCACGACGTCCAGCCGTGACACGGCCCGGGTCAGCACGACGTACAGCCGGTGCGCGCCCCGCCGCTCGGCCTCGGCGATGGCGGCCGGTTCGACGGCGACGACATGGTCGTACTCCAGGCCCTTGGCGAGCGAGGCGGGCAGCACGGTGACGCGCGCCCCCGGCTCGTCCGCGTCCGCCGTGCCGATGCCGGCGCCCTCCAGGGCGGCGCGCAGCGCCTCGGTGTGCGCGTCGGCGGCGATGACGCCGACCGAGCCCTCCCGCCCGAGCGCGTCCCGCACGGCCCGCACCGCGGCGGCCCGCACGTCATGCGCCGCAAGAACGCGCAGCTCGCCGTCGGCCCGCATCGACCGGGCGGGCGGCACGTCCACGTCGAGGCGGGACAGGAGCCGGTTGGCGAGCCCGATGATCGCCCGGGGCACGCGGAACCCGGTGGTCAGCCGCGTCACGACGGCGTCCGGCCTGCCGAGGTTCCCGAGGAGTTCGGCCCAGTCGCGGGCCGCCCAGGGCGTGGTGGCCTGGGCGAGATCGCCGAGCACGGTCAGCGAGCCGAAGTCCGCGCGGCGCGCGATGGCCCGGCACTCCATGGGCGACAGGTCCTGCGCCTCGTCCACGACGATGTGCCCGTACCCCTCGGGCCGCTCCAGGAGCCCCTGGATCTCGTCCATCAGCACCAGATCGGCGGCGCTCCACCGCGCGGACCTGTACGAGCGCGGGGGCCGGGCCCACCGGATCGCGCGCCGCTCCTCGTCCCCGAGGACGCCGTCCGACGCGGCGGCGAGCGCGTCCGGGTCGCCCAGGAGCCCCGCGAGCACCTCGTCGGCCCCGGCCTTCGGCCACACCTGGTCCACGAAGGCGCTCAGCGCCGGCGACCGGCCGATCTTGCGCACCCACGCGGCCTGGCGCGGCCCGGCCCGCCGCTCGGCCCGCTCCTGGACGGCCCGCACGGCCCGCTCGCGCACCCGCTCCCGCCCCACCGCGTACGACGGCTCCTCGGCCCGCACCCCCGCCACGATGTGCTCCAGCTCGTCCAGCGGCACCCGCCAGCGGTAGGACCCGTCCGCCACCGCGAGGGACTCGGCGGGCGCCCGGACCCGCGCGTACAGCGCGCGGCGCAGCACCTCGGCCATGCGGGCGTCGTGCTTGACGACGGCGGCGGCCTCGTCGTCCCGGGCGCGCACCGGGTGCCGCCCGATCTCGTCCAGGACGGTGGACTGGCGTACGCCCGTCTCGCCGAGGGAGGGCAGCACCTCGGCGATGTACCGCAGGAAGGTCCGGTTGGGCCCGAGGATGAGCAGCCCGGCGCGCCGCAGCCGCTCGGGGTGGGTGTAGAGGAGGTAGGCGGCGCGGTGCAGGCCGACGGCGGTCTTGCCGGTGCCGGGCGCGCCCTGCACGCACAGGGAGGCGGCCAGGTCGCCGCGTACGAGGTCGTCCTGCTCGGGCTGGATGGTGGCGGCGATGTCCCGCATGGGGCCGACGCGGGGCCGCTCGATCTCCCCGGCGACGATGCGGCTGCCGCTCTGCGGGGCCTCGGCCGCCGTCAGGTGCTCGTCCTCCATGCCGGTCAGGTCGGCGGAGTCGCCCTTGCTGCCGGGGGCCCAGCCGAACCGGCGGCGGACGGCGACGCCCCGCGGGTCGCGGGCGCCGGCCTGGTAGAAGGCGCGGGAGACGGGCGCGCGCCAGTCCACGACGAGGGGCGGCGCGCTGGGGTGCTCGGTGACGCGCAGCCGCCCGATGTAGTAGCGCTGGCCCCGGTGGTCGCCGGCCGCCCCGGCGTGGGGGCCGGTGGCGGCGAAGTCGAGGCGGCCGAAGAAGAGGGGTGCCTCGGGCAGCTCGCGCAGGGCCTTGGCGCGGCTGCGGAAGCGGTAGCCGAGGACTTCGGCGTCGGCGCCGGACGCGGACACGTCGACGCCGGTGACCACGTGGTCCTCGGCGCCTTCGACCATGTCGGTCAGGGCGGCACGGCAGGCGTCGTGGTAGCGGCGTTCGAGGGCGAGGGGTTCTGCCGTATCCATGCGCCCACGATAATGTAACCGAGTTAAATTCGATACCGAGTAACGTTCTTAACCAGGTAACGCAGCCCCCTAAACTCGCCCCATGAGCGAAGACGAGACGGCCCCCGAACCGGGCGACGGCCTGCGCACCCGCAAGAAGCGGCAGCGCCACCGGACCATCTCCGACACGGCGATCGCGCTCTTCCTGGAGAAGGGCTTCGAGAAGGTGTCGGTCGCGGAGGTGGCGGCGGCCGCGGAGGTCTCCAAGCCGACCCTCTTCCGGTACTTCGCGTCCAAGGAGGACCTGGTCCTGCACCGCTTCGCCGACCACGAGGACGAGGCGGCCCGCGTGGTCGCCGCCCGTCCGGCCGGGCGGGCCGCGCTGGAAGCGCTGCACCGGAACTTCCGCGCCGGCCTGGACCGCCGCGACCCCGTCACCGGCCTCTGCGACGTCCCCGCGGTCCTCGCCTTCCACCGGCTCCTCTACTCGACCCCGTCCCTGGTGGCCCGCCTCCACGGCTACCAGGCCCGCTCCGAGGCGGCGCTCGCCGGGGCGCTGGCCACCGCGCACGGCGGCACCCCGCTGGAGTCCCGCCTGGCCGCCGCGCAGACCGTGGCCGTGCAGCGCGTCCTGGCGGAGGAGAACTGGCGCCGGATCACCAAGGGCGAGACGGCGGACGCCGTCCGGCCGGACGCGCTGACCGCGGCCGACGAGGCGTTCACCCACCTGCGGGCGGGCCTGCCCCGGTACGCCTGACCGCCGCCCTGCGAGGCCCCGTTCAGACGCCTTCCCCGGCGCCCCGCTCCCCTTCGGCGACGACCCGGCCGTGCGGGCCCTCGTACCACTCCCGCAGGGCTCCTTCCACCCGTCGCTCGTCCGGTACGTCGGCCAGGCGCAGGGGTTCGGCGGCGCGTCGCAGCGCGCGGCAGACCCGCGCGGCGGCGCGGGCGTGGTCCGTGTCGTCCGGCCCGGTCGGCGGGGCGGTCAGGCCGAGTGCGGCGCGCATGATGTCCGGGAAGACGGACTGGGCGTACTCGAAGTCCAGGTAGACGGGCAGGTCGGCGGTCAGGCCTGCGGTCATGTCCCGGTGCCCCGCGCGCTCCATCTCCTCGGCCCACAACTCCGTCATCCGGGTCTGCTCGTCCTTCTCGTACTCCATGCGTACGAGATGGGTGGCGAGGTCGTGCAGCGGGTCTCCGTACATCGCGAGCTCCCAGTCGATGACCGCCATCCGACGGCGGCCGACCACCACGTTGGCGCGGTGCACGTCGGTGTGGAGCAGGCAGAAGGGGCGCGGGGTCAGGGGCGGGCGGCGCGGGTCGTCGCGGAAGGCGCCCAGGACGTCCGGGCGCAGCCCCACGGCGGTGAACAGCTGCTCGAAGCGCGGGCGGTGGGGGCGGTGGACGCGCTCCTCGGTGAAGGCGATCAGCCAATCGAGGAAGTCCTGGCTCCGCCCCGGGGCGGGCCAGCCGGCCGGCCGGGGCGGCAGCTCCCGTTCGGGCACGGCCGCGGCCCTGGCGAAGAACTGGGCGAAGGACCGCATCATCGCCTCCCCGACGGGCCCCTCGGGCTGGATGTCGGACAGGGCGCGCCCGGCCCGGTAGGAGTGCAGCGACCAGTCCCCGAAGTCGCGCAGGCAGCGCGGGACTTCCCTCAGGTGCCGGCTCACCACCGTGAGCAGCTCTGCCTCGCTGGGCCAGATGCGGGGCACCACCTCGACGGTCTCGCGCGGCATCCGGCACTTGACCCGGGCCCGGAAGGGCATGGTGCGCAGCAGCAGGGCGAGGGACCAGCCCAGCGGCACCACGTGGTTGACGTTGTGGTGACCGGCCACGACCTCGCGGTCCGGGTGGTCCCTGTGCGCGTCGGCGAGACGTCGGATCCACGTCTCGCGGCGCCCGCGTTTCGGCGCCTCGTGGGGGGAGCGAGGCGGAGGTGACGGCATGAGCGCAGAGAGTATCCGCAGACCGGAACCGTTCCCGCGACTTGCCACGATGTGGACACCGGCGCGCCGATTGTCACACTCCGCCCGCCGTCCGCGCCTACCGGCGCCCGCCCCGCAGACAGCGCAGGACCGGTTCCAGGGAGGACACCAGCGCGGCGCCGCCCGCGTCGCGCAGCAGCCGGGCCTTGCGCGGGTTGCGGGCGTAGCCGAGGAATCCGACGCCGGCCCGCCGGGCCGCCGCGAGGTCCGTGGGCGCGTCGCCGATCATCAGGGCGGACTTCGGGTCGGCGCCCAGCGCGCTCAGGGCGCGCCGCAGGCAGTGCGGGTCGGGCTTGAGCAGCCGCAGGTCCTGGGTGCGGCCGTGGATGTGCGGGGCGAAGCACTCCAGGAGGCCGCGGGAGGTGAGATAGGTGTGCACGGCGCGCGGGGAGTTGTTGGTCGTCACGGCGAGCCGGGCGCCGAGCGCCGTCCAGGTGCGGATCAGCGGGTCGACGTGCGGGGTGGGCCAGGCGGAGGCCACGGCTTTCAGCTCCTGCTGGGTGAGCAGCTCCTCCAGCTCCTCGACCAGGTCGCTGCGGGGCCGGCGGCGGTCGACGGCGCGCAGCACCACGTACGGGTCGGGCTGGCGCCGCTCGTCGTCGGTGAGCAGGCCGTGCAGGCCGAGACCCGCGAGACGCCGGACCAGGTCCTTCGCCACGTCCTCGGCGGAGTGCCCGGCGAAGAGGCGGCAGATGGGCCCGTCGAAGTCGAAGAGAACGAATCGAACAGGACCGATCAGTTCGTAGAGCCTTTCGGTCCCCTCGTCGAGCATCTCGGGCCATATCGCGTCGGATCGCGTCGAGTCAGAGGTCACCTAAGAGAGTGTCAGGTCAGTGGTGATGGTTGCCCAGAGTGCGTCGAACCACCTCTGCGACTCCTCCACGAACAGGGTGTCGCGCGCAGCAACGGGGTCCTTGCCGAAGGAGAAGAGGGGCGCCTTGATGCCCAGCACGTCGTAGAGGTCGACGTTCTCACCGCCGTCGCTGTCGCTGTCGCCCAGCTCCAGCTGCTGGGGGCCCAGGGTGTAGTACGCGAGCAGCGCCTCGCGCCCGTTGAGCAGGTACAGCTTGACCGGCGTGGTGAACGGCAGCGCGCGGAACTGCACCGACACGTCGATGCCGTGCGAGGCCCGCAGCGCCCGCAGGTTGTGCCGCAGCACCTGCCCCTGCGCGTTGCGCTGGGTCAGCCAGCGCCGGTGGAGCCGCTCGCGGTTCTCGGCGTCCCGGTCGATCGGCACCGGGAAGGCCAGCTGGATGTCGCTGCTCGGCAGCAGGATGCGCACCGTGACGGACTTCGGCGCGATGCGCCCCTCGTGGATCAGGCGCACCGGCTCCCCGAGGGCGACCATCAGCGTCTCCGCGGTGTAGGACACCACGTCGACGCGTACGTCCGGCTCCGCGAAGGCCGCCGCGAGGCGCGGGGCGAGCGCGACCATGGAGGGCTGGGGGCCCTGGGGCCCGAGGGCCGGGCCCGCGTCGGCGACCCGGGGCGGGCTGCCCTTGCTGACGTGGGACAGGAGGCCTTCGCTCTGGAGCTTCTTCATCGCCTGCCGCACGGCTCCGCGCTCCACACCGAACTCGCCCGCCAGCTCGGCCTGCGTCGGCAGCCTTTCGCCCGCCTTGAGCGTGCCCGTCCGGATGCGCTCGCGCAGGGTGTCGGCGATGTCCTGGGACGAGAGCTTTCTGTTGCCGTTCACTGCGACATTCTCCTGAGTCACGACCGGACGTCACGGACGATACAACTGCGCGCCATCTTGGCGGAGTTGGTGGCCAACCGCGCAAGATGGCCGCGCCTCAGCACGCCGCCAGCTCCAGGTCCCGGCTGATCGTGTCCCACAGGGCGTCGAACCACAGCTGGGCCTGGTCCACGAACGTGGTGTCCCGCAGCCCGTCGCCCCGCCGGAACGGGAAGAGCATCGACTGCGTGCCCTGCGCGTCGTACATCTCCAGGGACTCCTGGCCGATCTCCTCGTCCCGCTTGCTGAGCGTGTAGTACGCGAAGAGCACCTCCGCGCCGTTGAGCAGATACAGCTTCACGGGCGGCGTGAACGGCAGCGCGCGAAAGCGCACCGACACGTCGAGACCGTGCGAGGCGCGCAGCGCCAGGAGGTTGTGGCGCAGCACCTGCCCCTGGGCGTTGCGCTGGTCGAGCCAGCGGCGGTGGACCCGGCCGCCCTCGTCCCCGCCGTCGACCGGCGTGGGGAAGGCCAGGACGATGTCCCGGCTCGGCAGCAGCACCCGCACGTCGACCTTGGCCGGTTTGTGCCCCCCGGCGTGGATCCGCCGGAGCGGTTCGCCGATCGCCATGGTCAGCGAGACGGAGGTCAGGCAGAGCGCGTCGATCTTCACGCGCGGGGCCTCGAAGGCGGCCGCGACGCGCGGCGCGAGGCCGACCGTCGTGGGCTGGGGGCGCACCGACCCGACGCACGCGGGCGCGCGCTCCGTCGCTTCGGCGACCGTCGCGGGGCTGCCCTTGGACGCATCGGACAGGAGGTGCTCATGGTGCAGGATGCGCAGCGCCTCGCGCACGGCCCCGCGCTCCACGCCGAACTCGTCGGCCAACTCGGCCTGGGTCGGCATGCGCTGGCCCGGCCGCAGCGCACCGGACCTGATCCGGTCGCGCAGCGCGTCGGCCACCTCGCGGTGGGAACGCCGTCCCCGGCCGCCGTCGACGGGCGCGTGTTCCGTGCTCACCACCAAACCGTACAACTTCGGGCCATCTTTGGGGAGTTGACGGAAAGGTGGTTATGAGTCGACTCCTGGCGGAGATAAGTCAGATGGAGTTGGTGGCCAACTTCGGCGACATGGTCGGGCCGCGTCGAGGTTGGCCACCCGGCGAGTTCCGACTGACCGGGAACCCATCCGGAGGGGAGCCGGGAGACCGGTCGGCCGTCGGAAAAGCGAGCCCCGGCTCCCGGCTACGGGGGGCCGGGGCTCACCCTTCACGGACCGCCCCCGCCCTCAGAAGATGTCCTGGCACCACGGCCGCCGGGCCGCGCGGAACAGCGTGTCGGCCACCGCGGCCGCCCCGGCCCGCTCCTCGGCCACGAGCCCCAGCGCCACCAGCCGCGCCGCCGACTCGTCCCCCAGCCACAGCCGCCCCAACTCCGCGACGCCCAACGTCAGATCGGCCTCCTGGCCGGTCGGCGCGCACACCGCGACACCGTCGGCCGCCGCGTCCAGCCGATAGCGCCCGCCCGCGAGCCCCGCCGCGTCGGTGACCTCCAGGACGAGCGAGCCCGCCCCGCCGTACGTACGCGCCTCCAGGGCCCGTACGACGTCCAGGATCCGCACCCAGAGCCAGTCCGAGTGCCCGGTCACCCTGGCGGCACGGGGGTCGGGCAGCAGCTGCGGGAGCAGGTCGTCGGGGGCCCGCCAGCCGGACTTCACCGTCACGACCCGGTCGACCGAGCAGACGTAGTGCCACAGGGCCCGCTCGGCGGCGGGCGTGACGGCGGTCAGCGAGAGCACCGTCAGGACGTTGCGCGGCTGGAGGGTCTCGCTCCACTCCTCGTCGGTGGCGCGGTACGCGACCAGCCCGTCGACGCGGCCCGAGGGGTCGCGGTAGAGGGCGTAGAACGGCTCCTGCCAGGGCTGTTCGGGCATGGCCTGCTGCCCGGTGTTCCGCTGCCACCAGTGCTCGTCGCGGGTGATGGCGCCGTGCTGCGCCGCCCTGAACCGCTCGTGCAGATCGGGGCCGAACTTGCGCACCTCGTCGCCGTCGACGAGGTCGATGCGGGCCCCGGCCTCTTGCGGCCCCGACCGGCGCGGGTCGAGCCCCGAGCGCGTCACGTCGACCGTCCACTCGGCCATCGAGGTCGCGGGGCCGAAGCCGAACCGGCCGTAGATGCCGTACTCGGCGGCGATCAGCGTGGCGACCACGTCGCCGCGCGCCTTCGCCGCCGCGAGGTCGGCGGTCATCATGCGGGTGAGGATGCCGCGCCGCCGGTGGGTGGGCGCGACGGTCACCGCCGAGACGGCGTTGGCGGGGACGGCGGCGCCGCCCACCGCGGTCAGCTCCTGCCGCAGCGAGCGGTACGTGCCCACGCAGCGGCCCCGGTCGAAGGCGCCCCGCAACCGGTCCAGGTCACCGCGGGCGCGGGCGTACGCCACCATCTCGTCGGAGACGGTGGCCAGCGGCCGCAGGAACCCCGCGTTGGCCGCGCGCAGCCAGAGGGGCAGCTCCTCCTCGGTGACCGCCCTTACTTCGACGCCACCCTCGCCGCCACCCTGGCCGCCACTCTCGGCGTCACCCTCGCCGCCACCCGCCGCGTCGTCCGCACCATCGCCCTCAAGATCGCTCATCCGCCCACGCTAGGCGGCCCGGCACCGCCGGCGCACCGGGATTTCCACTGGGCGCCGCCCCACCCCCGCCCCCGTCACACCAGCAGGTCGTCCACCTGCGCCTCGCCCTCCCGGTAGCGCCGGGCGATCTCGGCGCTGCAGTCGTCCGCCGTGCGCTGGAGGGACTGCCGGCACCGCGAGACCTGCTGCTCGTACCCCACGAGGCGGCCCATGGCCGTGTGCAGCTCCTCGTCCGTGCGGGCGGCCAGGTCGGACAGCTCGACCTCGGCGAGCATCTCCGTGGCCAGCAGGCGGTACTCCTCGCTGTGCGGAGTGCCGAGCGTGACGTGCCGGGCGGAGGAGCGGTGCCGGGCCGGGGCGTCCGCGAGGATCTCCGAGAGCCGGTCGACGACCGCGCCCTTGGGCCGGGGCGCCGGCCGGTCCCTGCGGCGCGCGATCTCGGCCCGCAGGATGTCGATGCGCCCTTGCAGCAGCCGCCGCACATAGCTGAGGTCGGCCTCGTCCTGCTGCGCGGCCCGGCGCAGCTCGCGCAGCTCGGGCAGGCGCCGCGCCATCAGGTCGTGCTGGGGCACGGCGGGCAGCAGCGGGCTGCCCGTGCGCTGCGTGGGAGGCCGCGGAACCTGTGGACGCCGCAGCGAGACGCGGCCGGGCGAGTGCCCTGTGCTCGGTGTGTTCATGTCCTCTACCCGTCCCCTCGACCGGCCTACGCGGTACACCGCGTGTGAGCATGGTGCCACCCCAAGTGGCCGCTATGTGAATGAGTGCCCGGAATCAGCCCCAGATGGGGGGATCCGCAGCGCCGGACGGGCCGCCTCCGACCGCCCGGGCCGGCACGGCATGATGGCCGCATGCGAGCAGTGGTGCAGAGGGTCGACGGCGCGAGCGTGGTCGTCGACGGCGAGGACGGGCCCGAGACGGTGGGCGAGATCAGCGGCGAGGGCCTGTGCGTCCTGGTGGGCGTCACGCACGACGACACCGCGGAGAAGGCGGCGCAACTGGCCCGCAAGCTGTGGACGCTGCGCGTGCTGGCCGACGAGAAGTCGTGCAGCGACATCGACGCGCCGCTGCTCGTCGTCAGCCAGTTCACGCTCTACGGCGACGCCCGCAAGGGCCGCCGCCCCACCTGGAACGCGGCGGCCCCCGGCGACGTGGCCGAACCCCTGGTGGACGAGGTGGTGACCCGGCTGCGCGCCCTGGGCGCGACGGTGGCGACGGGCCGGTTCGGGGCGCAGATGCGGGTGACCCTGACGAACGACGGCCCGTTCACGGTGCTGCTGGAGATGTGACCGACGGGCCGAGACGGGTGGGTGGGAAACATCCGCCGCGCAGCGGCGGTTCAGTTAAGGCTGGACGACGACTTCCTGGGCCGCAGCAACGCCCCCGGCGAGAAGCTCCGCGTCCACCGGCACGTTCCGCTTGAGCAGCCCCAGCGCGATGGGCCCCAGCTCGTGATGGCGTACGGCGGTCGTGACGAACCCCAGCTTCCGCCCCTCCGCCCCCTCGGCGGCAAGCTGCAGCGGCGTACCGGCCACCGGCAGGTGCACCTCGCTCCCGTCCAGGTGGAGGAAGACGAGCCGCCGCGGCGGCTTGCCGAGGTTGTGGACGCGGGCGACGGTCTCCTGCCCCCGGTAGCAGCCCTTCTGGAGGTGCACGGCCGTGCCGATCCAGCCCAGCTCGTGCGGGATCGTGCGGTGGTCGGTCTCGAAGCCGAGACGGGGCCGGTGGGCCTCCACCCGCAGCGCCTCGTACGCGAGGAGCCCGGCCGCCGGGCCGTTGTCCGCCGCGTACGCCTCCAGGCCGGCGCGCGGCAGGAACAGATCGCGCCCGAACGCCGTCTCGCGTACGACTACACCCTCGGGGGCCGGGGCGATGGAACCGGCGGGCAGGTGCACGACGGCGAACTCGTCGGTGCGGTCGGCGACTTCGACGCGGTAGAAGAACTTCATGCTCTCCAGGTACGCGATGAGGGCGCCCTGGGTGCCGGGCTCGACATGCGCCCAGATGGTCTCGCCGTCGTCCACGAGATACAGGGCGTGCTCGATGTGGCCGTTGGCGGAGAGGATCAGCGCTTCGGTGGCCTGGCCGGCGGGCAGCTCGCTGACGTGCTGGGTGAGCAGCAGGTGCAGCCAGCTCAGCCGGTCGGAGCCGGTGACGGTGACCACCCCGCGGTGGGAGAGGTCGACGAAACCGGCGCCGTCGGCGAGGGAACGCTGCTCGCGGAACAGTTCGCCGTAGTGGGCGGCGACGCCTTCGTCCACGCCCTCGGCGGGGACGGCGCCGGGCAGGGACAACAGGGGGCTCTTCATGTTCACAAAGAGTACGACCAGCGGGCGCCGGCTTTTATTTCTGGCCGGGCTCCGCGCTACTCCTGGCGGCACTTCCCGCACTGCCCGAAGATCGCGAAGTGCTTCAGGTCGGTGTCGAAGCCGAAGGTGTCCCGCAGCTTGGCGGTGAACTCCGCGGCCACGGAGGTGTCGGCCTCGATGACGTCCGTGCAGTCCCGGCAGACCAGGTGCAGGTGGTGGTGGCGGTCCGCGAGGTGGTACGTCGGCGCGCCGTGCCCGAGGTGGGCGTGGCTGACCAGGCCCAGCTCCTCCAGGAGCTCCAGGGTGCGGTAGACCGTGGAGATGTTGACCCCCGACGCCGTCCTGCGCACTTCGCTCAGGATGTCGTCGGGGGTCGCGTGCTCCAGGGCGTCGACGGCTTCGAGGACAAGCTGGCGCTGCGGTGTCAGCCGGTAGCCGCGCTGCCGCAGGTCGCTCTTCCAGTCGGAGTCGGTGCTCGCCACGCCGCCAAGTCTAGGTCTACTTGAAGAAAGCGATGCCGTCGTCGGGGAGATCGCCGAGATTGCGCGCCATGTCGGCGACCTCCTCGGGCGTGACGACCTTCTTGAGCTGCGCCGACATGTAGGGGCGCAGCGGCACCTCGGGGGTCTGCTTCTCGCCGACCCACATCAGGTCGCCCTTCACATAGCCGTAGAGCCGCTTGCCGCCGGTGTAGGGGCCCGCGGCCGGGGTGCGCGCGACGGCGTCCGTGACCAGGTCGATCTGCGGCTTCTTGTCGGCCAGCTCGCCGTACCAGACCTCGACGACACCGTCGTCGCGGACCATGACGACCTCGACCTTCCGGTCCTTGTCGACACGCCAGAAGCCGGACTCGGTCTCCAGCGGCTTCACCTTGTTGCCCTCGGCGTCGAGCACCCAGGTGTACGAGCGGTACTCGATGAAGTCCCGCCCGTCGTGCGTGAAGGAGACCTCCTGGCCGAAGTTCGCCTTCTCGGCGCCGGGGAAGTCGGTGACGCCCGCGCCCGCCCAGTTGCCGAGGAGGAAGGCGAGGGGGACGAGGGAGGGGTTCAGGTCGGACGGAATCTCGATCATGGGAAGCTCAGGCGATCTGTGTGGTCGGGCGACGGGTGGGGGTCAGCGCTGGCCCTGGTACAGCTTCTTCACGGTGAGCCCGGCGAAGGCGAGAACGCCGACGCAGACAAGAACCAGCAGGGCGGAGAAGAAGGCCTCAAGCACGGGGTGCTCCTCGGTGAGCTGTTGGGGCAGGTATCAGAGCCGGTCCCACTGTAGTCGGGCGAAGCCCGTCCCTCTCTGTGAGGGGCCTTACGATGCGGCCATGGCGAAGAAGCTCGTGATCAAGGTGACCGCCGGGGCCGACGCCCCCGAGCGCTGCTCCCAGGCCTTCACGGTGGCGGCCGTGGCCGTGGCCAGCGGGGTGGAGGTGTCGCTGTGGCTGACCGGTGAGTCCTCGTGGTTCGCGCTGCCGGGCCGCGCGGCGGAGTTCGATCTTCCGCATGCCGCGCCGCTGCCGGATCTGATCGGCTCGATCATGGCGGCGGGCCGGATCACGCTCTGCACGCAGTGCGCGGCGCGCCGTGAGATCTCCGAGCAGGACGTCATCCCCGGCGTGCGGATCGCGGGCGCGCAGGTCTTCGTCCAGGAGGCGACGACGGACGGCGTCCAGGCGCTCGTCTACTGACGGGGGCGCCGGCCGTTACTGACGGGGGCGCCGACCGTTACTGACGGGGGCGCCGGCCGTCCAGCTCGTCCCACCACTCGTCGGACTTCGGGTCGCCCGACGGGTCGTCCCACCAGCGGTCGTCGGGTCCCCGCCGGTTGGCGACCATGGCGGCGAGCGGCGGTATCACCATCGCCACGACGCACATGCCGACCGCGACGGGGATCGACCAGAGCCGCACGACGCCCCAGGCCAGGACGAACAGGGCGATGCACGTGCCCATCATGACGAAGTAGCTGCGGCGCCGTCGCGCGTACATGTCTCCAGACTAGGCCCGGACACGCCGAAGGGCCGCACCCCGTTCCAGTGGCGTCCAACCCCCTGGGGTGCGGCCCCTCGGCCGTTCTCGGCGCGAGGCGGATCAGACCGCGATCGCGACCTCCGCGAGGCCGCCCTGCTGCGCGACGACCGTGCGGTCGGCCGTGCCGCCGGGGATCAGCGCCCGGACGGTCCAGGTGCCCTCGGCGGCGTAGAAACGGAACTGGCCGGTCGCCGAGGTGGGGACCTCGGCGGTGAACTCGCCGGTCGAGTCGAGCAGGCGCACGTACCCGGTGACGGGCTCGCCGTCGCGGGTCACCTGGCCCTGGATGGTGGTCTCACCGGGCTTGATCGTCGAAGCGTCGGGGCCGCCGACCTTTGCTCCACACATGTCGTACTCCTGAGGGTCCTGAGATGAGAGGGAGGGGAGGAGGGGGAGGGGGGAGGTCGGGAGCGCTACTTGTTGGCGCCGAGCTCGATCGGCACGCCGACGAGCGAGCCGTACTCGGTCCAGGAGCCGTCGTAGTTCTTGACGTTGGTCTGGCCGAGCAGCTCGTGCAGGACGAACCAGGTCAGGGCCGAGCGCTCACCGATGCGGCAGTACGCGATGGTGTCCTTGGCGAGGTCGACCTGCTCGGCCTCGTAGAGCGCCTTCAGCTCCTCGTCGGACTTGAAGGTGCCGTCGTCGTTGGCGTTCTTCGACCACGGGATGTTGCGGGCGCTCGGCACGTGGCCGGGGCGCTGCGACTGCTCCTGCGGGAGGTGGGCCGGGGCGAGCAGCTTGCCGCTGAACTCGTCGGGCGAGCGCACGTCGACCAGGTTCTTGGCGCCGATGGCCGCCACGACGTCGTCGCGGAAGGCGCGGATCGAGGTGTCCTGCGGCTTGGCCTTGTACTGGGTGGCCGGACGGTTCGGGACCTCGGAGCCGTCGACCAGGTCGCGGGAGTCCAGCTCCCACTTCTTGCGGCCGCCGTCGAGGAGCTTCACGTCCTGGTGGCCGTAGAGCTTGAAGTACCAGAAGGCGTACGACGCGAACCAGTTGTTGTTGCCGCCGTAGAGGACGACGGTGGAGTCGTTCGCGATGCCCTTCGCCGACAGGAGCTTCTCGAAGCCCTCCTGGTCGACGAAGTCGCGGCGGACCGGGTCCTGGAGGTCCTTGGTCCAGTCGATGCGGACCGCGTTCTTGATGTGGTTCTTGTCGTAGGCGGAGGTGTCCTCGTCGACCTCGACGATGACGACCTTCGGGTCGTCGATGTGGGCCTCGACCCAGTCGGCGTCTACCAGGACGTCGCTGCGGCTCATGCTTCTCTCCTCCGGGGCAGTTACGGCGGTACGGTTGTGCGAGGGGACGTGCGGGTACGCCTGCAAAACGCGGGGAGGCGCGGCGTACGTGCACGGGGGGCGGCCCTGACCGAAGTCGTCGTCGGGCCGGGGGAATACGGGAGTGACGGCTCCCGCTAGACGGGGCGACAGAGCATGGCGGCGACGCGGCACAGGTCTACTGCCCGCCGCTTCGTGAGGTCCGCCTGTCGCTTCATGGTGCCGATCGTAGGGATGCCGGGGCGGCTGTGTCACCGGCGCTCCGCATAGTGAGACACGATCGTCCACCATCTGAGAATGGTTGAAGCCCGCGACCGCCCCGGTGGGGTCGCGGGCTCCCTGTAGCTCGCGTCACATCCGCCCGCCGGACGGCCCCGTCTCGCACTGCGGACAGGGGCCCCGGGAGGGCGGCGGGAATCAGCCGGTGAGGCTCACGTTCGAGCCGGTCACCGACATGTCCACGCCGTCCGGCGCGGCCTCGACGCTCTTCAGCTTGATCCCGGCCGGCAGGTCGTCGATCTTCTGGTCGAAGTCGGTGACGTCCCGGACCATGCCCTCGGGCAGCGGGATGGAGATGCCGAGGACGTCCAGCTTCTTCGGGATCTCGTCGGCGTGCACCTTGATGTGGTCGCCCTCGACGCGGACCGAGCTGAGCACGTGGACGGGCTTGGGGAGCTTCGCGCCGCCCTTGCTGACCTCGACCTCGACCTTGATCTTGCCGTTGCCGCCGTCGGAGAGGCCGATGACCTTGCCCTGGGCGCCGAGCGGCAGGTCCACGGGCTCGGACTTGCTCGCCTTCAGCAGCTCGTCGTAGCTGACGCGGGCCGTCCCCGAGGCGGTCGCGGCGGTCGCCGAGCTGTAGTCGCCGGAGAACTTCACGCCCTTCATGCGGGCCTCCAGGTCGGCGATGCGGATCGAGTCGGCGCCGGACTTCGCGTCGTAGTCCTTGATGCCGACCTCCACCTCGTCCAGCTCGCCGCCCGCGACCTGGGTCAGGAAGGGGAAGCCCTTGATGGAGACGTCGGGTTCCTCGGCAAGGCCCTCGTTGGTGCGCAGCTTCTCCGCCGCCTCGCCCTCGGCGAAGTTCACGGCGAGCCGGTCGGCCGCCACGAACAGACCCCCGAGGACCACGACGACGATCAGCAGTATTCGTACGGCGCGCTTGCTCATGTCCGGCGTTCCCCCACCTTGATCCCCCGTGTCGGCTGTCCCCCGCGAGCCTAAAGGACAGGTCCCCGGCCGATGGGGGCGGCCGGGGACCTGTCGTACAGCTGTGACGAACGCTGCGCCGCGGGCGCGGGTCAGCCGATGGCGCGCCCGAGGACGTAGACGGCCGGCGCGGCGGCCGCCAGCGGCAGCGCGACGCCCGCCGTCATGTGCACGAATCTCGACGGGTAGTCGTAACTGGCCACCCGGTGTCCGACCAGCGCGCAGACGCCCGCGCCGAGGGCGAGCAGCGCGCCCTTGGTGCCGAGGTCCGTCATCCCGCCGGCGGCGAGACCGGCCCCGGTCGCCGCGAGCAGCGCGACGACGACGGAGGCGGGCGTGGGCAGCGGCAGCGCGCGGGCGATGATCGCCGCGGCGACCGCGACACAGCCCACGGTGACGGCGTCGGCGGCGGCCGCGAGGTGCCCGGCCGCGATGATCGCGAGGGCGGCCGACACGACAGTGGCCATCAGCCCGTACATCCGCTCGTCGGCGCCCGCGCGGCTGCGCAGCTGGAGGACCAGCACCAGCAGCACCCACACCCCGAGCGTGCCGAGGATGGCGGCGGGCGCGTGCTCCTTGCCCACGGCCAGCAGCGCGGCGTCGGCGGCGACCCCGCCCAGGAAGGCGAGCGCGATGCCCTGGCGGGCCGGCCACATGCCGTTGAGGCGGAACCAGCCGGCGGCGGTCACGGCCTGGAGGATGACCAGCGGCACGAGCAGCGCGTACTGCCCGACGGCGGCCCCCGCGGCGAGCAGCAGCCCGAGGACCGCGGTCAGGGCGGCGGGCTGCATCCCCGGCTCTATGACGGGCGAGCGCCCCTCGGCGCGGGCCCGCTGGGCGTCGGTGACGCGGGCGTTGCCGGTGGTGGTGGCGCGGCCGTAGGTGGGCCCCTCCTCCGGGGCCTGCGCGGCACTTCGCGCGGCGACCGGTGCCGGCGCCTCGCCCTGGAGGGGCAGGTACGCCGTCTCCGTCACGTCCACCGCCACGGGCGGCTGCGCCTGCGTCTCCCAGGTCTGCCCCTCCCACTGCTGGAGGTACTGGTCCTGGGCGGCGTGCTGCTCATGGCCGTGCGCCTGCGGGTACCGCTCCTGGGGGTAGGACTGCTGCGGATACGGCTGCTGCGGGTACTGCTGCTGCTCCGGATACGGCTGCTGCTCCGGATACGGCTGCTGGGCGTACGGCTGCTGCCCGGGGTGAGGCTGCTGCGGATAGGGCTGCTGCTGGTACTGCTGCTGCTCCGGGTAGGGCTGCTGCGGGTACTGCTGCTGCTCGGGATACGGGGAGTGGGGGTGGGGGTGGCGCTGCCCGGAGTACGGGTCGTGGCCCTCGTACCCCTCATACCCCTCGTACGGCTGATCGGACATGGCGCTCATCCTCCTGCGAACGGCGGGAGCACCTCGACCGTGCCGCCCTCGGCCAGCCGTACGGTCTCATGCCCGCGGGTGCCTACGGGGGCACCGTCGATCAGGAAGGAGCAGCGCCGCAGCACCCGGGCCAGTTCGCCGGGGTGCCGCTCGCGGGCGCCGTCCAGCGCCTCGGCGAGCGTCGTCGCCGCGTACGGCTCCTCGGCGACGCCCGCGGCCGCCTTGGCGGCGGCCCAGTAACGAATGGTGCCGTTCACCATGCGACCTCTCCTCTCAGTCGGCGGTTGCCGACGTCCATGATGCCGTGGCCCACGCCGCGATCCGCCCGGCCAGCTCGTCCGAGACCGCGTGCTCCGCGTGCCCCATGCCTTCTTCCAGCCACAGCTCGGCCCCGTGCGGCGCGGCGGCGGCCAGCGTCCGGGGGTGGTCGAGGGGGAAGTACGGGTCCCGGGTGCCGTGCACGACGAGCAGCGGGGTCGCGCCGATGAGGGGGACGGACTCGACCGGCGAAAGGGGGACGGGGTCCCACTCGTGCGGGTGGATCCGGGTGCGCAGCCCGAGGCGGCCGAGCGCGCGCCCGGCGGGGCGCGTGACGACCCAGTGCAGCCGGCGCATGGGCGCGGTGCCCCGGTAGTACCAGCGCGCCGGGGCGCTCACCGCGACCACCGCGTCCGTCCGCGCTTCCGTGCGCCCCCGGTGCGACGCGGCGTGCCGCAGGACGACGGAACCGCCCATCGAGAAGCCGACGGTCACCACGCGCGCGTGGCCCAGCGAGCGCGCCCACTCCACCGCCGCCGCCAGGTCGAGCACCTCGCGGTCGCCCACCGTGGAGTGCCCGCCGGAGGCCCCGTGGCCCCGGAAGGAAAGGTGATCACGGCCGCACGCAGGGCGAACACGCCCGCGATGCGGCGCACGTGGGGCCGCGCGAGGTCACCGGTGAAGCCGTGCGCGACGACGATCGCGACCTCGTCCGCGCCCCCGGGACCCGGGTCGTACGCGGCGTCGACGGCGACCCCGTCCGGCGTACGGAGCATGGCGCGCCGCGGAACGCGGGACGACGCTGGAGTGATCGGCGGCACAGAGGATCGCGCCGCTTGACCTGCCGGACCGGAACTCATGTGAGCTATTGTGCTGGGCAGAGGATCCGGGCGACGCAGCCCCCGGGTCCTTTTGTGCTTTCAGGCGCGTCACCGAGCCACCGAGAACACGTACGAAGCAGTGCCGTGAACGCCCGCCGGCTCGCAGGAGCCGGGGGGAGCCCTCCGCAGGGACCGAGGAGGAACCGACGTTATGGGCGAGCGAACCGTGCACGACCGCAGGACAGAGCCGGGGTGGGGCTCCCCCCTGCCCGAGCGGGCCCGACAGCTCGGGGGCGAGACGCGATGAGCTCTCTGCTGCTCCTGACCAATGCCCTCCAGCCGTCGACGGAGGTGCTCCCCGCCCTCGGCCTGCTCCTCCACAACGTGCGCGTCGCCCCGGCGGAGGGGCCCGCCCTCGTCGACACCCCGGGCGCCGACGTCATCCTCGTCGACGGCCGCCGGGACCTTCCCCAGGTGCGCAGCCTCTGCCAGCTGCTGCGCTCCACCGGACCGGGCTGCCCGCTGGTCCTCGTGGTCACGGAGGGCGGCCTCGCGGCCGTCACCGCGGAGTGGGGCATCGACGACGTGCTCCTGGACACCGCCGGGCCCGCCGAGGTCGAGGCGCGGCTGCGGCTCGCGATGGGCCGCCAGCAGATCACCTCCGACGACTCCCCCATGGAGATCCGCAACGGCGACCTCTCCGTGGACGAGGCGACGTACAGCGCGAAGCTGAAGGGCCGGGTCCTCGACCTGACCTTCAAGGAGTTCGAGCTGCTGAAGTACCTGGCGCAGCACCCGGGCCGGGTCTTCACGCGCGCCCAGCTGCTCCAGGAGGTCTGGGGCTACGACTACTTCGGCGGCACGCGCACGGTCGACGTCCACGTGCGGCGGCTGCGCGCGAAACTCGGCGTCGAGCACGAGTCGCTCATCGGCACCGTCCGCAACGTCGGCTACCGCTTCGTGGTGCCGGAGAAGGTCGAGCGGGCGGCCGAGGAGGAGAAGGCCAAGAAGGAGGCCGAGGAGAAGGCGCGGGAGAAGGCGCGGTCGGCCGCGAAGGCCGGTTCGTAGGAAGCCGCCGTACGGCCTGCCCAGCGGGAGTTCCATCCGCGTAGACTCCGCGCGTGGCCAAGGTGACTCGGGATGACGTGGCGCGACTGGCGGGTACTTCGACCGCCGTCGTCAGCTATGTCATCAACAACGGACCCCGGCCGGTCGCCCCGGCCACGCGCGAGCGTGTACTCGCCGCGATCAAGGAGCTGGGCTACCGCCCGGACCGGGTCGCGCAGGCCATGGCGTCCCGGCGCACGGACCTCATAGGCATGATCGTGCCGGACGCGCGCCAGCCGTTCTTCGCGGAGATGACGCACGCGGTCGAGCAGGCGGCGTCCGAGCGCGGAAAGATGGTCCTCGTCGGCAACTCCGACTACGTGGAGGAGCGCGAGACCCACTATCTGCGCGCCTTCCTCGGCATGCGGGTCTCCGGCCTCATCCTCGTCAGCCACGGCCTGACCGACCAGGCCGCCGCCGAGATAGACGCCTGGGACGCGCGCGTGGTGCTGCTGCACGAGCGGCCCGAGGCCATCGACGACGTCGCGGTGGTCACGGACGACGTGGGCGGCGCGCAGCTCGCCACCCGGCACCTGCTGGAACACGGCCACGAGTACGTCGCCTGCCTCGGCGGCATGGCCGGGACCCCGACCGTCGGCGACCCCGTCTCCGACCACGTCGAGGGCTGGCGGCGCGCCATGCGCGAGGCCGGCCGGTCGGTGGAGGGGCGCCTCTTCGAAGCCCCGTACAACCGCTACGACGCCTACCAGGTCGGCCTGGAGCTGCTCGCCGGGCCCGACCGGCCCACCGCCATCTTCTGCTCCACGGACGACCAGGCGATCGGCGTGCTGCGGGCCGCGCGGGAGCTGCGCATCGACGTGCCCGGCGAGCTGGCCGTCGCCGGCTTCGACGACGTCAAGGAGGCGGGCCTGACCGATCCGCCGCTGACCACGGTGGCCTCCGACCGGCCCGCGATGGCCCGCGCCGCGGTGGACCTCGTCCTGGACGACGGCCTGCGCGTGGCCGGCTCCCGCCGGGAGCGCCTGAAACTGTTCCCCTCGCGGCTGGTCGTACGCCAGTCCTGCGGCTGCCGGTGAGCACTCCGGCGGGTACGCCCGCGTAGCCGCATCGCCCCGGGCCCGGCAAGCGGCGCCCCGGACTTTATATGGGGCATACGCACTTCTGCCGGGCTTCTCAGGACGTACTCAGGCAGCTCTCATGTGCGCCGGTCACTCTCGAAGGCATGACCGAGACCTTCCGCCACAGCGGCGAGTACCCCACGCAGCAGCCGTCCGCGCCGGTGCACCACGGCGGTACGCAGGGCGCGTACCCGCCCCCGCCCGCCTACGCGCCGGAGGCGACCCGGACCATCCCCACCCTCCCGAGGAACCGCCGCGCCAAGCGCCCCGCGGCCCTGCTCGCCGCGGTGGCCATCGCGGCCGCGGCCGTCGGCGGCGGCACCGCGTACGCCGTGCAGACCCTGACGGACCAGGGCGCCACCACCACCTCCGCGACCAGCACCGCCGTCGTGCCGGCCGGCAAGCGGGGCACCGTCTCCGGGGTCGCGCAGGCCGTCGCGCCCAGCATCGTGGAGATCAGCGCCACCACCGCCCAGGGCAAGTCCACCGGCTCCGGGGTCATCACCAGGAGCGACGGCGAGATCGTCACCAACAACCACGTCGTCTCCGGCGCCACCTCGATCAAGGTGCGGACGAACGACGGCAAGACGTACGACGCCGAGGTCGTCGGCACCGACAGCAAGAAGGACCTCGCGCTCATCCAGCTGAAGAACGCCTCCGGGCTGAAGCCGGCGACCTTCGGCGACTCCGACGGCGTCAAGGTCGGTGACGAGGTCGTCGCCATCGGCTCCCCCGAGGGCCTGACCGGCACCGTCACCAGCGGCATCGTCTCCGCGCTCGACCGGGACGTGACCGTCCCCACCGGTGAGGGCCAGGAACAGCAGCAGGGGCCCCGGGGCGGCTGGCCCTTCGAGTTCGGCGGGCAGGAGTTCAACGGCGACACCGGGTCGTCCAAGACCACGTACAAGGCCCTCCAGACCGACGCCTCGCTCAACCCCGGCAACTCCGGCGGCGCCCTCATCGACATGAACGGCAACGTCATCGGCATCAACTCCGCGATGTACTCGCCCGCTTCGTCCGCGCAGGCCGGCGGCGACGCCGCGTCCGGCAGCGTCGGCCTCGGCTTCGCCATCCCGGTCAACACGGTCAAGGCCGACCTCGACACCCTCCGCTCCGGCGCCACGGACTGACCCCGGCCACCTCCGCGTGCGAGGCTGATACGGCCCCGTTTCCGCCCCTTACCCGAGGAAGTCCGAAGCCCATGAGCCCCGCCGAAGGCGACCGCGCCGGTGACCGCGAGCAGCAGCGCATCCTGATCGTGGACGACGAGCCCGCCGTGCGGGAGGCGCTGCAACGCAGTCTCGCCTTCGAGGGGTACGGCACGCAGGTCGCCGTGGACGGCGCCGACGCGCTGGAGAAGGCCGCCGCGCACCGCCCCGACCTCGTCGTACTCGACATCCAGATGCCCCGCATGGACGGCCTGACCGCCGCCCGCAGGCTCCGCGCCGGCGGATCGACCACGCCGATCCTGATGCTGACCGCGCGCGACACGGTCGGCGACCGCGTCACCGGGCTCGACGCGGGCGCCGACGACTACCTGGTCAAGCCGTTCGAACTGGACGAGCTGTTCGCCCGCATCCGCGCGCTCCTGCGGCGCAGCTCGTACGCCGCCGGCGCGGGGCGGGCCGAGGAGGGCGACACCCTCGCCTTCGCCGACCTGCGCATGGACCTGGCGACGCGCGAGGTCACGCGGGGCGGGCGCACCGTGGAGCTGACCCGCACGGAGTTCACCCTCCTGGAGATGTTCCTGGCCCACCCCCGGCAGGTCCTGACCCGCGAGCAGATCCTCAAGGCCGTCTGGGGCTTCGACTTCGAGCCCACCTCCAACTCCCTGGACGTCTACGTCATGTACCTGCGCCGCAAGACGGAGGCGGGCGGCGAGCCCCGCCTCGTGCACACCGTGCGGGGCGTCGGCTATGTCCTGAGGGGCGGCGAGTGAGCGGGCCCGTCCGGCGGTTCCGGGGGCTGCCGCTGCGCTCGCGGCTGGCGTTGCTCGTCACCGTCGCCGTGGCCCTCGCGGTCGCGGCGGTCGCCGTCTCCTGCTGGGTGCTGACCCGCGCCCAGCTGCGCGGCCAGCTGGACGACTCGCTGCGCAGCCTGAACGTCGGCCGCGTCTACCTGGACGTCACGGCCGCCGAGTGCAACGACGACCGCACCCGCCCCAACGCCGAGACATCCCCCGGCACCACCACCGTCTTCGTCCAGATCGTCCAGGCGGACGGCTCCCGCTGCGTGGGCCGCGGCTCCACCCCCGTCGTCGTCCAGGACAGCGACGTCGAAGTGGCCCAGCACCTGCGGCCCCAGGCCCTGCACGACGCCAGGACCGACGACGGGGCGGCGGTGCGCGTCCTGACCCAGGTGGACCCCGACGGCCGCTACACGGTGTCCCTGGCCCGCCCGCTCTCCGAGATCGACGAACCCCTCAACAAGCTGGCCCTGCTGCTCACCGCCGTCGGCGGCATCGGCATCCTCGGCGCGGGCGCCGCCGGCCTCTGGGTGGCGCGCACCGGTCTGCGCCCGGTGGACCGGCTCACCGAGGCCGTGGAACACGTGGCCCGCACCGAGGACCTCGACCTGCGCATCCCCGTGGACGGCCACGACGAGATCGCCCGCCTGTCGGAGTCCTTCAACTCCATGACCGCCTCGCTGGCCTCCTCCCGCGACCTCCAGCAGCAGCTCATCGCCGACGCCGGCCACGAGCTGCGCACCCCGCTGACCTCCCTGCGCACCAACATCGAGCTGCTCGCCCGCAGCGAGGACACCGGCCGGGCCATCCCGCCCGACGACCGCCGGGCCCTGCTCGCCTCCGTCAAGGCCCAGATGACGGAGCTGGCCTCACTGATCGGCGATCTACAGGAACTGTCCCGGCCGGACGCGGGCCACGGCGGCGGCAAGGTGCAGGTGATCGCCCTGCACGACCTGGTGGAGAACGCCCTGGAGCGGGCCCGCCTGCGCGGCCCCGAACTGACCTTCGCCGCCGACCTCGCGCCCTGGTACGTCCGCGCGGAACCGGCCGCCCTGGAGCGCGCCGTCGTCAACCTCCTGGACAACGCGGTCAAGTTCGGCCCGCCGGGCTCGACCGTCGAAGTGGGCCTGCGGGGCGGCGAACTGACGGTGCGCGACCACGGCCCCGGCATCGCCGCCGACGAACTCCCCCACGTCTTCGACCGCTTCTGGCGCTCGCCGTCCGCCCGCAGCCTGCCGGGCTCCGGCCTCGGCCTGTCCATCGTGGACCGCACGGTGCGCCAGTCCGGCGGCGAGGTGACGCTGGCCGCGGCGGACGGCGGCGGCACGGTGGCCTCCGTCCGCCTCCCGGGAGCGTCGACGCCCCCGCCCAGCGAACTCCCCTGAGCGAGCCGGTGCGTACGCCTCCGGGAAACGGCCCGATGGGCCTGCGGTCATACGGGATTGCTGGCCTACCGGCCTACGGCGCGAAGCCGAGGCCCGTCCCGGTCAGCCGCACGCGGATGCCCTCCTTCTCCACGGTCACGTCCCGCAGCGCCACCGTCCCCTCGCCCGGCAGCTTCGGCAGTTGGAACGCGAGGGTGAGGCGGTCGGCCAGGGCGGGGCGGGTGAGCTGGGCGAGGCCCTTGAGCAGGGCGGGGTCCAGGCCGAGCTTCTTCAGCAGCGCGGGGTGGCCCATCGCCACGTCGATGAGGTTCAGGCCCATCACGTCGTCCACGAACTTCGGTGACCCGGTGAGTTCGCCCAGCTTGGCGTCGCTCTTGAGGGCCTTGCGCACGACGGAGTCGGGAACGCCGAGCCGCTTCACAATGGCGGGGACGGACAGCAGCGCCTTCGCCTTCGCCGTCTCCTTGGCCACCCGGTCGGCGGAACTGCGCGACAGGTGCAGGCCCTCCTTCTCGCGGGTGCCCGGCCGGTACGTCGCGAGGTCGCCCAGTTGCAGGCTCATGCCGCCGATGTCCGTGGAGATCCCGCGCTCGCCGTTGCGCTGGATACGGGCGTCGGCGCGCACCTTCAGGTCGTGCCCGGCGACGGGCAGCGTGCCGCGCGCGAGGACCTGGTCGCGGCCCTTGCCGGTGAACGTGACCTGGGAGGCGCCCAGTTCGCGGTTGAGGTCGTCGAAGGAGAGCAGCACCTCGCCGTCCATCGCGCCGATGCGGGCGCCCTTGATGGAGGTGGGCCCGTCCCCGAGGAGCGTGACGTCCGTGGCGGTGGCGGAGACCTTGGCGAGCGAGACGCGGTCGGCGGCGACGTCCGGGACGGTCACCTTCACCCGGTCCAGGCGCTGGTCGAGGACCTGGGTGAGGAACGGGAACCCCTCGATGTCGACCTCGGGCGCCGCGCTCAGGTCCAGCTGCTGCTTGAACTTCTCCGCCGCCTCGTGCTCGGCGTAGAGCAGCGCCCAGCGGTCGCCGAGGGCGAGGAACGCGGTGGCGACGAGGACGGCCACCAGGGCCTTCGCGGCGAGCGGCAGCCGGGCGAAACGGCGGCGGGACCTGCCCCGGCCCTTGCCCCGGCCGCGACCCCGGCGGCGGCTGCCCCGCCGGTGGTTGGGCGGCTCCCAAGGTGCTTCCGCCTCGGCCGACTTGTCCTCGTGGAGGAACTCCTCCAGGGGGTTCGGAGCGAGGTCGGCCAGCTCGTCGTACGGGTTGCGGTAGGGCTTTACCGGGGTTTCGACGGGCCGGTTCGGGGATCCGGCGGGCCAATCCGTGGCGCCGGCGGGCCGGCTCGGGGTTCCGGCGGGTTGGTTGGGGGTGCTGTAGGGCTGGTCCGGGGGCGGTTGCGGGGTTATGCGGTGGGGGGAACGCATCAGATGATCTCACCATACGTTCACACCCCACCCCAAGCTCTACCTCCGGTAAGCGCCGAGGTGAGCGCTACTTCACGATCGTGATCCGGTCCGCCTTCGGCGGCGCGATCGGCTTGGCCGCCGAGGAGTTGGCGGTCAGATAGTCGTTGAACGCCTTCAGGTCGTCGGCGCCGACGAGCGGCTTCGCGCCCTTGCCCAGCTCGGGCAGGCCGTCGCCGCCGCCCGCGAGGAAGGAGTTCAGCGCGACGCGGTAGGTGGCCGACGGGTCGAGCGCCTTGCCGTTCAGCTTGATCGAGTCGGTGACGACCCGGTCGGCCCCCGTCTTCGTCATGTCCAGCGTGTAGGTGAGTCCGTCCGACACCTGGAGGATCTTCGGGGAGGCCTCGTTGGCGCCGCTGACCTGCTGCTTCAGGGCGGTGACGAGCTGCGCGCCGGTCAGGTCGACGAGGTTGACGGTGTTGCTGAAGGGCTGCACGGTGAACGCCTCGCCGTAGGTGACGACGCCGTCGCCCTCACCGCCGCTCGCCTTGTGGACGAGGTCGGAGCGGATGCCGCCGGGGTTCATCAGCGCCAGGTCGGCCTCGGGGTCCAGGGACTTGGCGTGCGCGAGCTGCGCGTCCGCGATCAGGTCGCCCAGCGGGGACTCGGGCACGCCCGCGCCCCGGCCGGGGATGTCACCGGCGATGTAACCGACGGGCCGGTTCGCGACGGGCGCGGCCAGCTTGTCCCAGCGGTTGATCAGCGAGGTCATGTCGGGGGCCTTGGCCTGCTCCCGGCTCACCACGTGGTTCGCGGACCGCACGCTCGTCCGGACGATGTCCTTGGTCCTGCGGTCGTACGTGAGCGTGGTGTCCGTGTAGAGCTTCCCGTAGGAGGACGCCGAGGTCACCATGCGGGGCTTGCCCGAGGGGTCCGGGATCGTGCAGACGTACGCGGCATGCGTGTGCCCGGTGACGAGCGCGTCGACCTTGGGCGTGATGCCCTTGGCGATGTCGGTGATGGGCCCGGAGATGCCGTCGCCCGCGCCCGGCGAGTCGCAGTCGTAGTTGTACGTCTGGCTCGCGGGGGCGCCGCCCTCGTGGATGAGCGTGACGATGGACTTCACGCCCTGCCGGTCGAGGATCTTCGCGTACTTGTTGACGGTCTCGATCTCGTCGTGGAACTTCAGGCCCTTGACGCCATCGGCGGAGACGATGTTCGGGGTGCCTTCGAGGGTGACGCCGATGAAGCCGACCTTCACGCCCTTGTGCTTCCACACCCAGTAGGGCTTGAGGATGGGCTTGCCGGTCTTCTCGTCCGTGACGTTCGCGGCGAGGTAGGGGTAGTCGGCGCCCTCGAACTCCTTGGGCCTGCCGGCCTTGTCCTTCTCGAAGCAGCCGTCCTTGGGGTGGCAGCCGCCGTACTGCATGCGGGCCAGTTCCTTGGCACCCTCGTCGAACTCGTGGTTGCCGACGCTGGTGACGTCCAGGTCCAGCTTGTTCATCGCCTGGATCGTGGGCTCGTCGTGGAAGAGGCCGGAGAGCAGCGGGCTGGCGCCTATGAGGTCACCGGCGGCCGCGGTGACGCTGTAGGGGTGCGTCTTGCGGGCGGTGCGCAGGGACGTGGCGAGGTACTCGACGCCACCGGCGTCGATCTTCTTCTCGGTGCCGTCGTGCTGCTTCTCCGTGACCTGGCCGGACGAGCCGGCGGGCGGCTGGAGGTTGCCGTGGAAGTCGTTGAACGACAGGAGCTGCACGTCCACCGTGCGCTTCCCGCCGCCCTCGCCCCCGCCCGCGTGGGCCTGTCCCGCGCTCGCGGGAAGGGCGGCGGCCAGCGCGCCGATGGTGGCGAGCGAGGCGGCCGCGGCGAGTACGCGCGTGGCGCGGCGTCCGGGCCGTGGCCCGCGGGGCCGGGATGTGGCTGACACGTGTCCCCCTGGGGATGGTGTGAGACGACTGGAAGGGCGATTCCGCCGAGCGCAGCCTAGAGTCAACGCGCGTAGCGCAACAGGGGGTTACGGGTTACGAGGTGGTTGCCATCGGGAGCGATACGGGCACTTCGCCCGATGTCCGGTTCTTCCCCCTCGGAGGGGTGCGTGACCCGGCGCCCCGGACGGCACGGTTCCGGACCGTTCCAGCCGCCCTCCCGTCGCCGCTCGCCGTACCCTCGACCCATGACTGACGACCGGCCCGCCCAGGCTCCCGCCCCCCTCCGGAAGATCGACACTCTCGCCGCCCTCGACCCCGCGCAGGCCGACGCCGTGCTCGCGCTGCTCGCGGAGGCCGCCCGCACCGACGGGCAGCAGGCGGTGTCCGAGCAGGGGCGGTTGCAGCTCCGCGGCGGGGCACGGGAGGGGGTGCGGCACCTGCTGCTCGGCGTCGGCGACGAACTCGTCGGGTACGCGCAGCTGGAGGACACCGACCCGGTGGAGGCCCCGGCCGCCGAACTCGTCGTCCACCCCTCCTGCCGCGGCCGCGGTCACGGCCGGGCGCTCGGCAGCGCGCTGCTCGGCGAGTCCGGGCGGCGGCTGCGCGTGTGGGCGCACGGCGGGCACTCCGCCGCCCGGCACCTGGCCCAGGTCCTCGGCCTCAGCCTCTTCCGCGAACTGCGGCAGATGCGCAGGCCGTTGGCGGACCTGGACCTGCCGGATCCGGTCTTCCCGGCGGGCGTGTCCGTACGTGCCTTCGTGCCCGGGCAGGACGACGCGGCCTGGCTCGCGGTGAACGCCGAGGCCTTCGCCCACCACCCCGAGCAGGGCTCCCTCACCCAGCGCGACCTGGACGCCCGCAAGGCGGAGCCGTGGTTCGACCCGGCCGGCTTCTTCCTCGCCGAGAAGGACGGGGAGCTGATCGGCTTCCACTGGACGAAGGTGCACGCGCAGGAGAACCTCGGCGAGGTGTACGTCGTCGGGGTGCGCCCCGGCGCCCAGGGCGGCGGCCTCGGCAAGGCCCTGACGACGACGGGCCTGCGCCACCTCGCGAAGGCCGGCCTGCCGACCGCGATGCTGTACGTGGACGCGGACAACAAGGCGGCCGTGAGCGTCTACGAGCGCCTCGGCTTCGTGACCCACGAGACGGATCTGATGTACCGCACGGAGTCCTGACCAGCATTTTCCCCCAGACCGTACGACCCGAGGGGCGGCACCCATTGACGCCGCCCCTTTCTTGCACCACCCTTTCACTACTTACTTAGTGAAAGGGTGGTGCAAGGCAGTGGTCGAATACCGCATCGACCGGCGCAGCGGCGTCGCCACCTACCTCCAGATCGTCCAGCAGACCCGACAGGCCCTGCGTCTTGGCCTGTTGGAGCCCGGCGACAAGCTGCCCACGGCGCGCGAGGTCGTCGAGGCGACGGCCATCAACCCGAACACCGTGCTCAAGGCGTACCGCGAACTGGAGCGCGAGGGCCTCGTCGAGGCCCGCCGGGGCCTCGGCACGTTCGTCCGGAAGTCGCTGGGCAGCGCGCCGGCCGACTCACCGCTGCGGGGGGAGCTCGCGCAGTGGGCCGCGCGGGCCCGGTCGGCGGGGCTGGAGAAGGAGGACCTGGCGGCGCTCTTCAACGCCGTACTCGAAGAGCAGTTCGCACCGACCGACGCGGCGCCGCTCGCACGGACCGACGCAGGGACCGACACACGGACCGACGCACGGACCGACGCACCGACCGCCGCACCGACACCCGCACCGTCCAAGGGGGACTCCGCATGACCGACACCGCCATAGAGGCGCACGGCCTGACCAAACGCTACGGCCGCCGCCGGGCCCTGGACGACTGCGCGTTCCGCCTGCCCCTCGGGCGCGTCTGCGCGGTCGTCGGCCCCAACGGCGCCGGCAAGTCCACGCTGCTCTCCCTCGCGGCCGGCCTCGACCGCCCGAGCGGTGGCGCCCTGTCCGTCCTCGGCACGAGTCCCGCGCTGGCCCGCCCCCGCGTGGCGTACGTCGCCCAGGACAAGCCGCTGTACCCGCAGCTGACCATCGCCGACACGCTGCGGACGGGCGCCGAACTGAACCCGGGCCGCTGGGACATGTCCGTCGCCGAGAGGGTCGTCGGCGCGGGGAACCTCGACCCGGGGGCCCGCGTCCGCACGCTCTCCGGTGGCCAGCGCACCCGCGTCGCCCTCGCCCTGGCGCTCGCCAAACGCGCCGAACTGCTCCTCCTGGACGAGCCGATGGCCGACCTCGACCCCCTGGCCCGCCACCAACTCATGGGCACGCTCATGGCGGAGGCGGCCGAACACGGCACGACGGTCGTCATGTCCTCGCACATCGTCGGCGAACTGGCCGACGCCTGCGACCACCTGCTCCTGGTGTCCGGGGGCCGCATCCGGCTCGGCGGCGGCATCGACGACCTCGTCACCGCGCACGCCCTGGTGACAGGCGCGCGCCCGGCCACCGAGCTCTCCCGGCACACCGTCATCGAGTCCCGCGCCACGGGACGCGGCGTGAGCGCCCTGATCCGCCCCGAGGGCCCGCTCGACCCCGGCTGGGCCGTCGAAGAACCTTCCCTGGAGGAACTGTTGCTCGCCCATCTCCGCACCCCGGACGCCCCACCCCTGCTCACCCCGAGCACGACCGCCACGTCCCGTCCGGGGGTGCCCGCGTGACCGCACTGATCACGGCCCCCGCCAAACCGCTCCGCAGCGCCCTCACTCTGCCCGGCGCGTACTGGGCGGCACTGCGCCAGCACCGGACCGCCTTGTGGCTCACGCTCGCGCTGTTCGCTCTCGGCGCCGCCGCGCTGACCGCCGACCGCCTGTGGGTAGCCCATGCGGCCGATGTCTTCATGTCGTCCGACTGCTCGATCAGGAACACCACGGTGGAGTGCGGGGGTCCGGTCCGCGGTTACCTCGACGCCGAGATCGAGTTCGCACGAAACCTCGACCGCATGGGGATGGCGATCCTCGCTCTGCCCTGCCTGATCGGTGCCTTCGCCGCGGGCCCGCTCATCGCCAGGGACCTGGAGACGGGCACGTACAAGCTGGCCTGGTCCCAGTCGCACTCCCCCGCACGCTGGCTCGCGACCCGCCTCGTCCTGTGCGCCGCGGTCGTGGTCGCCGGGGTCAGCCTGCTCGCCCTGGTGCAGCGCTGGGCGTGGAGCACCGGGCCGGCTCTGGAATACGCCAGGGCGCCCTGGTACGAGCGGGCGACGTACGGCTCGGTGGGCCCGGTCGCTCTCGGGTACGCCCTGCTCGGCCTCGCCGTCGGAGCGGTCGCCGGAATCCTGCTGCGCCGCACGCTGCCCGCGATGTCGGCCGCCGTGGCCGTGATGGCGGGCGCGGTCTTCGTGCTGCCGCTGGCGCGGCCCCATCTGTGGGCCACCGAGACGATCACCTGGTTGCACACCCGTCCCCCGGTCACCCCCGAGTCCGGTTACCCGGTGGCACGAGGCCTGCTCGCCTCCGACGGAAGCCGGCTGCCGGAGTCCCTGTGCTGGGGGCCGGTGCGCGACCCGGAGCAGTGCTTCTCCGAGCACGGGGTCACCGGCTGGTACACCGACTTCCACCCCTCATCGCACTTCTGGCCCCTGCAGTTCATGGAAACCGGCATTCTGCTCGCCCTCGCGGCCGCCGCCGCGTACGCCGCCTTCCGTCTGCTCCGCCGCCGGACGGCCTGACCTCTACGATCGGCGGAAGGCCCTGTGCCGCGAGGATGCCCGGAGGCCTTCCGTCGATGTCTCGCACGTCATGTCTCCGTAACCGCTGATTCAGACAGGCTTGCGACGCTCGCCCAATGACGCCCGCCGTGCCCGACCCGCCACCGGCGAACGCGCCGGAGAACGACCGGCCGCGCCTCGCTCCCGCGCTCTCCGACGCGCCCATCGGCGTGAGCGCGCGGAACAATGGGCACATGAGCCAGCCGAACCCGCAGGGACAGGTCCAGCACGCCCAGCCTTCCGTCGGATCCATCGCGGCGCACAGGCCGCACACCATCGCCGCCACCATCTCCGACCTCGCCCCGGACATCGACGCCGACCTCGACGCGTACGACGAGGACTCCCAGGTGGGGCATGACGGCGTCGAGCTGCCGCAGGGGCGCTTCCTGGACCGGGAGCGCAGTTGGCTCGCGTTCAACGAACGCGTCCTGGAACTGGCCGAGGACCCGCAGACCCCCCTCCTCGAACGGGCGAACTTCCTCGCGATCTTCGCCTCGAACCTCGACGAGTTCTTCATGGTCCGCGTCGCCGGCCTCAAGCGCCGCATCGCGACCGGCGTCGCCACCCGTTCCGCCTCCGGGCTCCAGCCCCGCGAGGTCCTCGAACTCATCTGGAACCGCTCCCGCGAGCTCATGGCCCGGCACGCCGCCTGCTACCACGACGACGTGGCCCCCGGCCTCGCCGACGAGGGCATCCAGCTGGTGCGCTGGCACGAGCTGACCGAGAAGGAGCAGTCCCGGCTCTTCACCCTCTTCCGGCAGCAGATCTTCCCCGTCCTGACCCCGCTGGCCGTCGACCCCGCGCACCCCTTCCCGTACATCTCGGGGCTCTCGCTGAACCTCGCCGTGGTCGTGCGCAACCCGGTGTCCGGTCACCACCACTTCGCACGTGTGAAGGTCCCGCCACTGCTCTCCCGCTTCCTGGAGGCCTCCCCCCAGCGCTACGTCCCCATAGAGGACGTCATCGCCGCTCCCGCGCACCTCCAGGAGCTGTTCCCGGGCATGGAGATCCAGGAGCACCACATGTTCCGGCTCACCAGGAACGAGGACCTGGAGGTCGAGGAGGACGACGCGGAGAACCTCCTCCAGGCCCTGGAGAAGGAGCTGATGCGGCGCCGCTTCGGGCCCCCGGTGCGCCTGGAGGTCGAGGAGAGCATCGCCCCGAACGTCCTGAGCCTGCTGGTGCGCGAGCTGAAGATCAGCGAGGCCGAGGTCTATCCGCTGCCCGGCCCGCTCGACCTCACCGGCCTCTTCAGCATCGCCAAGCTGGACCGGCCCGAGCTGAAGTACCCCAAGTTCGTGGCCGGCACCCACCGCGACCTCGCCGAGGTCGAGTCGGCGTCCGCGCCCGACATCTTCGCCGCCCTTCGCGAACGCGACGTACTCCTGCACCACCCGTACGACTCCTTCTCCACGTCCGTGCAGGCGTTCTTGGAGCAGGCGGCGGCCGACCCCGACGTCCTCGCCATCAAGCAGACGCTGTACCGCACCTCGGGCGACTCCCCGATAGTCGACGCGCTCATCGACGCCGCCGAGTCCGGCAAGCAGGTCCTCGTCCTGGTCGAGATCAAGGCCCGCTTCGACGAGCAGGCCAACATCAAGTGGGCGCGGAAGCTGGAGGAGGCCGGCTGCCACGTCGTCTACGGCATCGTCGGCCTGAAGACCCACTGCAAGCTCTCCCTCGTCGTACGCCAGGAGGGCGACACCCTCGTCCGCTACTCGCACGTGGGCACCGGCAACTACCACCCGAAGACCGCCCGCCTCTACGAGGACCTCGGCCTGCTCACCTCCAACGCGGAGGTCGGCGCGGACCTCTCCGACCTCTTCAACCGCCTCTCCGGCTACTCGCGGCGCGAGACCTACCGCCGGCTGCTGGTGGCCCCCAAGTCCCTGCGCGACGGCCTCGTCTCGCGCATCGACAAGGAGATCCAGCACCACCGCGCGGGCCGCCCCGCCTACGTCCGCATCAAGGTCAACTCCATGGTCGACGAGGCGATCATCGACTCGCTGTACCGCGCCTCGCAGGCCGGCGTCGAGGTGGACGTGTGGGTGCGCGGCATCTGCGCGGTCCGGCCCGGCGTCGCGGGGCTCTCCGAGAACATCCGCGTCCGATCCGTCCTCGGCCGCTTCCTGGAACACTCCCGTCTCTTCGCCTTCGGCAACGGCGGCGAACCGGAGGTGTGGATCGGCAGCGCCGACATGATGCACCGCAATCTCGACCGCCGTATCGAGGCGCTGGTCAGGGTCCAGGACCCGGCGCACCGAGCGGCCCTCGGCCGGCTCCTGGAGACCGGCATGTCGGACACCACCGCCTCCTGGCACCTGGGCGCGGACGGCAACTGGACCCGCCACTCGGTGGACCAGGACGGCCAGCCCCTGCGGAACGTGCAGGAGATGCTCATAGACGCCCGGAGGCGCCGGCGTGGCACAGCGAAACCCTGAGATGACGGGCACCCCCGGCACCGAGAGCGAGGTCCTCGCCGCCCATCTGCGGGAGCAGGCGACGGAGTTCCTCCGCTCGCTGCGGCTGCACCGCGAGGCCACGACGGACGCGCGGGGCGCCGAGGAGGCCCTGGCGGCAGCCCGCGCCCTGCGCCGCGCGGCCCGCCGCCTCAGCGCCGCGCTGCACACCTTCCGCCCGCTCCTGGACGCGGAGTGGGCGGCCGCCCTGCGGCCCGAACTGGCCTGGCTCTCGGGGACGCTGGCCCAGGAGCACGCGTACGCGAGCCGCCTGACCCGCCTCCTGGACGCCCTGCACCGCCTCTCGGGCCCTTCGGCGCTGCCGGGCCCCGCCGCGCCGGAGGGCGGCACGCGAGGCGACAAGCGGGGCACCGCTCCCCGCGGCCTGACCGTCGGCGCCGCCAAGGCCGCCGCCCTGCTGGAGCGGCAGCTGACCCTGGCGCGGACCCGGGCCCACTCCACGGCCCTCCAGGCCCTCGGCTCCTCCCGCTTCCACGCCGTGGCCGACAGTGTCGCCGTACTGGCCAGCGAAGTGCCCCTCAGCGGCTGCGCGGACGACCTGAAGCCGCTGGCCGCCCAGGCCGAGTCGGACCTCGCGGAAGCGGTCGCCGCGCTCCCCCTCGGCCAGGCCGGACACCCGTACAACGCGGAGGCCCTCACGCACGGCCTGGCCGCGGAGACCGCCCCCGACACCCAGGACGCCCCCTGGCTGACGGTCCGCTCCCTGCTGCGCCTGCACCGGTACGCCCAGGAGGTGCTGCTGGGCCACGTACCGCCGGAGCCCCGTCTGGCCGACGCGAGCCGGGCCCTCGACCTCCACCGCGAGGCGGCCGCCGCGGCGTCGGCGGCGGCCCAGGCGGCCCGCACCCCCCGCATCGCCCCGGCGACGGCGTACGCCCTCGGTGTGCTCCACGCCGATCAGCGCCACGAGGTCGAGGCGGCGAGGTTCAGCTTCCAGCGGGCCTGGCAGCACGAGCCGGTGAGCGCGGGATGACGTACGAGACGGCGGGCGAGGACGACGTCGGGGACGGCGGGAGCGGGGGTACCGTCCGGGCCGCGGGCTGCGTGCTGTGGCGCCGCTCCCCCGCCGACGGCGCGCTGGAGATCTGCCTGGTCCACCGCCCCAAGTACGACGACTGGTCGCACCCCAAGGGCAAGTTGAAGGCCGGCGAGTCCCCGCTGGCCGCCGCCCTGCGCGAGGTCGAGGAGGAGACCGGGCACCGCTGCACGCCCGGCGCCCGGCTGCCCACCGTGCGCTACGCCGCGCAGGGCCGCCCCAAGCAGGTCGACTACTGGGCGGCGCGGGCCGGCACCGGTCAGTTCACGCCCCGTCGCGAGGTCGACCGCATCATCTGGCTGCCCCCGGCGCCGGCCCGCGACCGGCTCACCCAGGCCCGGGATCGCGAGCTCGTCGACGCCCTGCTCAGGGTACTTAGCCTGCCGTAGCCGACCGGATACGTTCCGTGGAGCGATGTCGCACCAGGCCGACCGCCGAGGTTCACCCCCCGTTCACTCCGGCCGCTCGGTGGCTTCACCTGTACTGCCTAATTTCGGCCTTACCAAGACAGACATCGCACGCCGCCAGCAACGGGCCGGCGGCTCCCGGAAGGAAAAACCCGAAAAGTGAAGCTTCAGCGCAAGAACCGGCTCCGCGCCCTCTCCCTCGGCGCCCTCGCCGTCTCCGGCGCCCTGGCCCTCACGGCGTGCGGCTCCGACGACACCAGCGGCTCGGGCGACGGCGGCAAGGAGACCAACGCCAACGCCAACATCAAGTGCGACGACGCCAAGGGCCGCCTCGCGGCCTCCGGTTCGTCCGCGCAGAAGAACGCGATCGACGCCTGGCGGAAGGTCTACACGACCAACTGCAAGGACGTGCAGCTGAACTACAACCCGACGGGTTCGGGCGCCGGCATCACCGCGTTCCTCCAGGGCCAGACGGCGTTCGCCGGTTCCGACTCCGCGCTCAAGCCCGACGAGATCGCCAAGTCGAAGAAGGTCTGCAAGGACAGCCAGGCCATCGACCTGCCGATGGTCGGCGGCCCGATCGCCATCGGTTTCAACGTCCCCGGCGTCGACAAGCTGACCCTGGACGCCAAGACCGTGGCCGACATCTTCAACGACAAGATCAAGACCTGGGACGACAAGGCGATCGCCAAGCTCAACCCCGACGCCAAGCTCCCCAAGACGAAGGTCCAGGCCTTCCACCGCTCCGACGAGTCGGGCACCACCGACAACTTCACCAAGTACCTCAAGGGCGCCGCCCCCGACGCCTGGCCCTACGAGCCGGGCAAGTCGTGGGAGCCCAAGGGCGGCCAGTCCGCGAACGGCTCCGCCGGTGTCGCGGGCCAGGTCAAGCAGACCCCGGGCGCCATCTCCTACTTCGAGCTGTCCTACGCGGGCGAGGGCATCAAGACCGTCGACCTGAAGACGGGCGCCAAGGAGCCGGTGAAGGCCACCGTCGACAACGCCTCCGAGGCGATCTCCGAGGCCAAGGTCGTCGGCAAGGGCAAGGACCTCGCCCTCGAGCTGAACTACAAGCCCACCGCCGAGGGCGCCTACCCGATCACCCTGGTGACGTACGAGGTCGTCTGCGAGAAGGGCAACAAGGCCGACACGCTCGCCGCCACCAAGTCCTTCCTGACCTACATCGCGAGCGAGGACGGCCAGAACGTCCTCAAGGAGAACGACTACGCGCCGATCCCGGCCGAGATCATCACCAAGGTCCGCTCCACCGTCGCGAGCCTGAGCTAGCTGAACCGAGTGCGGCCGGCCCCACGGACCGGGCCGGCCGCACCGTCCGGTGCACCGCCGCCACGGAGCGCCCGCCACCGGCGCGGGCCGGCTCCGCAGACCGGAGAACCCCATGGACATATCCAGCAACACGACCGCACCCCCTCCCGTCGCCGACGTGCAGCCCGTCGCCCCCGTGAGCAAGGCCGCCGCACGCGGCGCCACCCGCCCGGGCGACCGGATCTTCCTCGGGTTCTCCCGGGGCTCAGGCATCGCGCTCCTCGCGGTCATGGCCGCCATCGCCGCGTTCCTCACCTACCGCACGGCCCTCGCGCTCGCCGACAACACGGGCAACTTCCTCACCACCTTCGAGTGGGACCCGGCCGGCGCGAGCACCGGGGGCAAGCCGTACTTCGGCATCGCCGTCCTGGTCTTCGGCACCGTGGTCAGCTCGCTGATCGCCCTCGTGATCGCCGTCCCCGTCGCCATCGGCATCGCGCTGTTCATCTCGCACTACGCGCCGCGCAAGCTGGCCACCCCCATCGCCTACGTGATCGACCTGCTGGCCGCCGTGCCCTCGATCGTGTACGGCCTGTGGGGCGCCCTCGTGGTCGCGCCCAACCTCACCGGGCTCTACAGCTGGCTCGACGACTACTTCGGCTGGACCGGCGTCCTGGAGTACAACGGGGGCGCCCCGCGCTCCCTGATGACCGTCGGCATCCTCCTCGCGATCATGATCCTGCCGATCATCACCAACGTGAGCCGCGAGGTCTTCCTCCAGGTCCCGAAGATGCACGAGGAGGCCGCCCTGGCCCTCGGCGCGACGCGCTGGGAGGTCATCCGCATGTCGGTGCTGCCCTTCGGCCGCTCCGGCATCATCTCCGCCTCGATGCTGGGCCTCGGCCGCGCGCTCGGCGAGACGATCGCCGTCGCCACCGTGCTCTCCCCGTCCTTCCTGATCAACGCCTCCGTGCTCGACTACGGCGGCGGCACCTTCGCACAGAACATCGCCAGCAAGTTCAACGAGGCCAGTGAGTACGGCCAGGACGCGCTCATCGCCTCCGGCCTGGTCCTGTTCGTCATCACCCTGCTGGTCAACGGCGCGGCCCGCCTGATCATCGCGCGCCGCAAGGAGTACTCGGGGGCCAACGCATGAGCACCACGACACCCACCCCGGCCGGGCCGCTCACCCAGCGCCCCTCGACGCTCCGGGCGGCCAGCCTGCCGCGCTGGTCCCCCCTCGCCGTCGCCCTCGGCTCGATCGCCGTCGCCGTGGGCATCGGCGTCGCGGCCGGCCTGGACAGCCGCATCCAGTGGGGGCTGATCGCCGCCCTGCTGTTCATCGTCGGGTCCTACGTCCTCGCGATGACCGTCGAGGGCACCCGCCAGGCCAAGGACCGCCTCGCCACCTCGCTGGTGTGGGTCATGTTCCTGCTGGCCATCGTCCCGCTGGCCTCGCTGATCTACGAGACCGTCCAGCGCGGCAGCGAGGTCTTCGACGTCTACTTCCTGACGCACTCCATGGGCGTCCTGTCCGACGACGAGACCGGCGGCGGCATCTACCACGCCCTCATCGGCACCCTCCAGCAGGTGCTGCTGGCCTCCGTCATCGCCGTGCCGATCGGCCTGCTCACCGCGATCTACCTCGTGGAGTACGGGCGGGGCAAGCTCTCCAAGGTCATCACGTTCTTCGTGGACGTCATGACGGGCATCCCCTCGATCGTCGCGGGCCTGTTCGTCCTCAGCTTCTGGATCCTGATCCTCGGCTTCGGCTACTCCGGCTGGGCCGGCGCCATGGCGCTCGCCATCCTGATGATGCCGGTGATCGTCCGCTCCACCGAGGAGATGCTCAAGCTCGTCCCCAACGAGCTGCGCGAAGCCTCGCTCGCCCTCGGTGTGCCGAAGTGGCGGACCATCCTCAAGGTCGTCCTGCCCACCGCGATCGGCGGCATCACCACGGGCGTCATGCTCTCGGTGGCCCGCATCGCCGGTGAGACCGCGCCGGTCCTGCTCCTGGTCTGGGTGAACCCCCTGATCAACACGAACCCCTTCGAGGGCTCGCAGGCCTCGCTGCCGCTGTACGTCTACCAGCAGTACGCGGCCGGCACCGACGCGTCGTACGACCGGGCCTGGGCGGCGGCGCTCGCCCTCATCGGCTTCATCATGATCCTCAACCTGGCGGCCCGCGGCGTAGCGCGCTGGAAGGCCCCCAAGACGGGCCGCTGAGCGGCCATATCAGCGACCCTCTCGCACTCCCCCTCGAAAGAAGCAGTGATCCCCATGGCCAAGCGAATCGACGTATCGGGCCTGACCGCCTACTACGGTTCCCACAAGGCGATCGACGACATCTCGATGACCGTGGAGCCCCGCTCGGTGACGGCCTTCATCGGCCCGTCCGGCTGCGGCAAGTCCACGTTCCTGCGCACCTTGAACCGCATGCACGAGGTCACGCCCGGCGGCCGCGTCGAGGGCAAGGTCCTCCTGGACGACGAGGACCTCTACGGCAGCGGCGTGGACCCGGTGTCCGTGCGCCGCACGATCGGCATGGTCTTCCAGCGCCCCAACCCCTTCCCCACGATGTCGATCTACGACAACGTCGCGGCGGGCCTGCGGCTCAACGGCTCGTACAAGAAGTCCGAGCTGAACGACGTCGTGGAGAAGTCCCTCAAGGGCGCGAACCTCTGGAACGAGGTCAAGGACCGCCTCAACAAGCCCGGCTCGGGCCTCTCCGGCGGCCAGCAGCAGCGGCTGTGCATCGCGCGGGCCATCGCCGTCGAGCCGCAGGTGCTGCTGATGGACGAGCCCTGCTCGGCGCTCGACCCGATCTCCACCCTCGCCATCGAGGACCTGATCGGCGAGCTGAAGGAGCGCTTCACCATCGTCATCGTCACGCACAACATGCAGCAGGCGGCCCGCGTCTCGGACCGCACCGCCTTCTTCAACCTCTCCGCGGTCGGCCAGCCCGGCAAGCTCGTGGAGATCGACGAGACGGAACGGATCTTCTCCAACCCGTCCGTGCAGGCCACCGAGGACTACATCTCGGGCCGCTTCGGCTAGGGCGTACGGACTCCCCGCGGTGCTGCATGGCGGTGCCACCGCGGGGGCAACAAGAAAGGCCCGCCCCTGGCTCCCGGGGGCGGGCCTTTCGTACGACTGTCCTGGCGTCGCCGGTGCTACAGGAACGCGAGGTTCACGATCCAGAAGCTGACCGCGGCGACCAGCGCGGCCGCCGGCATGGTGATGAACCAGCCCAGGATGATGTTCTTGGCGACGCCCCACCGCACCGCGTTGACGCGCTTGGTGGCGCCCACGCCCATGATGGCGGAGGTGATGACGTGGGTGGTCGAGATCGGCGCGTGGAACATGAACGCGGTGGTGAACATGATGCCCGCGCCGGTCGTCTCGGCGGCGAAGCCCTGCGGCGGGTCCAGCTCGATGATCTTGCGTCCGAGGGTCCGCATGATGCGCCAGCCGCCCGCGTACGTGCCGAGCGACAGCATCAGCGCACAGGCGATCTTGACCCAGATCGGGATGGGCGCGTCCGCGCTCTGCACGTCGGAGATGACCAGGGCCATCACCACGATGCCCATCGTCTTCTGCGCGTCCTGGAGACCGTGGCCGAGCGCCATGCCGGCCGCCGACACCGTCTGCGCGATGCGGAAGCCGCGCTTGGCCTTGTGCGGGTTGGACCTGCGGAACATCCACATGATCGCGCACATCACCAGATAGCCGACGACCAGACCGACGAGCGGCGACAGGAACATCGGGATGACGATCTTGTCGACGACCCCGGACCAGATGACCCCGATCCCGCCGGCGAGCGCCGCGCCGACCATGCCGCCGAAGAGCGCGTGCGAGGAGGAGGAGGGCAGCCCGAAGTACCAGGTGATGAGGTTCCACACGATCGCGCCGATCAGGGCCGCGAAGAGGATCCACATGCCCTTGTCGCCGTGCGGGGTCTCGATGATCCCCTCACTGACGGTCTTGGCGACGCCGCTGCCCATGAAGGCACCGGCGAGGTTCATCACCGCGGCCATGGCGAGCGCCGCGCGGGGCGTCAGGGCGCGGGTGGAGACGGAGGTGGCGATGGCGTTCGCGGAGTCGTGAAAGCCATTCGTGTACGTGAAGCCGAGCGCGACGCCGATGGTCACGATCAGAGCGAAGGTGTCCATGGAGGGGTCAGGACTCCTTGACCGCGATGGTCTCCACGGTGTTCGCCACGTGCTCGAAGGCGTCGGCGGCCTCTTCGAGGACGTCCACGATCTGCTTGAGCTTCAACACCTCGATGGCGTCGTACTTGCCGTTGAAGAGCTGGGCGAGGAGCTTGCGGTGGATCTGGTCGGCCTGGTTCTCCAGACGGTTGACCTCGATCCAGTACTCGGTCAGGTTCGACATCGTCCGCAGGTTCGGCATGGCCTCGGCCGTCAGCTCGGCGGCCCGTGCCAGGACCTCGATCTGCTGCTCGACGCCCTTGGGGAGTTCCTCGACCTGATACAGGACGACCAGGTCGACGGCCTCCTCCATGAAGTCCATGATGTCGTCCAGGCACGACGCGAGGTTGTAGATGTCCTCGCGGTCGAACGGCGTGATGAACGAGGAGTTCAACTGGTGGAAGATCGCATGCGTCGCGTCGTCTCCCGCGTGTTCCGCGGCCCGCATACGCTCTGCGATCTCGGCCCGCGCGGAAGAGTCCGCTCCGAGCAGTTCCATGAGGAGCTTCGAGCCCGTGACGATGTTGTCCGCGGATGCGGCGAACATGTCGTAGAAGCTCGTCTCCCTGGGGGTCAGACGAAAGCGCACGTGGGGTCCTCGGGGTGCTCTGGATGCGGTCAGGCTGATGCTAGGCGCATCATCCGGCCACGGCTAACCGGCCGCTCCCCAGTGTCGCCCATCAGGCACAGTGGTCGGCACACCCCCCGGCACATCGGCTAGAATATACCCACCAGGGGTATATGGATCAGTAGAAATGCCCCCAGCCCCTTCCAGGAGGAGGACGCGATGACCACCACCGACGCGGCAGCGGTGACCCCGGAGGCGACCGACGCGCCCTCCGAGCACGGTGATCACGCTCACGGTGTGCACGGGTACCACAAGCAGAAGGACGAACACCTCAAGCGGCTGCGCCGCATCGAGGGGCAGATCCGCGGCCTGCAGCGCATGGTCGAGGAGGACGTCTACTGCATCGACATACTCACGCAGGTCTCGGCGAGCACCAAGGCGCTCCAGTCCTTCGCCCTCCAGCTCCTGGAGGAACACCTGCGGCACTGCGTGGCCGACGCGGCGGTCAAGGGCGGCGCGGAGATCGACGCGAAGGTGGAAGAGGCGACGAAGGCCATCGCGCGGATGCTCCGCACGTAACCGCTCCCGCTAGGGGGGCGGGGGGTCGGGGGGGCGGCGTACCCCTGCTCGCCGGGGCGGGGGGACCGCTCCTAAGCGCCGCTGCCTCCCCCTGAACCAGCACCCCACACACACCGCAAGAACCTCTCCCACCCACCCACCCGATCACCCCGCGTCAACCGCAGGCCGGGAGCCCCTCCACCACGCGCCGCTGGCCCCTGGACCGGCACCCGCCGCACGGAGTTTTCCCACCCACCCGCCCGATTGCGCCGCATCCCCCGCGAGGCCGCCCATCCGCCCGATGGCCCGTGGCCGCGTGTCTGTTCGTTCACCGGCCGATGCGGGGTAAACGGGCGGGTGGGTGGGAGATATCCGCCGCGCAGCGGCGGGCCAGGGCGGCCTGCAGGGCACAGCACCGCCGGGCGGCGGGCCAGGGCACGGCACCGCAGGGTCAGGCGGGGTCACCCTGGTCGGAGAGCGCCTCGCGGGAGTCGTAGACCCGCAGCACCTCGTCGATCCGGTCAAAGCTCAACCGCTCGCCCGCCGCACTCGCCGCGATGATGAGTTCCCCGCACAGCTCGATCTCGGCGAGGGCGACGTGGTCCTGAACCGCCGTACCGCCACGCAAAGGAGCCACGTTCATCACCTCTTCCTGGACCCGTACCGACTTCCTAGAGTAGGGAGCGGCCTACACACCGCGCATGGCACGGACGGACCATTTCCACCAGCCGTACGCGACTAGGGACCGGCGATTTTCCCGGCGAAGATGTCCTTCTCGGCCGGAAGTCGCACCCCCACCGCGACCCCGAACCGGTAGAGCAGCGTGGTCGACGCCACATCGGCGTCGGAGACGGTGAACCGCTGACGCAGCTTCCTCACCCGCCCCACCCCGTCGACGTACACGTCGAACGGCACCCTCCCCTTGCTGAACCCTTTCGCTGCCGCCGCCCCCAACGCCCCCCGCTGACCTGCGGAAGCCTCCTTCGCCGCGGCCCGCAGATCGACGACCCCGCGATAGTGCCGCACCTCGACGCCCCCGACCCGCCCCTCCCCCACGTACGTCACCTGCCGCGCCCCGCGCAGCAGTTCGGCGGCCGCGAGAGGATCCGTGGCACCGCCGGTGACGAGGTTCCCGTCGGAGAGCGAACGTGTCTCGATCCGCACCCACTTGTCGGCCGGCACCCCCGCCCCGCGGTTCTTCATGTAGAGCGCCCCGCCGGCCATCAGCTCGGTGATCGGCCGCCGCGCCGGACCCCCGGCGGGGTCCTGCGGGAGCACCACCTTGAACTGCCCGAGCCGGCGCCGGAAGTCGTAGGCGCCCTCACCCCGGACGGTCACCCGCGTCCCGCCGCTGGCCATCTCCATGGACGTGTGCGCCCTGGCGCTGCCGGCCCGGACGAGCAGGTCGGCGGAGCGCCGCACCACCTCCGCGGGCTTCCCGGGGGCCCCGGCCCCGCCGCCCTCGGCGACGGCACCGTCCGAGCAGCCGGTGACGACGGCCGCCAGCCCCGCCGCCACGACCGCGGCGACCGCTCGGCCGGTGCGCCTGTGCTGCTGCCCCATCGCCTGTTACCCCCAAGCGTTTCCGCGCTTGTGCCGATCCCCCCGTTCTCCCGGTTAACGACCGGTACGGGGAGCCGTCACGCGGCGGCCCCCGCACCGAACCCGCCCGAACCCGACCGACCGGGTTCACCCTGGCTCGGTACCGTGGCAGCGTGGCCGATCAGGAAGTCTCCGCATCCCATCGCACGACCACGGTCGAGAAGGGCCGGTTCACCGCGGCCCACTGCTCCTGCGGCTGGCGCGGCCCGGCCCGCAGGGCCCGCAGCAAGGCCCGCACGGACGCCGCCGAACACGAGGCGTCCCCCTAGGTCCCTGTCGACCCAAGACCCTGACCGCCGTGGGGAACCCGCCCGCCCCCCGCGCCGTCTGGTTCTGCGGGAAGCAACGGGAGGTGTCATGGAACGACGTACGTTCATCGGTACGACGGCCGCCACGCTGGCCGCCGCCACGGTCGCCGGCTGCACGGGAAGCGACGCACGGGCGGGGGGAGCGGCGCCGAGCACCGGTGGCGGCGGCGGTGCCACCACGCCCCTGCGGACGACGAGCGCCGCCTCGTCCTCGCCCGCCACCCTCAAGGCGCTGGCCAGGGACCTGGACGGCACCCTGGTGCGGCCCGGCGAGGCCAAGTGGGCGGCGGCCCGGCAGCTGTACAACACGCGCTTCGACGACCTGTCGCCCACGGCCGTGGCGTACGTCGCGCACGAGGACGACATCCGCACCGCCCTCGCCTACGCCCGCGCCCACCGCACCCCGGTCGCGATACGCAACGGCGGCCACTCGTACGCGGGTTGGTCCTCCGGCACCGGCCGCCTGGTCATCGACGTATCGAAGTTGAGCAAGATACGGGCGAGCGGCACGACGGCCACGATCAGCGGCGGCGCCAAGCTGATCGACGTCTACCGCTCGCTCGCCGCGAAGGGCGTCACGATCCCGGCGGGCTCCTGCCCGACCGTCGGCATCTCGGGCCTCACCCTCGGCGGCGGCCACGGCGTGGTCTCCCGCGCGTACGGCCTGACCTGCGACAACCTCACCTCCGCCACCCTCGTCACGGCGGACGGCAAGACGCTCACCGCCTCCGCGTCGGAGCACAAGGACCTCTTCTGGGCGCTGCGTGGCGCGGGCAACGGCCAGTTCGGCATCGTCACCGAGCTGTCGTACCGCACGCGTCCCGCGCCGCAGGGCGTCTCCGCGTACATGTCCTGGCCGTGGTCGAAGGCGGCGGCGGTCGTCAAGGCCTGGCAGCAGTGGGGCCCGGACCAGCCGGACGAGATCTGGTCCTCCCTGCACCTGGCGAACACCCCGGGCGGCACCCCGACCGTCTCCGTCGCCTGCTTCTCGCTGGGCACGTACGGCGAGCTGCAGAACGCCGTCGACCGCCTCGCCGACAAGATCGGCTCCCCGGCGCGCAGCGTCTCCCTGAAGCGGCGGTCGTACGAGGACGCGATGGAGGTGTACGCGGGCTGCTCGTCGTTCGCCACCGACGCCCAGTGCCATCTGCCGGGCACGACGCCGGGGCGCAGTCCGCAGGGCGCCCTGAAGCGGGAGACGTACGCGGCGAGTTCGGACTTCTTCGACCGCTCGCTGTCGGCGGCGGGCATCCGCGCGCTGCTGTCGCAGATCGAGAACGTGACGGGCGCGAGCGCCGGCAGCATCGCGCTGACCGCGCTCGGCGGCGCCATCAACCGCGTCGACCCGACGGCGACGGCGTTCGTGCACCGCCGCTCGCGAATGCTGGCGCAGTACATCGCGTCGTGGCGCGCGGGGACCTCGGGGACACCGGCGCGAGCGTGGCTGAAAAAGGCGCATGGGGCCATGGGGCGGTACGCGTCCGGTGCGGCGTACCAGAACTACACGGACCCGACGCTGACGAACTGGCGTGAGGCGTACTTCGGTGACGCGGCGCCGCGCCTGAAGAAGCTGAAGAAGCAGTACGACCCGGGCCGCTTCTTCGACTTCCCGCAGGCGCTGTGAGGCCCCGGGGGCCTCTCGTGCGTGCGAGGACCGGCGGGCCCGCCTAGGCGGCGAGGTTCCGGCGGGACCCCCCTAGGCGGCGAGGGGCCGGCGGGACCCCCTAGGCGGCGAGGTCCCGCTCGTCGGGGTCGGCCGTGAGGCGGGAGGGCCGCGCCGGCTCGCTCAGCGGGGCGGCGACCGGACCGACCCGGCGGTCCCACACCAGCCATCCGACGTGCCGGGACCGCCCGACCGCCTTGGCGAGCGGCGTGAGCAGTGCCATGGCGAGCGGGGACAGGAGGAGGGCGACGGCCGTGCCGAGCGCGAAGCCGCCGACCACGTCCGTCGGGTAGTGCACGCCCATGAAGACCCGGCACAGGCCCTCCAGGGCCGCGAGACCGAGCCCGACGATGCCGAACCTGCGGTTCGCGACGAAGAGCGCGGCGCCGATGGCCATGGCGAGCGTCGCGTGGTCGCTGACGAAGGAGAAGTCGTCCTTGCCCTCGGCCAGGACGTGGATTCCGGCGTGGTCGCGGAAGGGGCGCGGCCGCTCCACGAAGCCTCTGATCGGGACGTTGACCAGCACCGCGATGCCCGCGGCCAGGGGCGCCCAGACGACGGCGGCGACCGACGAGGCGGCGTCGTCGAGGGCGCCCCTCCTGCGCTGGCCCCACCAGCACCACACCACGAGCAGCACGAGGGCGATCAGCAGTCCGTACTCGCCGACGAACGCCAGGGCGCGGTCGAGCCAGTGCGGCGTCTCCCGCGTCAGGCCGTTGATGTCGTAGAGCAGGCCGACGTCGGGGTTCGACCCGGATTCATCGAGTCCAGCCATGGCGCTGCGGCCCCTTGTCTCCTAGCCCACGGGCGCACCTTCTGGGCGCCCTTTCCATCAACCCCCGTGGTCGGTCCAGTCAAGGGAACGCTCGGTCCCCACCCCTACGTTCCACTCTCCACCGAAAGATCACTCAGACGTTACCGAAGAGAGACACATCACCGCAGCTCAGGGGAGTGTTTTAACGGAGAGTTCAAGCCACGTCACACCTCGCGCGCGCCTCCGCACGCCCCCCGTTCGCCTCCGTACGCCTGCCTGCCGAGGCCTCGGGCGGCCGGTTCAGAGCGCCTTCGCCCCCTCGTCCGTGACACGAGTCGCGCCAAAATAATCCGGCGTGTCGATCGGGTCGAAGCGGATGACGGCACCGGCACGCGGGGCGTTGATCATGTAGCCCCCGCCGACGTAGATCCCGACGTGCCGGATGGCGCGCGAATTGGTGAGGTCGTCCGAGAAGAAGACCAGGTCACCGGGGAGCAGCTCGTCCCGCTTGGGGTGCGGCCCCGCGTTGTACTGGTCGTTGGCCACGCGTGGCAGCGTCACGCCGACGGAGCGGTAGGCGGCCAGGGTGAGACCGGAGCAGTCGAAGCGGCCATTCTGCTCGGGCGTGCCGTTGCCGCCCCACAGGTAGGGGGTGCCGAGCTTCTTCTGCGCGAAGTAGATCGCTCCCGCCGCCTGCTGCGAGGGCTGCACGCGTCCCACGGGCCGGGCGAAGCTCTTGGAGAGGGTGGTGATCGTCTTCACGTAGTTCTGCGTCTCGCGGTAGGGCGGCACGCCGCCGTACTTGAGCACGGCGTACGCGCCCGCGTTGTACGCCGCGAGCATGTTCTTCGTGGGGTCCCCGGGGGCGTCCTTCACGTAGCCGGCGAGCTTGCAGTCGTACGAGGCCGCCGACGGGATGGCGTCCTGCGGGTCCCAGATGTCGCGGTCGCCGTCACCGTCGCCGTCGACGCCGTGCGTGGCCCAGGTCCCCGGGATGAACTGCGCTATGCCCATCGCCTTGGCCGGGCTCGTCGCGCGCGGGTTCCACCCGCTCTCCTGATAGAGCTGGGCGGCGAGCAGCGCGGGGTTGATGGCCTTGCAGAGATTGCCCCACTTCTGGACGAGGGGCTGATACGTCGCGGGCACGGCGCCCTTGGCGAGCCCGACGGACCCGCCGCTCGCGCCGCCGGCGAGGCTGCCCGCCGCCATGTACGTCCCGACGACGAGAAGGCCGATGAAGCTGAGGGCACCCCCGAGCCCGACGGCCGCGACCAGCCACGCCTTACGCACCGTCAACCACCCCTCACCCGCCGGGAGTCCGCCGCCGCTCAGTGTAGAGGCCGCGTACGACCGTGGCAGGAAGCATGCGCGCATCGGACCCACCCGCCGAACCGCGCACCCTCCCCCTTCCACTCACCGCTTTGCTCGCTCATTACGAGCCAACCGCGCTCGGCCACGGGCCGGAAGCGATGCGTTTGAGCGGATATGGGGCCCCGCTCGTCCCGCCCATCACTGGTCCCGCCCCGCCCTCATCGATAGCTTGGTTCACTCCAGTGAACCCTCACCCCTCCGGGAGTTGTCCGTGATCCGCCGCCCCGCCCTGCTCGCCGCGACCGCGTTCACCGCGGCCGCCGTCCTCTCGCTCTCCGCCTGCGGAGGAGGCGACGGGGCGGCCAAGGACAACGAGAAGGTCGCGGGCGCGGATGTCGGCGACCAGAGAAAGACCGCGTCCCCCAAGGCATCGGCGGACGACGGAATCACCCGCCCGGACATCAGGCTCCCGAAGGACGTGAAGAACGTCTTCGAGAGCGGCGAAACCGGCGACCCGAAGAAGGACGCCGTCCTCGCGGACAACGAGCGTTGGGTCAACTCCCTGATCGAGGCGGTGACCGTCGACGCCGAAGACCATCCGGCGCTCAAGTTCTACGCGAAGGGCGAGGCGCTGGTGTCGTCGGCGGAGTACATCCAGGGCTTCCGGGAGAAGAAGAAGAGCTTCGTCGGGACCACGCGGTACTACGACCGGCGGGTCACCTTCCTCAGGGAAGGGGTCGCAGCGGTGACGTACTGCCAGGACGGCACCAAGACCTATCCCAAGGATCTCAAGACCGGGAAGGTCGACCGGTCGATCAAGGGCTCCGCGAGCGATTACTCCTTCTTCAACACCCGCGTCAAGAAGAACGACAAGGGCGTCTGGCAGACGGATTCCGTCACCTCCACGGCGGGAGCCAAGAAGTGCATGTGAGCCCGGGGAAGCCGTCGGCCCTTCGGTTCGCTGCCGCCCTCGGCGCAGCTGTGGCGCTGATTCCCTGGACCGCCCACGCGGGCGGCGGCGTCACCGGGGGCGGGAACAACGTGGGGGACGGGCAGTCCGCGAAAGGCACGCGCCAAGGCAGGAACCTCGGCGTCGAGACGAGGATCCAGACGACCGTCAAGGGCAGCCCCCGATCCACGAAGACCGGCACGCTCTCTCCTGCCGACAGCGACTGGGACCCGCCGGCTTGCTGGTACGAACCGGCTTACTCCCCGAAGGAGATCGAGGCCACCGTCAAGGCGATCCGGAAAATCGGTTTCCTCGGTATCGGTGAAGTCGTCGGCGGGGTCTTCGACTCGTACTTCAAGGAAGGCAAGCCGTACAAGGACTACAACCTCGACAAGCAGGGCGAGGGAAAGTTCTGGGCGGCTGCGGTCGACGAGAAGCGCAAGGACGAGCCGGAGGCGAAGGCCTGCGACAAGCTGCCGTTCTGGGTCCCGGACGGCCAGACCCCGCGGGAGCCGCTCGCGGTGTCGCCCGAAATCCTCGCCGAGTACGCCTACGGCCAGCTCCCGGTGCCCGACACCGAGGTCGAGATGGCACCGCAGGGCGAGACAAAGGTCAATCTGCCGACCTGGGTATGGCTGGACAGGGCCAGGTTCAAGACGGTCTCGGTGACGGCGAGCCTGCCGGGCACGGGCCTGTCGGCGACGACGACCGCCAAGCCGCTCTCCCTGAAGATCGAGCCGGGCACGGCGGACGCGGAGACGTACCCGGCCTCCGGGGAGTGCTCGTTCGAGGAGGGCCGGATCGGCAACCCCCGCGCGAAGGGCACGCCCGCGGACACGGATCCGCCGTGCGGCGTGCGGTATCTGCGGTCCTCCGCCGACGCTCCGTACAAGCTCCGCGCCACTCTCACATGGCAGGTCACCTGGACGAGCACCACCGGCGAGGGCGGCAAGCTGCCCGCCGGCGAATTCGGCACGGACCAAGACGTCGTGGTCCGCGAGATCCAGTCCGTCAACCGCTGACCGCCGTTCGTCGTCCGGGGCGTCAGGGTCTGCGTCCAGGACAGCGACGGCGGCGGCGCCGCACGGCAGTTGCTACGGTCCGCCCATGTCTGACACCGGAGAAACCACGGCCCCCGCCCACCCCGACCTCCTCGCCCCCGTGACCGCCGATGACGTCACCCGGGCCGTACGGCTCGCCGTCGCCGTTCTGCGCCGGGCGCCGGACGACGCCGACTGGGGCGCCAAGGCCGGCGGTCTGGACTGGGACTGCTGGGAGACCGGTGAGCACCTCGCGGACGACCTGTTCGCGTACGCCGCCCAACTCGGCCCGGAGCACCCGCCGCAGGACGAGGTCGTCCCCTTCCACTGGGTCAGCCGGACGCCCGGCGGCCCCGCCAACGTCACCCTCGCCGACCCCGCCGCCGGCCCTGCGGGACTGCTCATGGTCGTGGAGGCGTGCGGCGCCCTGCTGACCGCCATGGTCGCCACGACGCCGCCGGCCGTCCGGGCCCACCACGGCTTCGGCACCTCGGATCCCGAGGGCTTCGCCGCGATGGGGGTCGTGGAGACCCTCGTCCACACGTACGACATCGCGCACGGGCTCGGCATCGGCGACACGTGGTCGCCGCCCGGCGAACTCTGCGCCCGCGTCCTGCACCGCCTCTTCCCCGACGCCCCGACGGACACGGACCCCTGGGCCACCCTCCTGTGGGCCACGGGCCGCGGCGAACTCCCCGGCCGCGCCCGACTGACCCAGTGGCGGTGGTACGGGGCTCCCAGGGTCTGACGGGCGCGGCGGAACCGTCCCAGGACCGTGTTCCACGCGGGCCACGTTTCCGCAGGTCAGGACCCTCGTATGCGTTCCAGCGTCCCTGATCCACCGGCGCTCCTTGCCCCCGCCCGCCGGGGACGGCTTCGCTGGTGGACAGGCCGGGCAGCACGGCCCGTACCGACACCAGTCACGCACCTCACGGGGGATCCCATGAAGCTCACGCACCTCTCGAAGTCCCTGCTCGCCTGCCTCACGCTGGCCGGCGCGCTCGCCCTCACCGCCTGCGACAACGACGGCACCGCGGACGCGGTCGGCGCCCCGAGCGGGTCAAAGCCGACCGCGTCCGCCGAGTCCGGGAGGGACGGCGGTGGCGGCAGCGGCAGCGGCGGCGGCAGCAGCAGCAGCAGCAGCGAGGGTGGCGAGACCAGCCCCGACGACAGCACCGGCACCGACTCCACCGAGAACAAGAAAACCGGCATCTGCCGCAGCGACGAGCTGGAGGTGACCGCCATCGACAACAGCACCGACAAGACCGAAGGCATCGTCACGGTCGCCTTCAAGAACGGCGGTGGTCGCGACTGCTCCATCAGCGGCTACGCGGGAGTCGACCTCGAGACCGCCGCCGGCGACACGCTGTCCGTCGACCGCAACGGCGAGCAGACCCACGCCGAGATCCTCAAGGACGGCGAGACCGCCGCGTTCAACATCACCTTCCCGGCCAACACCTCCGGCGGCAGCGGAGTCCGCATCACCAAGATCCTGGTGACCCCGCCGAACGAGACGAAGACCGTCACCGTCGACTGGCCCGCCGGGTCCCTGCCCGTGGCCGGCGAAGGCTCCTCCAACGGCCCGAAGCTGGCCATCGGCCCCGTCGGGAAGGTCAGCGACTCCCCTGCGGGCTGAGCCCCATGCTCCCCCCTGTGCTCATAGAAACCGCTGGTCACAGGGGTTTGCCCCCGCCCCCACGCCCGATTGACGTGCCCCCGGCCATCCCCGATGGTTGCTGGATTGAGCGTTGTGCGACACGCGACCGCCGGGTACGGCATGACGCGGTGCCACGGCTGGGGGGAGCCGACCATGGACCCGAGAGACCGACGCGCCATCCCACCCGACGACGACCGGCCTCCCAGCGGGGCCGGGGACAAGGGCGTCCCGCCCACCGCCGAGCCACAGGACCGGCCGGCCCGGGACCAGACCGCCCAAGGCCAAGCCGCCCGGGACCAGGCCACCCAGCGCCAAACCGCCCCGGACGAGGCAGCGCAAGGCCAGACCGGCCAGGACCAGACCAGCCAGCACCAGACCGGCCAGCACCAAACCACTCAGTACCAGACCGGCCAGCAACAGACCGGCCAGGACTGGACCGAACCCGACACCACAAGAGTCCCGCCCCCCGACGCGGCCCACACCCCCGGCGCCGACGGCAACCGGCGCCCTCTCCCATCCGAGGCCACCAGCAACCCCCCGGCCACCCGCTCCGACGGCACGGCGGCCCCGCCCGCCTCCCCATTACCCGGCGACACAGGGGCCCACCACCCCCCTGCCCTCGCCCCCGGACCAGCCCCCCACCCCACCACGGGCAACCTCCGCCCCGCCGCCCCCTTCGGACCACCACCCCCCGGGCCCCCAACCGCACCCCCGAACCCACCACCCCCCACCTTCTCCCCGGCCCCACCGCCCCTCCCCACCCGGCCCCCGGACCGCGACGCCGCTCCCCGGGGCGGCCCCGTACACGCCGTGGCCGTCGCGCTGCTCAATCTCAGTGGACTCGGGCTCGGTTACGCGCTGCTCCGCCGGTGGGTCCTCGCCGCCCTGTGCTGTGGCGTGAGCGCCGCGCTGCTCGTCCTCGCGCTGCCCGCCGACGTCGACGGCGTACCCGGCGGCGTCCTCCTCGGCTACGTCGCCCTCCTGCTCCTGGCCGCCGTCCACGGCGCCCTGCGGGCCACCCGCGACCACCGCCCCTGGCCGGTACGCGCGCCGCTCGCCGCCGCCCTCGGCGTCGTCCTGCTCGCCGTGCCCTCCGCCGCCGCCGTCGCGTACGAGAGCGCACGCGACGAAGCCGTCGAACAGATGCTCCTCGACCGCCTCCACAAGGCCGACCGCATCGTCGCGGACCTCGACGGCCGCCCCTTCGAGGACGCCACCGAGACCCGGTACAAGAAGGCCCTCCACATCTACCGCGACCTCGCCGCGGACCACCCCGGATCGAAGGCCACCGACCGGCTGTCCGCCAGCCTCGCCGCCTACTACGACTCCGTCGCCGCCCCCTACACCGCGAAGCGGTACTGCGAGGCCATCACCCCGCTCAAACACCTGCGTACCGTGCCCGAAACCCTCGGCACCCCCGGCAAGGACCACCTCGGCGCCCTCGCCGACCGGCCCGACGACCACCTCGCCACCTCCCTCTACGAATGCGGTACGGCAGACCTCGGCCGGGCCTCCGCCGACGGCCCCCTCACGGAACTGCTGCGCACCTTCCCCGCCTCCGACCAGGCCGGCAAGGTCGAACCCGCGCTGCGCGACGCCATCGCCGCCCGCACGGCCGCCCTCAAGGGCCCCGCCCCCTGCACCGCCGTCGACGAGCTGCGCGCCCTCGCCACCACCACCGCCGCCCTGCCCGGCGACGCGGTCGACGCCGGCGCCCTGCGCGGCGACACCGACCGCGCCCTGGAGAGCGGCGTCTACGCCTGCGGCCTGGACGAGTTCGAGGACGCCCACTTCGCGAAGGCCGCCGCCACCCTGAACGGCTTCGCCACGTCCTACCCGGCGAGCGAGAAACGCGACCGCGCCAAGGACGTCGCCATCGCCGCCGAGATCGCCGAGGAACGCCCGAGCGCGGGCCGCCACCTGCCTCCGTCCGGCTCCGCGGGCGGCGCGAGCGTCGAGTTCGTCGTCGCCAACCTCGGCTCCGGCGAGCTGGAAGTCCTCTACACCGGCCCCACCACCGGCCGCGTCACACTCGAGCCCTGCGCGTCCTGCCGGATCTACGCCACCAAGTCCCAGGGCGACAAGGCCTGCCGGGCCGGCGTCACGAAGTACCCCAGGACCACCCTCAGACTGCCCGCCGGCGAGTACCACTTCCTCTACAAACGGGCCACCGTCGACGACCGGGCCGACGGCGCGAGGCTCAGCCCGTCGTACCGTTACACCGACTGCTCCTTCGTCACCCGCGCGACCGCCGGCCTCGGACTCTCCTGAATCCCGGCCACTTGAGTCCCGCTCACCTGACCCCCACTCAGAACACCGGTCATCGGCCACCCTCGGGACTCCGGGTCAGAAGTCCAGGTCAGAGGCACGCCGGTCCCTCATTGCCCGGCGTCCTACCGCGTGATACACAGAGTCACCAGACCTCACCCACGAGGAAACGTACGAAGTCGGCCAACGAATGGCGCCAAGGCGACACTCGCGGGCCCGATTGTCGGCGAGAATGAGCTGACCTCTGCACCTAGGTAGGCAGAGGTGGCAGAACAACCCACTAGGGGCGGTGAGTTACACATGCTTATGGCAGCCGAAAAGGGCGACATCACCACCATCATCGGCGGGATCGCCCCCGACTGGGGTCCCTTCGGGAGCCTGGGCAACGAGGCACGCGTGATGATCGAGGTCGTGATGGCGATCGCCATCCTCCTCTGTCTCGGCATTGCCATCTGGGGCGCGGCGAAGCAACGCATCGGCGCGACGGCGCTGCGCGACACCTTCAGCGCGGAACAGGGCAAGGGCCTGATCATCGCGGGGCTGACCGGCGTCTTCATCATCGGTTCGCTCGGCACGCTGTTCACCATCGTGTATGGCATGGCGGTCTAGCGCCCGCCCTCGCCCCACGCCTCCGCCACCAGGCGCCCACGTCCCCACCCTGTCCCCACGTCCCCCATGTCCCCCCCGTCCCCTCTCCCCCACCCGTCCGTCGTGCCCACCGGCTGAGGTTGCAACTCCCTGATGTCGAGTCACCACACCGCGTCCACGCGGGAACCAGCACGGCTACCGTCATACGTGTCCTACGTGACGGTCCAGCGAGAGGTTGAGGGGGCGAACCCGGCATGAGTCCCGGCGACGAGCGGAACGACGGCCTCTTCGGCGGCTCGGTAGAGACCAGGACGCGGCTCCCCGAGGGGGAGGGCGGAGGCGACGACGTCTACGGCGTCCCGCGCAGATCCACCCGGTCCGGGCGGACGTCCTCGCGCGGCCTGGTGACGGTGGTCGGCGTCGTCGTCCTCCTGATCGCCGCGATCGCCTTCGCCAACCGCGGCGACGGCGAGGACGACACGGCCTCCGCCGACCCCAAAAAACCGACCACGACATCGACGTCCCCCACGGGGAAAAAGCCCGTCGACGGCAAAACCGCGGGCATCGCGACCGGCTTCGCCAAGAGTGAGCAGGGCGCGCAGAGCGCCGCGGCGAACTTCGCCGTGCCGCTCGGCTCGGCGGAGATGTTCGACAAGAGCAAGCGTGATGACATCCTCAGGGCCGTCATGGCACCCCAGAGCGTGCCCAAGTTCCAGGCCGAGCTCGACAAGGCGTACACCGCGCCGTTCTTCAAGAACGTCGGCCTGAACGAGGACGGTTCCACACCGAACGGCTACCAGTTCGTCTCACGGACGACCCCGATCGGCACGAAGATCACCGACTTCTCGGACGACAAGGCGACCGTCGAGGTGTGGTGCAGTGGCCTGCTCGGCCTGGCCGGTGAGAAGTCCACCAAGCCGGTCACCAACAGCTGGTTCACGATGACCATGGAATTGGCGTGGATCGACGGGGACTGGAAGGCCGTCACGCACACCCAGAAGAGCGGTCCCGCCCCCGTGCCGGGCGACGACCGCGCGTCCAACTCCGACGAGATCGCCAAGGCGGTCGAAGGGTACGGAGGGTTCACGTATGCCCGGTAGCCGCCGTGTACTCCGCCTCAGCACCGCAGTCGTCGCCACGCAGACCACGGTGGTCCTGTTCGCGACGCGTGCCTTCGCCGCGCCGGAACCCAAGGACGACGCCTGCGATCTCATCCATGGCCCCGCCAAAAAGTACTGCGAAAAAGGCGAGTCCGGCGGCGGCAGCCCCCGTAGCCTTGACGGCAAGTACCCCACCCAAGAACCCCTGGACGGTTCCGCCGACCCCCTCAGCTCCCTGGCCAAAGGCTGCGCCGAAGCCGCCTCCTGGACCGTCGACAAGCTGTCGGACGCTGTCAAGGAGACGGCGAACGTCGACTTCACGAACCCCAAGTTCCTCCAGCAGTACGCCGTCGTCTTCGCCGCGTCCACGATCCTCACGCTCCTGCTGTGGCTGCTCGCCGTGGCGAAGCGAGCCGTCCGCGGCGTGCCGCTGACCACCGCGATCTCCGAGGCCGTCGGATTCCTGTGGCTCACCGTGCTCGCCTCCGCCTTCACCCCCCTGATCCTGTACACCGTCGTCTCGGCGACCGACGGCGTCTCCGACGTCATCGCGAAGGCCACCGGCGGCCAGACCGACCAGTTCTTCGGCACGTTCTCCGGCGCCCTGAAGAAGGGCGAGGACATCGGCGGCGGCCCGATCATGCTGATCGTCGTCTCGCTGGTGTCGATCCTCGCCGCCGGCGTCCTGTGGCTGGAGCTGGTGATCAGGGCGGCGCTCCTGTACGTAGGAGCGCTCCTCGGCACCGTCGTCTACGCCGGCCTCGTCGACAAGAACCTGTGGTCGCACGTCCGCCGCTGGGCGGGCATCATGATCGCCGTCATCCTCGTCAAACCGATCATCGTGATCGTGCTCGGCCTCGCCGGCGCGCTCTCCGCCGACGACGGCCCCGACGCGTTCTCCGCCGTCGTCTCCGGCCTGTCGATCATCCTGCTCGCCATCTTCGCGAGCGCCATGATCTACCGCTTCGTCCCCGGCTTCGGCGACGAGATCGCCGGCTCCCGCAACAACCGCATCATGCGCGGTGCCGAGAACAAGGCCGCCGCCGTGATCAGCTCCCCCGCCTCCCTCGTCTCCCAGGGCATCAAGACCCACAGCGCCCGGGGCAACGGCTCGGGCGGCGGCGGCGCCGGAAGCAGCCAGCCCCGGCCCGCCAACCCCGTCGGCGGCGGCGTCGCCGCCCACAGCGCCCGCACGCCCGCCGGCGGCCCCGCGACCGGCGGCTCCTCGACCGGCGGCGGATCCGTCCCCTCCGCCGCACCCGCGCCGCGCTCCAGCGCGACGAACACGCCGCACGCGGGCAACCGCGGCGGCGCCCGCAACAACAGCAGTCCCAACCGCACGGGAGGTGAAGGGCGTTGACGACCCAGTCCCACGTGTCCCATCCGGTCGCGCCCCGCCGCACATATCTGATCGGCCGCGCCCGGCCGAACGCGATCGTCGGCAAGAACCGCGAGACCGGCGAGATCGCCCTGATCATCGTGGGGGCCTTCCTCGGGATGATGTGCGGGCTCCTCGTCCCCGTCCTCTCCCTGCGCATCGTGCTGCTCTCCGGCCTGCCGATGCTCGCCGTCGCCGCGGTGTACGTCCCGTACAAGGGCCGGACGTTCTACAAGTGGTTCGAGATCAACCGCAGTTACAAGCGCTCCCTGAAGCGCGGCACCGCCTACCGCTCCGCCGCCCCGGAGGCCGGGATCAGGCTCGACGGGCGCGAGATCGAGGTCGGGCCGCCGCCCGGCATCGGCCGCATCAACTGGCTCGCCGCACCCTTCGGCCCCGACGAGATCGCCGTACTGCTGCACGCCGACCGGCGCACTGTCACCGCCGCCATCGAGATCGAGGGCCCGGGCGTGGGCCTGCGCGACAGCGAGGACCAGGAGGCCCTCGTCGACCGCTTCGGCACCCTCCTGAAGCACGTGGCGAACGGCGACGGCTTCGTCACCCGCCTCCAGATGCTCGCCCGCACCCTGCCCGCCGACCCCGACGCCCACGCCAAGGACGTCGCCCAGCGCGGCGACCACCGGGCGCTGCCGTGGCTCCAGGAGTCGTACGACCAGCTCCAGTCGATGGTGTCGACCAGCAGCGAGCAGCACCGCGCCTACCTCGTCGCCTGCATGCACTACTCCCGCGACCTGGCCGCCGAGGCGCAGGCGATGGCCCGCGCGGCGCGGCCGCACGGCGGCCGCAAGCTCGACAAGGACGCCGGTCTCGCCGTGGTCATGGCCCGCGAGCTGACCGACATCTGCTCGCGGCTCCAGGAGGCCGACATCCGCGTACGGCAGCCGCTCGGCCAAGGCCGCCTCGCCTCCCTGGTCCACTCCATGTACGACCCGGACCACCCCATCGACCACATCCAGGCGATGACCAAGCGCAACGCCTGGCCCGCCGAGCTGGACGCCATGGAGCCCACCTACCTCCAGGCCAAGACCCGCGAGTCCTCCACCCGCGCCCCCTGGTGCCACGCCACGGCCTGGGTGAAGGAGTGGCCGATGACCCCCGTCGGCGTCAACTTCCTCGCCCCGCTGCTCGTCCACACCCCGGACGTCATCCGCACGGTGGCCGTGACGATGGACCTCGAACCCACCGAGGTCGCCATCGAGCGGATGCTGACCGAGAAGACGAACGACGAGGCGGAGGCCAGCCGCCAGGCCAAGATGAACCGCACGGTCGACCCCCGCGACGTCGCCTCGAACTCCCGCCTGGACCAGCGCGGCGAGGACCTGGCGAGCGGCGCGGCGGGCGTCAACCTCGTGGGCTACATCACGGTGTCGTCCCGTTCCCCGGAGGCGCTCGCGCGCGACAAGCGCACCATCCGCGCCTCCGCCGGCAAGTCGTATCTGAAGCTGGAGTGGTGCGACCGCGAGCACCACAGGGCCTTCGTCAACACGCTGCCGTTCGCGACCGGCATCCGACGCTAGAGCGCGTGAGCGCTAGACGGTATCGACGTAGAGGCAGGCTGTTGCGATGCGGGATCCGCTGACCGTCCTCACGGACGCCTTCACGTCCTTCCTCTTCGGGAAGGTCGAGACGACCAGGCTTCCGGTGCGTACGTCGACGGGGCAGGCCCAGGCGGTCTACCTCCCGACGGCCGCGCCGGGGCTCGGCGACTCGGGCGTGATCATCGGGCGTGAGGTGTATTCCGGCAAGGGGTACATCTACGACCCCTTCCAGCTGTACGGGCAGCAGCTGCCCGCACCGCACTGGCTGGTGCTCGGCGAGTCCGGCAACGGCAAGTCGGCGCTGGAGAAGACGTACGTCCTGCGGCAGTTGCGGTTCAAGGACCGCCAGGTCGTCGTCCTTGACGCACAGGGCGAGGACGGGGTGGGCGAATGGAACCTGATCGCCCAGGAGCTGGGCATAACGCCCATCCGGCTCGACCCGACGGCCGCCCTCGACATGGGCATCCGGCTCAACCCGCTCGATCCGGCGATCACGACGACGGGCCAGCTCGCGCTGCTCCGCACGATCATCGAGGTCGCCATGGGCCACGGCCTGGACGAGCGCTCGGGCTTCGCCCTGAAGGTCGCGCACGCCTACGTCAACGAGACGATCGTGGAGCGCCAGCCGGTCCTGACCGACATCGTCGAGCAGCTGCGCCACCCCGAGCCGGAGTCGGCCGAGGCGATGAACGTGGCCATAGACGACGTACGCGCGTGGGGCCTGGACGTGGCGCTGGTCCTGGACCGCCTGGTCGACGGTGACCTGCGGGGCATGTTCGACGGCCCCACGACGGTCGGCGTCGACCTCGACGCGCCCCTGACCGTCTTCGACCTGTCCCACATCGACCGGAACTCCATCGCGATGCCGATCCTGATGGCGATCGTCGGCGTGTGGCTGGAGCACACCTGGATCCGGCCCGACCGCAAGAAGCGCATCTTCCTGGTGGAAGAGGCCTGGCACATCATCAACTCCCCGTTCGTGGCGCAGCTGTTCCAGCGGCTGCTGAAGTTCGGCCGGCGGCTCGGCCTGTCGTTCGTGGCGGTGGTCCACCACCTGAGCGACGTGGTCGACGGCGCGGCGGCCAAGGAGGCGGCGGCGATCCTGAAGATGGCCTCCACCCGCACGATCTACGCCCAGAAGGCCGACGAGGCACGGGCGACGGGACGGGTCCTCGGCCTGCCCAGGTGGGCCGTGGAGATCATCCCCACCCTCACCCCGGGCATCGCGGTGTGGGACGTGAACGGCAACGTCCAGGTGGTCAAGCACCTCATCACGGAGACGGAACGGCCCCTCGTCTTCACGGACCGCGCCATGACGGAGTCCTCCGCCGAACTGGCGAGCGCCGGCATGCCGGCCGACGACGCGCTGCGGGCGGCCGAGCTGGAGGCGGAGGAACGGGCGGCGTACATGGAGCAGCATGCGGGATGACTGGGAGCGGGGCCGCCGGGGCGCAGGTGCCGAGCGGGGGGTCCCGGACGGCCTCCTGCTGGGGATCCTCGGCTTTCTGCTGATCTCCACGGTCCTGGTGTGGTCGGCGACGCGCCTCGCGGCGTGGTTCGCGCGGGGCGCCGTGCCGGACGGCGTGACGTTCGGCCGTACGCCACTGGCGGTACGCCACTTGATCGGCCACCCCCAGGACCTCCCGGGCGCCTGGCCCGACACCCCGCCGCCGCAGCTCTCGGGCTACGGCCTGTTCTGGGGCCTGTTCATCGGCCAGCTCCTGGCCCTGCTCGTCCTGACGATCTTCACGCTGGGCACGGTGACGAGGTGGCGAGCGGTACGGAGGGCGACCCGAGCACGACACGGATCCGAGAGCCCCTCCGGCCGCCCCATGGACATCACCGAGGACACCCCGGGCAGGACCGCCCCCGCGACCCCGGACGTCCGCCGGCCGGGGCACGCCGAAGGCGCGGTGGGACCGGGCGGGCCTGTAAGGGCGGACGGCTGGCAGCCGGGCGCAGAAGTCCCACTGGGGCCGAACGGGCCTGTAAGGGCGGGCGGATGGGAAACAAGCGCCGAAGGCGCACCAGGATCCCACGGCCCTGCGACGGCGGGCGCCTGGCAGCCGGGCGCCGAAGGCGCACCAGGAACATACGGGCCTGTAAGGGCGGGTGGGTGGGAAACGGGCGCCGAAGGCGCACCAGAACCCCACGAACCGCCCAGGCCGACCGGCCGAGAACCCCGCACCGAAGCCGCGAGCCCCATCACACCCACCCCGCCCACGCCCTTCGAAGGACCCGGCACAAAAATCCCGGTCACGCCCCTCGCAGGGCCCCACACAAAAACCCCGCCTACGCCCCTCGCAGGGCCCCTCATCCTCGGCACCCCCGAGACCAGAAGGCCCCACGCCCTCCAGGCCATCCAGGACGCCGAGGCCGCCGCCCTGGTCCTGACCTCCGACCCCACCCTGTGGGAGGAGACGAAGGACGCCCGCGCCAAGCTGGGCCCCGTCCTCCTCTACGACCCCTCCCACCTCTGCGACACTCCCGCCCGCATGCACTGGTCCCCCACCTCCGGCTGCCAGGACAAGGCGACGGCCACCCGCCGCGCCGTCGCCCTCCTCGCCCCGATAAGGCCGGCCGCCCGACTGGACGCGGCGGTGGCCGACACGGCGGAACTGCTGATGCGCAGCTTCCTGCACGCCGCCGCCGTGGCCGACAAGCCGATGCGGAACGTCCACCGCTGGTCCCAGGGCACGCAGGTCCAAGAGGCGGTCCGCATCCTCCGTACGCATCCCAAGGCCGCGCCCGGCGCCGCCGGCGAGCTGGAGGCGGCGCTCACGGCGTACCCGGAACGCCGGGACGTCGCCCAGGAGTTGACCGCCCGCGCCCTGTCCGCCCTCTTCACGGTCCACGTCCGCGAATCCTGCACCCCGAACCGAACTGATGCGCTCACCCTGGATTCCTTTGTCCGTGAAGGGGGCACGCTTTTCGTGGTGGGGGAGGCGATCGAAGATCCCAAGTCCCGCCAAGGCCCGGGTGCCATGCCGCTGCTGACGGCACTCGCCTCCAGCGTGGTCGAGCACGGCCGGCGCATGGCCGAACGGTCATCCTCCGGTCGGCTCGACCCACCAATGACGCTCGTCCTGGACGACGCCGCCGCGGTGGCCCCCCTGCCCCAACTCCCGGAGCTGCTCACCTCCGGCACCGACCTGGGCATGCCCACCCGTGTCCTGCTCCGCTCCCGAGAACAGGCCAGATCCCGCTGGCCGGACAGCGCCCTGCCCCTCTGACGACGGCGCTCCCACACTCGAAGCCCGGCACCCCGGCAAGCACGCCTCAGGGTCGCCGTCGTACCCCGGTACTACCCCCGGCCGCCACGTCCCGCCCCCGGTCCGACGATCCGCGCCCCCGCACCGGCCAGCATCGGACACATGACGATCAGGGCATACGGACTGACCAAACACTACGGCGGCAAGCCCGCCAAGAAGGCCGTCGACGACCTCAGCTTCGAGGTCCTCCCCGGCACCGTCACCGGCTTCCTCGGCCCCAACGGCGCGGGCAAGTCCACGACCATGCGGATGCTCCTCGGCCTGGACGCCCCCACCCGCGGCCGCGCCACCATCGGCGACCGCTCCTACACGGCGCACCCCGCTCCCCTGCGCGAAGTGGGCGCTCTGCTGGAGGCCCGCTCCGTCCACCCGGGCCGCTCCGCCTACCACCACCTGATGGCGCTCGCCCACACGCACTCCATCCCCAGGAGCCGCGTGGCCGCGGTCCTGGAGCTGGCCGGCATCCACGAGGTGGCCCGCAGGCGCGTCAAGGGCTTCTCCCTCGGCATGGGCCAACGCCTCGGCATCGCCGCCGCCCTGCTCGGCGACCCCGCCACCCTCATCCTCGACGAACCGGTCAACGGCCTCGACCCCGAGGGCGTCCTGTGGATCCGCAACCTCCTCAGATCCCTGGCCGCCGAGGGCCGTACGGTCCTCGTCTCCTCGCACCTCATGAGCGAGATGGCGCTGACCGCCGACCACCTCGTCATCATCGGCCGCGGCCGGCTCCTCGCCGACACCACCGTCGACCGCTTCGTACGCGAGTCCGGCACCGGCTCCGTCAAGGTCGTCACCCCCGAGGCCGGCCTCCTCACCGAGCTGCTCGCCGCCCCCGCGGTACAGATCACCGGCAACGCCCCCGGCGTCCTCGACGTACGCGGCACGGACGCCGAGCACATCGGCCGCACCGCCGCAGCCCACGGCATCCCGCTCTTCGAACTCACGCCGCACACCGCGTCGTTGGAGCAGGCGTTCATGGACCTCACCCGCGACTCCGTCGAGTACCTCGCCCCGACGACCGCCCCCCAGCCGGAAGGAACGGCGGCATGAACACCCTCACGCACCCCACCGAGACCACCTCAGGAACCGGCGTCCCCGCCCCCGCGTACCGCCTGAGCGCCAAGGGCATCCTGCGCGCGGAGTGGCACAAGCTCTGGACGCTCCGCTCCACCTGGATCACCCTCATCACGGCGAGCGCCCTGGTCCTGTCGGTCGGCATCGTCATGGGCAGCACCTACGACGGCGACGACGCCGAGATCGACACCGTCGTCTTCACCCTCTTCGGCACCCAGCTCTCCCAGATCTGCCTCGCCGTCCTCGGCATCCTCGTCACCGCCGGCGAGTACGCGACGGGCATGATCCGGGCCTCCCTCACCGCCGTCCCGCAGCGCCTGCCCCTCCTGTGGTCGAAGGCCGCGGTCTTCACCGTCGTCGCCTTCACCGCCTCCTGGACGACGAACACCGTCACGTTCCTCACCGCCCAGACCTGGCTCTCCGGCACCGACAAGGAACTCGCCCTCACCGATGACGACGTCCTCGCCGCCCTCACCACCAGCGCGGCCGCCCTCACCCTGCTCGGCCTCTTCGCCCTCTGCCTCGGCGCCCTGCTGCGCTCGGTGCCCGGCGCCGTCGGCGCGTTCGTCGGCTCCGTGCTGATCCTGCCGGAGGTGCTGTCGATGCTGCCCTTCGACGCCGTCCAGAGCGCCATCCGGTACTTCCCGGCCCAGGCGGCGAGCGCCCTCGGCTCGGTCTCCCGGGTGGAGCACACCATCGCCCCCGGCACCGCCCTGCTCACCCTCGCCCTCTGGTCCGCCGTGGCCCTCGCGGCGTCGACGGCGCTGCTCAAGCGGCGGGACGTGTGACGGCACCCGGCTCACGAGAAACCCGTGTACGAGGATGAGGCCGGTGCCCGAGGATGAGCGCATGCCCGAAGCCGAGCCGACGACTGAACCGGCGGGCGCGACCGAGACGGCGCCCGCGACCGCTCCGGTGACAGCGACCGGCCCGGAGACCGCGCCAGGGGGCGTGACCAACCCGGAGAGCGCCACCGAGCCGCATCCCCTCACCCGGCTCGTCCAGCGCTCCATCCAGCGGGTGCGCGCCTTCGACAGCCGCCGCCCTCTGGTGTGGGACCTCCTGGTGACGGGGTTCTTCGTGATCGCCGCCCTCACCGACGGCCAGGGCGGCTGGCGCACCACCGCGGCCGACCCGCACGTGCCGCAGGGCCAGGTCCTCCTGATGAGCCTCGCCCTCTCCGTCCCCCTGCTGTGGCGCCGCCGCCGTCCGCTGATCGCCCTCGCGGTGATGACGGTGGCGACGCTGGTCAGCAATGGGACGGGCGCCTGGCTCCAGGCAGCCCTGATCCAATTCGTCGTGGTCTTCAACATCGCCCTGCGCCTGCCCCTGAAGACCCTCGGACGAGCGGCCGCCATGATCGCGCTTCCCATGGCCGTCTGCGTCCTCACCTACCCGTCCCGCGGCTGGTACGAGCTGGTCGTCCCGCACGTCTGGTCCTTCGCCCTCGTCTCACTGGCGGGCGTCGCCGTCCGCTCCCGCCAGGACCACACCCGGGCCCTCGTCGACCGCGCCCGGCGGCTCGAAGTGGAACGCGACCAGCAGGCCCGGCTCGCCGCCGCGGCCGAACGCACCCGTATCGCCCGCGAGATGCACGACATCATCGGACACAATCTGTCCGTCATCACCGGCCTCGCGGACGGCGGTTCGTACGCGGCCGCCAAGTCCCCCGAGCGTGCCGCCCAGGCCCTCGACGCCATCGGGACCACGAGCCGCCAGGCCCTCGCCGAGCTGCGGCGCCTCCTGGACGTCCTGCGCGAGGACACCCCCGCCGCGGCCGATCGCGCCCCGCAACCCACCCTCACCGACCTGGACCGCCTCATCGACGGCGTACGGGCCGCGGGTCTGCCGACACGAAGCACCGTCCGCGGCCGCCCCGGCTCCATCACCGCGGGCCGCCAGCTCACCGTCTACCGCGTGGTGCAGGAAGCCCTCACGAACACCCTGAAACACGCCGGCCCCGGCGCCACCGCCACCGTCGACGTCTCCTGCAGCGACACCGCCGTCACGGTGACCGTCACGGACACCGGCACGGGCGGCACCCCTTCCCGGTCCCCGGGCAGCGGCCGGGGCCTGACCGGCATGCGGGAGCGAACAGCGTTGTACGACGGCACACTTGAGGCAGGTCCACTCCCTTCCCCGCCGGGCGGCTGGCGGGTCCACCTCCGTCTCCCGAAGGACAGCGACACACAGTGACGAACGTGCTCATCGTGGACGACCAGCCCATGCAGCGCTTCGGTTTCCGCATGCTCCTGGAGAGCCAGGACGACATGACGGTGGCGGGCGAGGCCGGCAACGGCAGCGAGGCGGTCCGCATGACCGCCGAACTCCACCCCGACGTGGTCCTGATGGACATCCGCATGCCGGGCCTGGACGGCATCGAGGCCACGCGCCGCATCGTCGCGTCCGGCGACCGCACCCGCGTCCTGATCCTCACCACGTTCGACCTCGACGAGTACGCGTACGACGGTCTGCGCGCGGGCGCCTCGGGGTTCCTCATCAAGGACGCCCTGCCCGAGGAACTCCTCTCCGGAATCCGCGCGGTCGCCTCGGGCGACGCGGTGGTCGCCCCCAGCCTGACCCGTCGCCTCCTGGACACCTTCGCGGAGCATCTCCCCGCAGCCGGCTCAGGGCCTGCGGATCCCGCGTCCCATCCGCGGCTGATCTCTCTCACGGATCGGGAACGCGAGATCCTCACTGTCATCGGCCAGGGCTGGACGAACACCGAAATAGCGGTCCGTCTGCACCTCGCGGAATCCACGGTGAAGACCCATGTGGGCCGCATCCTCGCGAAAACGGGCGCGCGGGACAGAGTGCAGGCGGTGATTCTCGCGTACGACACGAAATTGGTGACCCCGGCCTGAGCACACGAGAAACCCCTTGAACGCAAAAAAAGCCTCAGGCCCCGGACAATGTCCAGGGCCTGAGGCTTTATCAAAATTAGTTCGGCGGCGTCCTACTCTCCCACAGGGTCCCCCCTGCAG